>JAILFH010000006.1 GCA_024697645.1 Prevotella sp.
CCTGCTATATCTTTATTTTTTTTCTTAACCCCTAATTTTTCTACTTTTAAGTGTAACAGTGTAACAAAGAGTAAAAATATAATATAACTAATTGATAATCAATTATTTAGTCTTGTTACACTTCTGTTACACTTCTGTTACACATTTTTTTACTTCATAATTGTGTAACAAATTGGCTCACTTTTTTGTATTATTTAATCGACAAACTCTTGTCATTAACTCTAAATGGTTTTGAAGCAATCTTTGTGATAATACATAATAATCTTTTTTGCCCATAGAAAGTTATCCTTCAGACTATACAGAGGTGACCTTTCTACCATACAGAGGTGACCTTTCTACCATACAAAGGTGTCCTTTATAGGGGTATAAAGCACATCTCTGTAACATAGAAAGGTATGCTTTCTATGGTCAAAAGGTATGCTTTATATAATGAGTAATGAGAAATTAGTAATTAGCAATTAGTAATTAGTAATGATTGAGTATTTTCCATGAGGAATGCGGCCATAGTTGAGAGAGATTCAGTTAGTTATTAATTAGGAACTAAAAATCCCCATAGCGGGCTATGGGGATTCTATTATTCTTTGTATGAAAATGGATTATTTCAGCCAACGCTGGAGCCAGTTGAAATAAGTGCGCTGCCAGAGAACACCGTTCTGGGGTTTGAGTACCCAGTGGTTTTCGTCGGGGAAGATAAGGAGTTCTGCAGGAATGCCGCGTAGACGGGCTGCATTGAATGCTCCCATACCCTGATTGGCATTGATGCGATAATCGAGTTCACCATGAATGCAGAGAATCGGGGTGTCCCACTTGTCGACAAAGCGGTGGGGTGAATTCTCGTAGGTCTTCTTGGCATTCTGAGAAAGATCCTTATTCCAATAGGCGTCCTCGTATTCCCAGTTGGAGAACCAAACCTCCTCGGTGTCAGTGTACATCGACTCGAGATTGAAGGCTCCGTCGTGAGCGATGAAGCACTTGAAGCGCTTGTCGTGGTGACCAGCGAGATAGTAGACACTGAATCCACCGAAGGAAGCACCGACTGCGGCGAGGCGATCCTTATCAACATAAGGCAGATTCTCTGCTGCATCATCAATAGCCGTCAGATAGTCGTCCATACATTGTCCCGTCCAGTCGCCAGAGATTTCCTCGCACCACTCAGAACCGAAGCCTGGAAGGCCGTGACGATTCGGAGCAATGATGACGTAGCCCTGAGAAGCCATAATCATGAAGTTCCAACGATACGACCAGAACTGAGAGACGGGGCTCTGAGGACCACCCTCACAGAAGAGCAGGGTTGGGTACTTCTTGTTGGCGTCGAAGTGAGGCGGCAGGATGACCCAGTAGAGCATTTCCTTGCCATCAGTGGTCTTCACCCAGCGCTGTTCACAAGAGCCGCTTGCGAGTTGGTCGAGGATATGCTTGTTCTCGTTGGTAATCTGACGAATATCAGTACGCTCAGGCTTCTTCGTGTTGGGTGTAACGACATAGAGATCGGCAGGATGGAAATAGTCGTGACGCTCCATGAGCAGTTGCTTGCCGTTGTTCATCAACTGAACGGAACCAAAGTCAGCGCAGTCGTTGGTGAGTTGGATGACCTGTGGCTTGCTCTTGGCACCCTTGCCCTCAATGCGAACAGCATAGAGATTCTCCGTAGCGTGCCAGACACCGATGAAATAGATAAGTGCGTCCTTGGTGTTGTCGCTCCAGCAGAAGTCATCGACATTAGAGTCAAATGATTCTGTCAGATAGCGCTTCTCTCCCGTCTGAAGGTCGTAGCAGCAGAGACGCTGACGATCGCTCTCATAGCCGTCGCGCTCCATAGAGAGCCAAGCGATATAGCGGCCATCGGGTGAGAACTTCGGGTTCTGGTCGTAGCCTACATTCAGGTCTTCGCCCATATGGTTGATGCGCTGATGCTTCATCGTCTTCGTGGCATCAACACGCCAGTTGGGATCAGTAGCAAACGGATCGTTCGGCAGATCTACACCCTCCTTACAGAGGTTGCGGTTGCGGTCGATGGTTCCTTCCTCAGCCTCGAGGTCATAGAGGAAAATATCAGAGTCGGTGCTAATGGCGTAGGCCACACCTTCCTTCATGCGACAGGTGTAGGCAATCTTCTTCGAGTCTGTGCTCCAAGCGAGTTGCTCAATGCCACCGAAGGGAGCCATCGGGCACTCGTAAGGCATTCCGTCGAGGATGTCCTCTGAATCACCGATTGTACCGTCGGCAGCGACTTGAGCCACGAAGGGATGAGTGATGGTCTCCACGTAGTGATCCCAGTGACGATAGTTCATATCGGTGACCAGACGGCCTGTAGCCTTAGGCAGATCGTCAGGATTCTTCTGAATGCTTCCGTGATAGGGGAGCGACTTCAGGAGGATAACCTTCTGCTTGTCAGGCGAGAAGAGATAACCCTCTACAGCACCCTCCGTCTTGGAAAGTTGTTGGCGGTTGGTGCCATCGATGTTCATCGACCAGACTTCACCACCCGTAATGAAGGCGATTCGGTCGTTACTGAGCCACGACGCATCAGTCTCGTTCTTAGTTGAGGTAGTAAGTTTACGCTGGTTCTGACCATCAGCGTCCATCATATATAGAATATGGTGGCTCTTGTTTTCCTTCACGCTGTAGTAAGCCACATTGTAGACAATGTGCTTGCCGTCGGGCGAGGCTGCGTGTCCGCCAATGCGTCCCATAGCCCAAAGAGCCTCGGGAGTCATGCGGTCGGTTTGCAAACGAATATTGTTCTTCTGAATCATGGGTTGTGCTTGAACGGTGGTGCCTAAGGCCAGCAGAGCGGCCAGGGCGAGTGCTTTTAGGGAATTCATGTTGGATTGTGAGTTAAAGTGATCGGTATAAATGTTTGACGCCCGATGAAGGGCGCCAGAAGGATTCTATTTCTTTTTGACTGGGTCGCAGGTGAGTCCACAGCCAAGTTTCTTGAAGATCTTGCGGTCGACTTCGCTCAGCATCACTGTCGTGTGAACCTGACAGTCGCGCAACTGAGGCAACTGCTCAAGCGCACGCCGACAATTCTCATCGTGCTGGGAGAGAACGCTAAGCGCCACAAGCACCTCGTCGGTGTGCAGACGTGGGTTGCGTCCACCGAGATATTCAATCTTGGTCTTCTGAATTGGCTCAATCATGCTCTGTGGAATGAGTTTCACCTCGTGGTCGATTCCTGCAAGATGCTTGGTGACGTTGAGCAACAGCGCGGCACAACAACCCAGCAGGGGCGTAGATTTAGCCGTAATGATGGTTCCGTCCTCGAGTTCCATTGCAGCAGCGGTATGTCCGCTCTGAATCTTGCGCTCATAGGCAGCAACAGTGACCTTGCGAGTGGCTGTAGAAATCTTGGCCTGATTGAACAACAGGCGTATCTTGTTCACCTCGTTCTCGTTGTCGGCTCCATCGGCCATTTTGTTGGTAGCATCGTAGAATCGGCGGATGATCTCGTCGCGCGAAGCATCGCAGCAGACCTCATCGTCGCAGATGCAGAAGCCCACCATGTTGACGCCCATATCAGTTGGCGACTTGTAGGGATTCTCGCCATAGATGCCTTCGAAGAGCGTGTTGAGAACGGGGAAAATCTCGATGTCGCGGTTGTAGTTGATGGCGGTCTTGCCATAGGCCTCAAGATGGAACGGGTCAATCATGTTCACATCGTCCAGATCGGCTGTGGCTGCCTCATAGGCAATGTTGACGGGGTGCTTTAGCGGAAGGTTCCAGACAGGGAACGTCTCGAACTTCGCATAGCCGGCACGAGTTCCTCGCTTGTTCTCGTTGTAGAGTTGGGAGAGGCAGGTTGCCATCTTGCCGCTACCAGGACCCGGAGCAGTCACTATGACGAGCGGACGCGTGGTCTCAACGAAGTCGTTCTTGCCGAATCCCTCGTCAGATGCAATCAGTTCGACGTTGTGAGGATAGCCGTCGATGGGGTAATGGAAATAGGACTTGATACCCATACGCTCGAGTCGGTGACAGAACTGAATGGCCGCATGCTGAC
Source organism: Prevotella sp. (assembly GCA_024697645.1). GTDB lineage: Bacteria > Bacteroidota > Bacteroidia > Bacteroidales > Bacteroidaceae > Prevotella. Next base: position 4,004 of record JAILFH010000006.1, read on the forward strand.
CATTGTAATGGGTGATGACGACCGAGCCCACCATGAAGTCGCGGCGCATGAACTCATCGCGCAGACGGAGTACATCCTCGTCGTAGGTGATACCGAGGTCGGCACGCACTTTGTTCTTCTCGATGTCATTGGCACTGACCACAATCACAATCTCGATGCTTTCGCGAAGTTGGGCGAGCATGCGGAGTTTGCTATCGGGCTTGAAACCGGGAAGAACACGGGAGGCATGGTGGTCGTCGAAGAGTTTACCGCCGAGTTCCAAATAAAGTTTTCCGTCGAACTGGGCGATGCGCTCCTTGATGTGTTCTGACTGTATCTTCAGATATTTCTCGTTGTCGAATCCTATCTTCCTCATATATATGTGTTATTGCTTATTTTCCCTTATTGAGTCTTCTTCTGCGAAGTTCGTCGCGCTCCTTCTGCATGCGCTCCTGTTCCTCTTGCATAGCCTGCAGACGACCTGCGAGACCGCCGAGTTTCTTCTGAGGATTGTTCTTGTTCTCCTGATAGCGAGCCTCGAGTTTTGCGAGAAGTTTCTCATCGTTTGTGGTCTTGCGGAGTATGAACATAATGGCTGCAGAGAAGAAGAGTGAAATGAAGTAGTAGAAGTTCAGACCGGAACTGTAGTCATTGAACATGAAGAAGAACATGAGCGGCATGAGATACATCATCCACTGCATCATCTTCATCTGCTCAGCCTGCTGACCTACCATCTGGTCCTTCTGCTGGCGCATCGTCATAAACGAATAGAGTATGTTTGCAACGCAGAAGAGAATACACGTCAGAGACAAGTGGTCGCCAATACCCCAGATGTTGGTCTGCCATTCTACGATGGGGTCGTAAGTGGAGAGGTCGTCAATCCACAGGAACTTCTCACCGCGTAGTTGGATAGCGTTAGGCACGAAATTGAACATCGCAATCCAGATAGGCATCTGAATGAGCATAGGCAGACAGCCCGAGAGGGGCGAGACGCCATATTTCGCATACTCCTGCATCATGGCCTGCTGCTTCTGCATCTGGTCCTCGGGAGCATTGTATTGCTTGGTTGCCTCCTCGAGTTTCGGCTTCAGCACGCGCATCTTGGCCGAAGACATATAACTTTTCTTCACCAGTGGATAGGTGATAGCCTTGAGTAGCAGCGTGATCAAGATGAGTACGATACCCATGTTCAGACCTAATCCTGTGAGGAAGTCGAACACGTAGATGGTGAAGAATCGGTTGATCCAGCGGACGATAGGCCAGCCGAGATAAACGAGTTTCTTCATCTTAAGATCCTTGCCGAATGTGCTCTCGGTCTCGACGGCCTGCAATTTGCGGAAGTCGTTGGGACCATAGTAGAACTCAAACTCCGAAGGCTTCTGACCGCTGGGGTCGAAGAAAGTCTTCATCTTTGCCTGGAACTGCTTCAGATAGCCAGAACCCTTCTCCTGAGGAATGCTCGTCATGAGTGATTTCTCCAGGAAATCATTCTTGGCAATCATAATGGTAGAGAAAAACTGATCCTTGAAGGCAACCCAGTCGAGTGCCTCCTCAATCTCGGAGTCGCGCTTCTCAGAAGTCTCGCTCAGGTGGTCAGTAGAACCTTCCTTCTCCTTATAGGTAAGTGTGCAATAGCGGTTCTCAAACGTGAAGCCGCGCTCCTGCTGTGGGCAGAGTTCCTGCCAGTCGACGTCCATTGACTGGGTGTTGGGCGAGAACAGGCCAGACATGCCGAGCACCTGCATCTGCATGTGGAGCATATAGTCGCGACCGAGTTGATAGTTCATCACAATCGACTTACCCTCGCCAGCCTGAGCGGTGAAGGTAACGGTCGTATCGCTCACGTTGGTTGGCTCAAAAAAGAGATCCTTTGTGGCAATATTGCTTTCCTTGGCGGCAAGCATATAGTTCAGGCTCTGCTCCTTACCGTTGAAGAGTGTCACGTCGGGATTTCCCTGACGATCCTTGAAGCCTTTCACGACAGCCTTCACGACTGTTGCACCCTTGGTGTTGAGCGTCAGTTCCACCTTCTCGTTCTTCAGAACGATGTCCTGAGCGGAACCCTTCAGGGCGTTGTGGAAAAGAGCTGTAGTGTCCTGTTCGGCTTTCAGTTTAGCCTCTGCGGCTTTTGCTGCGGCCTCGGCCTGCTGTTTTTTTTCTGCATTAAGTCGGGCAACTTGCGCGATGGAGTCTTGAACAAAGGCAGCACGCTGCTCTTCAGCAGAGGGGCGGTTGAAATAACTGAAACCAATCAGCACAAGTGCAATGAGGATGAATCCTGTAGTTGTATTCTTATCCATTTCTGTGAATTACGATGATCGTATTTAAAATGATTTTTACTTTTTTCTTATTGAATTGTGATGTAAACATTCGCGCCCGTGATGAAGTTTTTCCTCGTAATGGAGTCTGCATATCGATGGACGAGAATGGGCGTGTTTTCAGTCATTGCAAATGGTTACACATTATTAAATAATAACTGATAGCCCAATTAAAGTGCAAAATTACTGCTTTTTCCTGAAACTGGCAAAAATTCGGCCATAATTTCTAAAAACTTATTTCATTATTCGTAAATAATTTGTAACTTTGCACAAAATTCGTACCAATATGAAACAGAAAATTGCATTGATTGCAGCCGTTCTTTTCGGCTTTTCCTGTCAGTTTGCGTCGGCACAGTCTGCCTCAACACCATTGACGACACAGATTCCACAACTCTTCCTGCCGTTCACTTATTACGGTAGTGTGGCCCACGAAATGCTATCGCTCGACGAATCGCCTTCGGAGGTGAGTTCAGCGCTGCTGGCCATGTATCTACGTCGTCCCGATCTTGTTCAGTCGACTGAAGAAACATTGCGTGAGGAGTATGCTGCGCCTGCTGAAGAAGTCGGTAAACCTGTCGCTGCAGCACCCGTTGCTGAAGTGGTTGTTCCCGTTGAGCCTGAGACTCCCGAGGTGGATGTGGAGGTGAAGAAACCGAACTTTTGGACGTTCAAGGCCGATTCCTATCTGCAATTCCTACAGAACTATGTGTCGGGTAACTGGTATAAAGGCGGTGAGAGCAACTATTCGATGCTTTCTGGCCTGACCGTTGAGGCCAACTACAACAACAAGTCGAAATGGCGTTGGGACAATAAACTCGAACTGAAACTCGGATTTCAGACATCGCCCTCAGATACGGTGAATAAGTTCAAGGCCAACGAGGACCTGATTCGTCTGACGTCGAAGGTTGGACTTCAGGCCACAAAGCATTGGTACTACACGCTTCAGTTCATTGGCTATACGCAGTTCACTCGTGGTCTGAAACCCAATGACAGACGTACCTATTCGGATTTCACTTCGCCTCTGAACCTGAACCTCGCACTTGGTATGGATTACAAAGTGGAATGGCTGAATAAGAAACTGACGGGAACGGTCAATATTTCTCCCATTGCGCTGAACTACCGATATGTGGACCGCACTATCTTCCGCAAGAGCGATACTGAAACGAAGTGGTTCCCGACGCTTCATGGTCTTGACGACGGCAAGCACTCGTTGTTTGATCCGGGTTCGTCATTCACGATCGATGTCGAATGGAAGATTGCCGAAAATATCTCGTGGAAATCGCGTATGTACGGATTCACGAGTTACAAGCGCGTGGAATATGAATGGGAAAACATGTTCTCGTTCCAGTTCAACAAGTACATCTCGACCAAACTCTTCGTTCATCCGCGATTCGACGACAATCGCACACGTGATGACGATTACGGCTACTGGATGTTGAAGGAATTTCTGTCGCTTGGCTTCAACTATAGTTTCTAAAGTGAGCGTTCGCCCGCTTGAAATCTATTACCTGAACTATTTGTCCGCTTGAATTATTGACTTAGAACTGTTCGATCGTTTGGATATCATATCAGGATTGATAGTTCGTCATCTTGAAATAAAGTAACTGAACTGATAGATCATAATCTTGAAATCAGTAAATCACATATTACAAAAAATACCATTACTCAGGATAGCCATCGTGCTTATCCTGGGTATTTTTGTTGGTGACCATCTGCCGTTCACGACGCAGTCGGCATGGTGGACAGCCTCGCTTTCGTGGTTTGTGGCAACAGCGGTCTTTGCTTTGGTTGCGGCCATTGTTCGCGGAAGACCGATACTGATAAGTTGCCTTCTTCTGTTGGCGGTGTTTTGTCTGGGAGGTAGTCTGATTTCTATGCGAGAATCGCGGCTTGCTCGCGTGTTTCCTGCGAATGAAGTTTGTTACGAAGCCATTTTGGTGAGCGAGCCCAGTGTTCATGGGAAAACGGTGATGGCAGAAATGATAGTCATGGGGCAGGGGAAACCGTTCTTGGCGAGAGCAACGATACTTCGGGATTCTCTTACGCGGCGCTATGAGCAACTACATGTTGGTTCGGGAATGGCGGCTTGTTCGCGATTCGAGCAACCAGAGTTGCCTGCAGCAAATTCCCATTTCGACTATCAGCGCTGGCTACATGTGAGGGGAGTTGTTTCGACGACCTTCATCTCGGATGAAGATTGGGACCCCGCACGAGTCAGCAACGCTTCGTTATCAAGACTTTGGCGAGTGCGATTGCGGTTGTTGAAGTTTCGTCAGCAGGCAGTATCGTCGCTCAGAGATGCAGGTCTCGGCGGACAGGAATATGCAGTAGTAGCGGCTATGGCGTTTGGCGATAAATCGGCGATTGCAAAAAATACGCGAGAGACTTATTCTGTAAGTGGTGCTTCTCACGTTTTAGCATTATCGGGACTTCATCTCAGCATCATCTATATGTTGCTCACATTCATCTTCGTTCGACTTCGTTGGTTGCGAACAGGACTATTCTTCACGATTCCTGCCATCTGGCTTTTCTCGCTGATGGTCGGTCTTTCGCCTTCAGTTACCCGTGCAGCCACAATGCTTACGGTCTGCGCGTTTGTTGCGTTACTCGGTCGAAAGCTCATCTCGCTAAACACTCTTTCGCTGGCGGCTATCATTATGCTCGTAGCCAATCCACTCGCCCTTTGGGACGTCGGATTCCAACTTTCATTCACTGCTGTTCTCGGCATTCTGCTTTTTCATGATACACTGATGAATTGGTTGGGTAATCCCAAACAGATTGTACTCGCATGGTTGGTAGAGACTGTTGCCGTCAGCCTCTCGGCACAGATACTTACAGCACCACTCGTGGCCTTCTATTTCGGACGTTTCCCAACCTATTTCCTCATCACCAATCTGATAGCAATTCCGATTGTCACCATCATTCTCTATGTGGCCGCATTCTACTTCCTCATGATAGGGTGTGGGGTTCTTTTTGGTGTTTCTCTATCAGTATTACAAAGTATTGTTGTTCAAATACTTGAGCGACTTTCGTTCATGTTAAACTTCAGTCTTGACCACATAGCCTCATGGCCTTGTTCAAGCATCGAAGAAATCAGTTTGAACAAGTTACAAGTAGTGATCATCTATGTGCTGATTGCTGTCGTTGCAGCACTCTATATTCTCTTGAAGAAATACTGGAAACAACAGCCTCACGACGAATGAAAAAGTTCGTCGTTTAGATGCCGAAATATTCAGCAAGTTCCTGATTGGCGCTACCTTCGTTATTGGGCAAATCTTTCACGATGTGACCGTGTTCAAGCAGAGCAACGCGTGTTGAAATTTCAACAGTGTGCTGAAGGTTGTGGCTCGAAATCAGAATCGTGGCCTTAGTTGCCTGATGGTAGTCAGTAATCAAGTGCTTCAGAATGACCTGTGACGAAGGGTCAAGGAAGTTGAAGGGTTCGTCGAGAATGAGTAACTTCGGCTGAGTGAGCAATGCACCGACGATTCCAACCTTCTGCTTGTTTCCTGCACTCAGGTCACGAATCAACTTCTTCTGCCCGAGAACTTCTCCCTGCATGAAATGTTCGTAAACCTTCAGTCGTTCTTCGACCTCTGCAGAAGGAATGCCGCTTGCCTGACCCACAAACTGAAAATATTCCTCTGGCGTTAAGAATTCAATCAGAAAACCTTCGTCGATATAGGCGCCGGTGAATTGCTTCCACGCTTCGCTTGCGGCAGGATTGATGACTACAGGCTGTTCCGTTTGCTCAGGTGCGGCAGTCTCCGTGATTTCAACCTCGCCCTGATCGGCTTGCAGCAGATCGAGCATCAGACGGAACAAGGTGGTCTTACCTGCTCCGTTGTTACCAACGAGTCCAAGAATGTCGCCAGTGTTGATGACGAACGAATCAATATCTACAGCGACGTTCTCGCCAAACGATTTCCGAATGTCCTTGATAGAAATATTTACCATTACTTTATGGGTTTATTTAATTTGATGCAAAGTTAAGTCATTTTCTTCATAATGCCAAACAATTGGCACGAATTTTAATTCTTCCAAAAAGCAGAAACAAGTTGCCTTCTGATGAAAACAACTTGTTCCTCTTTGTAGATTTCCGAAAACTTGGCACATTCAAGTAATTTCCTTATCCCTTAAAATGAATCGGGGGTGATTCTACAATAACAACCTTTTCACTTTAATTGAATTAGGTGTAGAGTTATTGCAACTTCCTGAGTTCATTTGAAATAGGATAGGGAATAGGCTTACTGAATGTCCTGCAAGATTTCGCTGAGTGTCGGGTGGATGTGAACGATGTCGCGAAGTTGGGCAAGCGTTGTGTCGCGGCACATCAGCGCAGCAATCTCCTGCACAAGGTCAGCAGCATGAGCGCCTAAGATGTGGCAACCGATAATCTTATCATCGGGACCGACCAGCAACTTCACAATACCTTCAGTCGCATCGATGGCCAGAGCCTTACCGTTGGAACGATAGAAGCCCTTGTGACATGTGAACTCTCGTCCCGCTTCCTTCAACTGTTCTTCAGTGGGACCCACGCAGGCAGCCTCGGGACTTGTGAACACAGCGGCGGGGATTATGTCGAAACGAATTTCGTCCTTAAGTCCCAACAGCGTGTTGACAACGCGGCGACCTTGCATCGTGGCAGCATGTGCGAGCAACTGACGACCGTTCACGTCGCCAATGGCAAAGATGCGAGCGGGACCTTTGGCGTTATCCACACGTTCCACTTCAAACGTATCCGGACAAACCTTGATGCCGAACTTGTCGTAGGCAATATCGGCCTTGTCGAGATTCATGTTCTCAATGTTCGGAATGCGTCCTGTAGCAATGAGAATCGTATCAGCCTCGACAGTCTCCAACTTGCCCTTGCGCTCGAAGGTCACGATGTTGTCTTCCACCTTCTTCACACCAGCCTGCATGCAGAACGTCACGCCGCGCTTCTCGAGTTGTTTGCGAAGTCGCTTGGCAATGTCGCTGTCCATTGCGGGCAGACATTCCTTCAGGAACTCCACAACTGTCACCTCGCTGCCGAAACTGGCGAATGCACTTGCGAACTCCAGTCCGATGACACCAGCGCCAATGATGCAGAGGCGTTCGGGCACCTTCTGGATGTCGAGCATTTCAGTCGATGTGATGCAGGGGTAGTTAACAATTCCAGGAATGGGCAGAATCTTCGTTCTTGATCCAGAGGCAATGATGATGTTATCGGGTTCAAACTGCTGAACGACAGTCTCAGGTTCGCCCCATCCCTCGGAAGACGATTCGGGGAAAACGGTCGAAACCACCTCGACAGTCTTCGAGTCCAGGAACTGAGCATGACCATGAATAAACGTGATGCCCGGCTGCTTCATGAGTGTTTCCACACCACTGCGCAGTTGTTCCACAATCTTCTGCTTGCGCTCGGCCACCTTCGAGAATTCAACATGAAGACCCTGTTCAGCCAGTTCAGCATCGTGGCAGAAAGCCTTCGTCGGAATACATCCGCAGTTCAGACAAGTTCCACCTGCGTGAGCACTCTCTACGATGACCACCTGGAGACCATTCTTGGCTGCATACTCGGCAGTACGATAGCCACCAGGGCCGCTGCCAATGATGAATAAGTCAGTTTTCTGTGCCATTTCTAAAATTATTTCTTATTTGTCGTTGATCATTTGACGATAGGTCACGATAGGATGCTTGGCGGCGAGCACGTCATCAACGCGACCGATGGGCGTGTTGTGAGGAGCCGTCTTCACCATTTCGGGATCGTTCTTGGCTTCCTCGGCAATCTTGCGCATCACAGCAATGAAATCGTCGAGCGTTTCCTTCGACTCGTTCTCTGTCGGCTCAATCATCAGGCTCTCGTGGAAGAGCAGCGGGAAGTAGATCGTCGGAGCGTGATAGCCGTAGTCGAGCAGTCGCTTCGCAACGTCCATTGTGGTCACTCCAGTTGACTTGTCCTTCAGACCATCAAACACAAACTCGTGCTTGCAGAGTCCGTCGATAGGTAGTTCGTAGACATCCTTCAGCGATTCCTTGATGTAGGTTGCATTCAGCGTTGCGAGCGGGCCCACCATCTTGATGTTCTCACGACCGAGCGAGAGAATATAGGTGTAGGCCTTCAACATCACACCGAAGTTGCCGAAGAAGTTGCCGACGCTGCCGAGAGACTTCTCGTAGTCGCCTGTCTCAACGTGGAAATAGACGCCTTCCTCATTGTCTTCCTCAATGTTCACGCGTGGAGTGGGGAGGAACTGTTCCAGACCCTCGCGAACACCCACAGGACCGCTACCAGGACCACCGCCGCCATGAGGCGTTGAGAAGGTCTTGTGAAGGTTGATGTGCATCACGTCGAATCCCATATCGCCCGGACGACATTCGCCCAGCATCGGGTTCAGGTTGGCACCATCGTAATACATTAGACCGCCGCAGTCGTGAACGAGTTTCGTGATTTCAGGAATAGCGTGCTCGAAGATGCCCAGCGTGTTCGGGTTGGTCATCATCATAGCAGCCACCTCTTCGCCACATTCAGCCAACAGACGCTTCAGGTCTTCCACATCAACGGTTCCGTCGGGAAGACTCTTCACCTCAACGACGTCGAGTCCGCAGACTGCTGCCGAAGCAGGATTCGTTCCGTGAGCCGAGTCGGGAATGAGCACCTTCGTGCGCTTCTCGTCGTTACGGCTCTGGTGATAGGCGCGAATCACCATCAGACCCGTCAACTCACCATGAGCACCAGCGCAGGGATTCAGCGTGAACTCACTCAGTCCGGTCAGTTCAGCAAGCGCTGTCTGCAGCACGTAGTAGAGTTCCAGAGCATGCTGACAAGTGTCGGCGGGCTGCAGTGGGTGAAGTCCTGCAAAGGCCTTCATCGCAGCAATCTCCTCGTTGATGATGGGGTTGTATTTCATCGTGCACGAACCCAGCGGATAGAATCCGTCGTTCACACCGAAATTGTTGTGGCTCAGGTTGGTGTAGTGGCGCACAACCGTCAGTTCGTCGCACTCAGGCAGTTCAGCCTCCTCGGCGCGAAGCAGTTCCTTTGGCAGTTCGGTGGTCTTGTGCTTGAACTCATTCTTGGGCAGTGAGTAGCCGCGACGACCTCTCTTCGAAAGTTCGAAAATCAGGTTTCCGTATAGTCTATTGTTCATCGTCGTCCTCCTTCTTCATCTCTTTAATAATGTTTACCAAGTCGTCGATTTCCTCTTCAGTCCGCTGTTCAGTAACGGCAAACATCAGCGTGTGGTCGTCGACTTTCACACCAGCGACGTAGTTCCACTGAGCGCATTCCTCCAGAATCTCGTCAGCGGTGAGATCGTTGAACGTGACGCAGAACTCATTGAAGAACGGCTGCTTGTAAGTGAGTTTGCAGAGACCAGTTCCGACGAGTTCATCGCAGAGATAGTGAGCAGCGGCATACGACTGCTCAGCAGCCTCGCGCAAGCCCTTCTTGCCCATGATGGACAGATAGATCGTGACGTAGAGCGCCATCAGACTCTGGTTCGAGCAGATGTTCGATGTAGCCTTCTGACGACGGATGTGCTGTTCACGAGCCTGCAAAGTCAGTACGAATGCACGCTGACCGCGATTGTCCTGAGTCATACCGACGATGCGTCCGGGCATCTTGCGGATGAGTTTCTCCGTGCAGCACATATAGCCTACGCCAGGACCTCCGAAGTTCATGGGAATACCCAGCGACTGACCATCGCCCACAGCAATGTCGGCTCCCCATTCAGCGGGAGTCTTCAGAATAGCCAGGTCGGCTGCAATGCTGTTGATGATGAACAGAGCCTTCTGTTCGTGAGCGGCTTCAGCAATGCCCGTGAAGTCCTCGATGATTCCGTAGTAGTTTGGAGCCTGAACCACAACACCTGCAACGCCTCCTTCAGCGAGTTTGGCACGCAGTTCGTCGCGGTCGGTAACACCGTCCTTCGCAGCCACCTTCACAATCTCAATCCCGTGGAAGTGGGCATAGGTCTCAACGACGCGCAGTGTCTTCGGGTCAACCGTTGCCGACACGAGCACCTTCGTGGCCTTCTTTGCGCTGGCGAATGCCATCATCACTGCCTCAGCCGTAGCCGTAGCACCGTCGTACATTGAGGCGTTGGAGATGTCCATTCCCGTCAGTTCAGCCATCATCGACTGATATTCGAAGATGTAGTGGAGCGTGCCCTGCGAGATCTCCGCCTGATAGGGAGTATAACTCGTCAGAAACTCAGAGCGTTCCACCAGATTCTGCACCACAGAGGGCGAATAGTGGTCGTAGATGCCTGCACCAGCAAAGCAGGTGAACGGAGCGTTCAGTTCGGCCATTGAGTCGAAGAGTTGGCGCAGTTCGATTTCCGAAAGAGCCTCAGGCAGTTCGTAGTCCTTGGCGAAGCGGATGCTCTCGGGCACGTCGGCATAGAGGTCGTCGAGCGACTTCACGCCAGATGTCTTCAGCATTGCCTGCAGGTCTTCTTCGGTATGTGGAAAATACTTGTAATTCATTTGATTCGGTTAAGAATTTTCTTGAAAATGATAAGTGAGCAACAACCTTTCAGTCGCCGCTCACTCGTTTCTCATTACTTGCAGATAGCCTCGTAGGCTGCAGCATCCATCAGGTTCTCGAGTTCAGCCTTGTCGGAGAGTTCCACCTTGATGATCCAGTTCTCGAATGCGTCCTGATTGATAAGTTCGGGCTCGTCCTCGAGGGCTTCGTTCACCTCAACGACTGTTCCGCTAACGGGCGAAATCAGGTCGCTGGCAGCCTTCACGCTCTCCACAGCACCAAACTCCTCACCAGCCGTAACCTCGTCGTCAACGTCGGGCATATCGACATAAACCACATTGCCCAGAGCGTGCTGAGCGTAGTCGGTGATTCCTACATAGCCGAAGTCGCCTTCGACGCGAACAAACTCGTGTGACTCGCTGTAATAGAGTCCTTCAATTACTTTTGCCATAATTTTTTATTGATTTTATAATGTTATGTTCTGTTTCAAATTATTTCTTGTAGTGCTTGTCGTAGAAACGCTTCTTCACGACTACACCAGGGAATACCTTCTTGCGGATCTGAACCTCGAGTTCGGTGCCGAGTTTTGCATGAGGAGTCTCCACGAGAGCCATGCAGACACTCTTGTCGACCGACAGACAGTGATAGCCAGTGGTCACTTCGCCCACCTGCACACCATCCTTCAGCACTGCGTAGCCGTGACGGGGGATAGCCTTGTCCTTCAGTTCGATACCAATCACGCGCTTGGCAACGCCGTTGGTCTTCTGCTCCACAAGTGCCTCCTTGCCTATGAACTCGGGCTTGTCGAGTTTGCAGAACATCGACAGACCAGCCATCACGGGAGAGATCTCTGCAGAGAGTTCGTCACCATAGAGAGGCAGACCCACCTCGAAGCGCAGAGTGTCGCGACATCCGAGTCCACAGGGCTTGCAGCGTCCGCTGGCCATGAGTTTATCCCACTGATTGACGATGAACTCGTGAGAACCATAAATCTCGAATCCGTCCTCGCCCGTGTAGCCAGTGCGGCTGATGATGATAGTCTCGCCGTCGACAGCAAGTTTCTTGCCCGTGTAGAACTTCAGTTCCTTGCAGGCCAGCCCGAGCACTTCCTCGCACACCTGCTCAGCCTCAGGACCCTGAACGGCCAACTGACCATAGTATTCCGACTGGTGCTGGAAATCAACGTTGAATCCGTCGAGTTGCTGCTTCATCCAGTCAACGTCTTTGTCGATATTAGCGGCGTTGATCACAAGGAAAAACTCCTCTGCGCCCATCTTGTAGACCAACAGGTCGTCGACGGTGCCGCCATTAGGATAGCACATCATTCCATAGAAAATCTGACCGTCGGGAGCGCCTGTCACATCGTTTGTGAAGATGTGGTTGACGTAGCGTTCAGCATCAGGACCCGTGATGAGCACTTCGCCCATGTGGCTGACGTCGAACACACCGCAAGCCTGGCGTACGGCCATGTGTTCCTCCGTGATATTAGAGTATTGAATGGGCATGATGTAACCAGCAAAAGGCGACATTAGAGCGCCCAGTGCCACATGCTTGTCATAAAGACAGGTTTTCTTTTCTTCCATAGGTTTTAGCGAAAAATTATTGATATGTTTAAATGTTTAGAATCAAGTTGATGAGTTCGTCTTTCTTCAGGTTCAGGATGATGTCCTCCGTGCGTTCAGGTAAGGCTTGCCGCAGGGCGTCTTTCGTCAGGCTCAGGCCTCTTAATGGTTTCAACAACCGACCATCGACATCGCCTACGAGGAAGTAGTCGCCCACGAGATTCAAGTCTCTGATCACGTTACCCTTCACTTCCATCCTGAGTTCCAGTTCGCCCACATTCTCAATGCGTCGGCGTCGGCAAGTGGAGTAGGCGGGATTGTTGCCGAAGATGAATTTCTCACTCGTGTATTCCTGCTCGATTTCCTCAATGGCAGCAATGTCGTCGTCAGTCAGCAGCACTTCCTCGCTACAGAGTTGTTGTCTGACAAATGCCTTGAATTCCTCGAGCGACAGTTCGGTGTAGTCTTTCAGCAGCGCAATGTGCTGTCGCACGCTTTTCACTCCCTTGCTTAGCAGTTTTTCATCGGAGGGCGTAATGGCTCCCACCATGTTTTCCATGCATGTGTCGTAGAGCATGGTACCGTGAACGATGCTGTGTCCCTGCAGATGATAGAACGCGTTGCCGGAAACCTTCCGGCCGTCAATGAGGATGTCGTTTCGGCCTGTTGCGCGCGCGTCAATGCCCAGTTTGCAGAGCACCAGCGCCACCAGATTCACGTAGCGGTTGAAGGTCATATTCACCTGTTCGTCCTGCGTCACGTATGAAAACATCACATTGCTTTCGTCTGCATAGACGCAGCCACCACCGCTTTTCCGCCTGTAGGTCTCGATGCCCCGCTTCCTGCAGAAGTCAAGGTTCACCTCGGCCTCAATGACTTGATTACGTCCGAAGATGACACTGGGTTTCACTTGCCACATGAAGAAACAATCGTCGTCGGTGTTCAGTCGGCGCGCGACAAATTCTTCCATAGCCAGATAAAAACTCAGATGCCTGATCTCGTTCGAGGGCAGCGCAATATATTTCATCTTCGTCCTCTGTGGGTTTTGCGATGCAAATTTACTAAATATTCATCAATAAACGAAAACTTTCTCGCTCTATTTTCATTAATAAAATATAATTAATGAAGAAAGGGGGGAAGGAATAGTTAATTAGGAGCAAGGAGCAAGGGGCAAGGGGCAAGAGAATAGCCTTGAAGGATGCTAATAGGGGCAAGGGACAAGGAGCAAGTTTGTAGGATATTAAAGAGGTAAGGAGTAAATGGGAAAGAAAAGGAGAAACCTTGAAATAAAGATGAAAGGAAAAGAATTAAATGTTGGTGAAAAAACAAATATTTAAAATTTAAAGTAGTCGCTTTCAATAGTAAATCCATATAGAAAATGAGGCTATGGAATTATTTCCCATAGCCCTATGTCGCTTTGTTAAAATGTTACTTTATTACTTTGGAAACGGCCGCCAACGGCAGAACACAATCTCAGTCTCAACTGAAACCCCTTCGGCTTACGCCGGTTCCCCAGTGGGGAACCTCAAACTTTGTTACTTTGAAAAAGATTACTTGTACGTGACCTTCCCGTAGCCAACAAGTCTGTCGGTACGCTCGCCGAATCCACGATAATAGACAAAGGCCTCGTATTGATTCTCGGTCTGATAGAAAGTACCTTCCGAAGGCACGGGCCTGATGGCTCCGTCGTCGGTCAGAAGCAGATACTGATAACTGTAGTAGCCCTGTTTCAGGGGGATCACAGCGTCGTAGCACTTCTCCTCATGATTGTACTGCATCTCGTATTGAGGCAGGAACCAGTCGTGGGTCCACATACCATTTACATACACTCGTCCAGGATATTCGGGCGAAATCATTCGGAAATGGACAAGCATGTATTCGCTGGTGCGGTCTACATCGTCTTCATAGTCGGTGTTGCGGATGAGGAATGCACCGTTGGCGTCTTCGTCGTAGATGTAACTCGGACGAGGTTCATCGGGCCACACATAGGCGTGATACGACTCCCCGTCCCAGTTGATTGACTCCAGTCCCATCGTCGTATGGGTCACGTCGAGCATCTCGAACTTCCTGTATTCATTGCCGCCCCAGAAGATGAGATCGCGGTTGTGCGACCACTGCAACCCGTCGTTCATCACAAACTGCGGTTTCGGATTCACAACAGCACAATCCCAGCGTGAGTTCTGCAACACATAGATCTTCAACTGGCGCTCAATGTCGGTCACGTTCAGACTACCGTAAGCGAGTTTCATCTCCACCTGCTGATGGGCGTTGTTGATGTCAATATCGGTGTTGGTCGTGATGTTCATCGAAATGCCCATTCGCGGTTCTACCACCATGAAATAGACACGCAGCACCTCCTCGTCGTCATTGTTCTCATCGTAGATAGTCACGCGGTAGTTGCCGCTCAATTTGATGCGACAATGCTCATTGGGAATCTGCAGCCGGTAGTGGGTGTAGAGCACGTTGGTGTTGAGCGATTCCTCAAGGTCATTAAGGGGCTGACCATCGTTGAATCCGTCAACAAAATCGCTCACGAAGAGGTCCTCTGATGTTGACCAGTCGGCTTCGCAATGTTCGATGCGATAGACGTAGCGATGGTACTCGTGGGTGAGGTCGTCGAAGGAAATCGTGATGGGCGATAGGTTTCCCATCGTGATCACAGGCAGCGACAGCCAGTCGTTACCCGCCACAACCTGCAGCGAGGCGATGCGGTCGTTCAGTATTTCGTTGTACTGTGCGTGCAGCGTCGTTGCCATTCCTCCGCTCAGTGCCCACAGGAGCAGCAAAGCCAGTCTTCTTCCCATCTGTCTACCCATCTTCAATGCTCGTTTCTTATTCTACGATTTGTTGCTTCAGCATATCTGTCACGCCGTCGATAATCTTCTCCAGCGCCTCAGTGGTTGTACTGTCTGTTCGTTCGCCAATCTGCTTTTTCACAATGCGACCCACCGAACCAATTATTTCCTCCTCAATGGTGTTCTGGAGGCTGCTGTTCGACTGTCCTGCTCCAGGAGCCGCAGCGCTGTCGGGAGTAGTGACATTTTGAGTCTGGAATGGGTTCTGGGCGTCGATATAGCGCGACAGATCGTCCTCATTCATGGTGAACACACGGCCAAAGGCACCATAGGAGATGTTGCGGTCTTTGCCTTCGGTGTTGATGGTGGTGCTCGAGAAAATCACGTAGTTGTGATAGTCAATGAGATCATTGAGGATTTCATCGACAATCGGCTCTTCCATCAGGTGGCGAACCATTCCCACGCCCACACCGAAGAGGTTGGCATTCTTTGCAGCCGACTTCTCGAGTGCCAGCGTCACCTTCTCCTTGATCACTGCCTTATGCTTCTCCTCATTCGGGCACGATACAGCCATTGCCACGAGCAGAACGGCAAGCAGTAGCGCAAACGCAAGGAGCAAGCGCTTCAGACACGAAGGGGACTTCACTGGCTCTGCAGGCCGTTGGGGTGTGGTCGCAGCAGCCTTGTTTGCTGTAGGTGGAACGGGTGGCGGCACCGAACTGTTCTTCGTATCGAAGAGAAATGCCTTCAACTCGTCCACTTTCCATGCTGGCGTCCATTCGGCCATTCCTTCAGCCCACACCAGAACATCGGAAGTGATGCCCTTGTCCTTCAGTTCATAGATACTGAACGGACCTTCCTGCTTATTATTCTCAACAATAAAATATTTCATATCCTTCAATGATGATTTGTTTTCTATTTTGATTGGCTATTCACTAATTTTATTGGCGCTAACGACCTGTCTTATTAAGTTTAGAGGATGCACTCCCTGAGTAAGGTTAGGGGAGAGGTTTCTTCTCCTCGTCATAGAATCTCTCGAAGGTCTCCCGGAGTTTCTTCTTGTCGGCAATCACATTCCGAATCTCTTTCAGATACTTCTCATTGGGCGAGTTGGGAATCCACAGCGTGATGTAGCCCTGCGACGAGTACTTGTTCTCCATGTGTTCGGCAAAGCGTTCCCACTGTTCCTCCCGTTCCTTCTCGGGATAGTTCTCAAGTCCAAACTGCACCGTGCGACGGAACACCACTTCTGGGTCCAAATCGCGGTCGGCTTCAGCAACAATCTTTCCGTAGATGCTGCGTGGGGCATGACCCGACGATGCTCGATGATCTTCAACGGCCTCACGCATAATCCTAATCTGTTCCGTAGAGAACCACCGCTTCAGTCGCTGGTCAGCAGCCAGAATCTTTCCTCCCGTCAGATGGTGAATGGCACGCGGTCCGCTCATGCCCACATCGTGGTAAGCAGCAATCGCATAGGCCATATCGAGGTCGGCACCTGTCTGTCGTGCGAGTACCAAACTTCGTTCAATCACACGCTGCACGTGGCTGATACCGTGACTACGTCCAAACTCATTGTACTTGGGCAGTATGTTTGTTTCTACAAACTGCATCAGATCCAGGCTCACGTTTGTCTTTATCATCTTCTAACTCTTTTGATTTGCAAATATAATCATTTAACTGCTGATTACCACAAATTTTATAGTTAATTAATTAAAAAGGTGTAGTTGTAGAAAGGCAAAAAAGATGCTCAGACCCACGAAATTTTATGTTTTAGAAGGTGCAGAACAGTATGTTGTTCCGTTAAAAATCTCGCTAAATTGGCTCCATTTGCTCAGTCATTTTCCATCTGTGATGTCAGGGCAAAATTTCCCTCACATCCATTTGTTGAATTTTTTCAAAACATCTGAAAAATAGATGTTTCTCGTTGGCTGAAATCATACATGAAATGCTGTCAAAAAAGACGAAAATCTTCAGGAATTTGGCTTCAAAAATCATCGGTTTCATCGAGAGTCGGTAAAACTTATTGACAAAATTCTTTCATCCTTAACTTAATCACGAATCAAATTCCGAGCGATTTTTGATGTAAAAATTTTTGATTAACTTCCCAAAAATCGATAATTCCGTTACGAGTCGAACAGGATATTTTGTAATTCAACAGCATCAATCTAAATCAGGTGAAGACAAAGAAGGGTAAACCAAATCAGTATGGCTGTCAACCAACTCAGGAAAGGGAATGTCAACTACATCAGGAAATAGATAGACACACATCTACCTAAATCAGTAAAAAGTATTTCACCATCGGACTCAAATTCCTCCAACGTCTCATTGTCAAATTGTCGCTTTGTCTCAATAGGGAACTTCAATAAACATCAGATGAAATATGGATTTGAAATTGAAAGATATTTAAGTAGAATTCTTATAGAATATAAGTAGTATAATTTTATATTATATTATAATATATTATAATATAATATAACCTATAGGGTGTAAGCCTCCTTCATAGGGGTCAAACCTGCCTAATGAGACATAAAGACTTTGAGACTTGCGACGTTTGCATTCGTTAACAAATAAAATACGAGAATTAACGGTTTTTAGATATTTTTTTGAAGCCAAACTCTTGCACGACTTATAAGTTGTTAGTAACTTTGCAGTAAAGATCAGTGAGAGACACACAGTCCCCAATATACACTGAATTCATATACTCACGAGGCTTTGTCCACCTCTGTCGAACGTGCATTGCTCCTGGCCAGACGGCGCATCGAGACGGAAACCAAAGGACACTGCCCACTAATATATAAAGCATTGCTTACCAGCATCCAAAGCATTGCTCCCAAATATACAAAGGATGCCTATAGATGATAGAAAGGACACCTTTCGATGATACAGAGCATGCCTTTTGATGGTAGAAAGGACATCTTTATATGATAGAAAGGATGCCTTTGTATGGTAGAAAGGATGCCTTTGTATGGTAGAAAGGACATCTTTACATGGTCAAAAGGATGCCTTTATATAGTACAGAGCAATACTCTTGAAACACAGGAGGCATGCTTATCAGATGCAGGAGGCATTCTTACGAAGGAAAACGGAAAACCAAGCGATCTTTGACTTATTGATACAAATTATTACGGCGAGGATTCTAAACATATGTTCGATATGTGGAATTTATTAAATAACCTTAACAAGTTTCATAAAGCGGCGTAAAGGTTTGGATTTCAACATTTTATTCTGTATATTTGCAGCAAGAAATACAAGAATCCATTACTTAACTAAACAATTCTACATGAAGTACAAATGTTCAATTTGCGGGTATGTGTACGACGAAGCGGAGGAGGGCGTTTCGTTTGCCGATTTACCAGAAGACTGGAAATGCCCGCTATGTGGTGCTCCGAAGTCAGCCTTCGAACCTATCGAAGAGGCTGCGCCAGTGGAAGCCAAACCTCTTTCGCATGTCGTAGAACTGACTATTATGAATGATGATCTCGACGACTCCATGCAGCAACTGTCGATGGGACAGATGGTAGCGCTATGCTCCAATCTGGCACTTGGTTGCGAGAAGCAGTATATGCCCAAGGAGTCTGAACTCTTTAATGAGTTGGCTGAGTGGTTCACCAAGCACGCTCCCAAGGTCAACGATGCTACGGTAGAAACCATCACTGCTCAGTTGCAACAGAACATCGCGGACTATTCGAAAGCGACCGAGACCTGTGTTCAGCAGGGCGACAGAGGAGCGCAGCGCGTCTTAGGATGGAGCGAGAAGGCAACTCGAATGCTGAGTTCGCTGATGACTCGCTATCAGCGGGAAGGCGACCGTCTGCTGGCTGACGATGAGATTTGGGTGTGCAGTGTGTGCGGTTTCGTTTACATTGGTAAATCAGCCCCCGAACTCTGCCCAGTGTGTAAGGTTCCATCATGGAAATTTAATAAGATAGAAAGGAGGAAGCAGTCATGAAATCAACCAACAAATCCCAGTATGCTGTCAGGAATCTGCGTCTCTGCACGAAGGATTGCCTCTGTCTGTATGTCTGCCCAACTGGAGCAACCGACACAGAGAACAGCATAATTGATCGCGACAAGTGTATAGGCTGCGGTGCGTGCGCTGATGCTTGTCCGTCGAAGGCAATCTCATTGGTTCCCGTTGAGATGCCAACGCCTCAGCCAAAGTCGCAGACAGTAGTCGATGCCCTGAACAACCTGGTGGCACAGAAGGCAGCAACCGAGCAGACAGCCCGACAGATTGCCGACGAGACCACAAGCGACACGCTGAACCGACTGATGCGAGCAATCAGTTGCAGTTCACGAGTCATGTCGGGAGACTTGATGCGAGAGGCTGGCTATATGTTGCCCCAGTCGGAAAACGTCTTCGAGTTCCTGAAATCCTTAGTGGAGAATCCGCCTTCGGCCGACTTCCCCGTGGAAGTGGTAGAGGAAATCCTATCGACAATGTCATTTCAAACCGAACCAAACAACAACCCAACAAACAATACAACTATGGCAAACAAATATGCCGGTACCCAGACCGAGAAAAATCTGGAAGCAGCATTCGCTGGAGAATCAATGGCCCGCAACAAGTATACCTACTTCGCTTCGAAGGCAAAGAAAGAAGGTTTTGAGCAGATAGCAGAGTTGTTCCTGAAGACTGCTGACAACGAGAAGGAACACGCCAAGATGTGGTATAAAGAACTGCACGATGGAATTGGCGACACAGCGCAGAACCTGAATGACGCAGCCGACGGTGAGAACTACGAGTGGACCGATATGTATGAAGGATTTGCCAAGACCGCCGAGGAAGAAGGCTTCAAGGCGCTGGCCATGAAATTCCGTCTCGTAGCAGCAATTGAGAAGCGACACGAAGAGCGCTATCGTGCCCTGCTGAAAAACGTAGAGACGGCAGCCGTCTTCGAGAAGAGTGAGGTGAAAGTCTGGGAATGCCGCAACTGCGGACATATTGTCGTAGGCACGAAGGCTCCCGAGATCTGCCCTGTCTGCCTATATCCAAAGGCCTTCTTCGAGGTTCACATGGACAACTTTTAAGGTTCTTTCGAGTAGATCAGAACGACACTTAGATTTCGTTATGTCAAGACTATATCGACCGCTTTCGCTTTATGTGGAAGCGGTTGTGTTTTGCCAATTGAGAAGTCGGAATCCTTCTGACGTCATGTGGTTTCTGCTTAGCATTTTTGACAATAAAAAAGGCGGGACTACTTGATTGTAGACCCACCTTGAATGGAATGCGGCTAAGCAATTTGCCTTGCCAGCAATGATTTCAATAGGGATTAGCCCTTGATGGCTGCAACACCGGGGAGCACCTTACCCTCGATAGCCTCGAGCAGAGCGCCACCACCAGTAGAGATGTAACTCACCTGATCAGCCATACCGAACTTGTTGATGCAAGCCACTGAGTCACCACCGCCGATGAGCGAGAATGCACCGTTGGCAGTTGCCTTGGCAATAGCGTCGGCAATAGCCTTCGAACCACCGATGAAGTTGTCGAACTCGAATACGCCAGCAGGACCATTCCAGAGGATAGTCTTAGCGCTCTCGATAGCCTCGGCGAAAGCCTTGCGGGTCTCGGGACCAGCGTCCAGACCTTCCCAACCCTCGGGAATAGCGTTGGAGAGACAAACCTGAGTGTTAGCGTCGTTAGCGAACTTGTCGGCAGCGATGCAGTCGGTACCCAGTACGAGGTTCACACCGTTCTCCTTAGCCTTCTTCATCACGTCGAGGGCAACATCAAGTTTGTCGAGTTCAACGATAGAGTTACCAATCTCGCCACCCTGAGCCTTAGCGAATGTGTAGGTCATACCACCGCAGAGGATGAGGTTGTCGACCTTGCCGAGCAGGTTCTCGATGATACCAATCTTGGTAGAAACCTTCGAACCACCCATGATAGCAGTGAAGGGGCGCTTGATGTTCGACAGGATGTTGTCAACGGCCTGTACTTCCTTCTCCATCAGATAGCCGAGCATCTTGTGGTCAGCATCGAAGTAGTCAGCGATGACAGCGGTAGAAGCGTGCTTGCGGTGAGCAGTTCCGAATGCGTCCATCACGTAGCAGTCAGCGTAAGAAGCGAGAGTCTTAGCGAACTCCTTCTGGCTTGCCTTCATGGCCTTCTTAGCCTCGTCGTACTCGGGAGTGCCTTTCTCTACACCTACGGGCTTGCCTTCCTCCTCAGGATAGAAGCGGAGGTTCTCGAGCAGGAGCACCTCACCAGCCTTCAGGGCGTCGGCCTGCTCCTTAGCCTTAGCGCAGTCGGGAGCGAACTGAACGGGAGCACCGAGGGCAGCAGCCACAGCGTCCTTGATCTGACCGAGAGAGAACTTCGGGTTCACCTTTCCTTTGGGCTTGCCCATGTGGCTCATGATGATGAGAGCACCACCGTCAGCAAGAATCTTCTTCAGTGTGGGCAGGGCACCGCGGATACGGGTGTCGTCAGTGATCTTACCATTTTCATCGAGGGGCACGTTGAAGTCAACGCGCACGATTGCCTTTTTGCCGGCAAAATTGAAATCGTTGATTGTCATAATTTTTTGATATAAATAAAGTATAAAATCTTTCAGCCTACAAAATTACGAAAATTCTCGGATATTGAAGAAGGTTGGCCATTGTTTTAATCTTTTTAACGCAACGGGACAAATTGTCAAGGTAACAAAGTTTGAGCGTTCCCATTGGGAAGCGGCGTAAGCCGAAGGGTTTCAGTTGAGACTGAGGCTGAGTTCCGCCGTTGGCGGCTTTAAGAAAACAAAAGAAAACAAGAAAAAACAAAAGAAAACATTTTTGTTTTTTGATGGGGAAGACTAGGAAGTGGAGAAAAGAAATCAAAGGAATCCCTTTGATAAATTGATTTTGGGTGGATGTAGTTGGTGGTTACAGCATCTGATCCAAATCGACGGATAGGCCAACGCTTAAGGTTGTTCCTGTTGTCAGCGGGGAAGAAAAATGATATGCTTTCGGCTTGAAATTGAAGATGTTGTCAACGGCTGTATTGACGGTTATTCCGCGCCAGATTTTGTGCTGAAGCATCAGTTTCCAGATGGTGTAGCCCTGATCAACATCTTTGTCGCCCGACTGCGGTTTACCCTGATTGCGACCTGAGATATAGGCATCGAGGGCATAGTTGCGCGAGAAACGATGAGCATAGCCTACTTGCCAAGTCATGGAATGGGAACGAGGCTGTGAGAAATCAGAGTAGATGACGTTGCCCGTTTCATGCATCCACGAATAATTATACTTCAGCGACAAGCCCCAGTCCAGTATGTAACCCATGCTGAGATCAATGCCCCAAACGTTTACGCCTTCCTCGTTCCAGTATAGAGCACCAGGCAGATCCTCATAGGTATAGCCGATGGTCGTGATGCGCTTGTCGAAGATGTTGCAGTAGCCCATGAGCGTAAAACTGTAACTACCGTCGAGGGATTTGCCCTTGCGAATGCGATGGAACCGCTCAATGGCAATGTTGAAGTTATTGCTCCTCTCTGGCTCAAGGTCAGGATTTCCGATGAGCATATATCCCATATTACCCATGTCGTAGTGCATGTACATCTCCTTCAGTGTGGGAGCCCTGAAACCGCTGGCGTAGTTGATTCGGAAGGTCAACCAGGGGAACTTATATACGAAGGCGAGACGTTCGGTGAGAGCCTTCTTCGAAGAGGCGGAGAAGTAGTCGTAGCGGATGCTTCCCACAATGTTCAGTTGCTTGGTGATGTTCCAGTCGAACTGTGCGTAGCCATCAACATTGCTCTGCTCGTGACTCGCGTTGTCGAGGAACTGATAGGTCGTGAGATAGTCATGCATGTAGTCGGCACCTAGAATCAGGTTGTTCTTGCCGAACGACTGACTGAACAGCGCGTGAGCAACATGTTGCTGATTACTGTAGTCGTGGTCGTGGGTGCGAGTTCCATCAGGCATGAAATTGGCCTTGTCGTACTGGTCGTACGCGTACGAAACTTCGAGGTGTCGGTTCTTATTCCATTCGTATTTTCCCTTCAGTCCTGCGGCGTAGGCATTGAAATGATAGTCGTAGGTGTCGCGTTCGCTGGTGCGGAAGAAATAGGAACCTCGGCCAATGAGTGTCAGTCGGTCAGTGGCTCGCCAAGTGAGGCGTTCCTTCACGTTGTAGGTCTTCTGACCGAAGAGTCGGCTGATGTCGGATTCGTCTTCCAGCACCGATTCATCATAGGGAAGTCCCTGTGCCTTCTTCATCATTTCGATGGCAATCTCCTCGGAGGTGTGTGCCTTCGGCAAGTCGATATTGTCAATCTTCGTATGCTGGAAACTCGTCTGTGAGTTCCATTTCTTCGTGTTGAATGAGAAGTTCACGCCGTTGCGCCACTCATTGCCGAAGGAGTTGAAACGAGAGTTCACGTTTGCAGTCCAGGGCTCAAGATTCTCGCGGCTGATGATGTTGATGACGCCACCTACGGCATTCGAGCCATAGAGCGCCGACGAAGCACCCTTCACAATCTCGATACGACCAACATTGTCGAGATTCATTCGGTTGTAGTCGACGTTGTCCATCGTCTCTCCAGCTATACGTTCTCCATCGACAAGGAAGAGAACCGCATTGCCGCCGAAGCCGCTCATGTTGAGAGATGTCTCCTGAGTCATTGCTAAGCCGAATTCCAATCCGGGAATCTCCTGCGTCAGTAAGTCCTGAATGTTGGTAGCGTCAGCCACTTTGATGTCTTTCAGAGTGATGAGACGCGTGACGACAGGCGCATCTTTCAGAGCCTTGGGAGTGTGTGAAGCCGTAACGACGACGGGTTCAAGGTCGACGGTGTCATTGATAGCGGTAGTTGGGAGTTCTTCTGCATAAACAGCATTAGCCAGCAAGGATAAGACCATGCCGGCTAAAACTGTTCGTGAGAGTCTGCTCGTCAAGTACACTGCCACCAATTACTTCTTTGTTCCAGTGAATTTTCCGGTGAAGGCAAATGGCATGTTGCCATACTTCAGCGTGAATGTCAGAACAACAGTGTTGTTGCTGAAGATGACCGTCAAATCAGTCACGGTATACGATTTCTCTGCACCGCTGGCGTTGATCACCGTTCCGATGTGAGAACTGAGGTTACCTGTAATGGTGTTGTCGGTCTTTGTCAGCGTGATGCCCTTCACGGGAAGTGCGGGAAGTGCCATCATGCCTTCCTCAGTTGCAGGAATCACCATATCGACTGAGATGTCTGTGGCTTTGGTAAACTCGTAGGTTCTGGTGTTGGTGTCACCTTCACCCATTACTTCCAACACCTCGTCGCCAGTATATGAACCTGCCACCTGATCAGCAACTGCTACTTCAGGCTCATCGTCATCACTTGAGCAAGAACAAACTCCAAAAGCGAAGGTCATTGCGGCCAACGCCATCGTAAGACTTTTAATTTTCATAATTGAATATTGATAAATTTGATTAGTTGTTTTATTTTGCTGTGTCTAGTTGTTGAGTTGTGTAGTTATATTCAGAGCCGTATGAACTATGGGGGATACTAAAGATGGCAATCATGAACAGCACTGCAAAGCCGACGACCCACTTGTTGTACTTCCACTTCAGCGTAGCAAGCGCGGCGAGGAAGAAAAGGAAAGAGATGAGGGTCTTGTTGTCTGTGAGGTCAGTGCCGTAGGGGAATCCTGTCCACCAAGGGCCGAAAGCCACATGCTGCACGAGAGGACCCAGGATGAAACCACCGACGAACAATGTTGCTATGGTGATTTTCAGCCACTTGCTGTATTTCTTCCGAGTGATAACCAGCAAGAAGGTATAAACGGCAAACAGCATCGCTGCAAACATGAACAGAATGTGTGGAATCAGTATGCTGGCCGGAACGTCATTGCGGAAACGTATCAGAAGGGGTTCGTCGCCAGGATAGTCCTTTCCCTCGACCGTGATATAATACTGCAGTTTTCCGGCAATTGGCTGAACGGGCAAAATGGCTTGCCACTCGCCGTCTTTCCATTGGAAATTGACGGTGTTGTAATCATCTGTCGTCGGATAGCGGCGATAGTGTATCTGGGCGTTAGTGTTCGAAGGAACTCCTTTGAGCACAATGATCTCATCCTTCTGCACACCACTTCTGGGCAGTCTCATCTTGTAACTCTGCCCATTGACTTCTATAGCCACTTTCTTGGGATGAGTCGGACCCGTCATGCGCTGATAGACGCTCAGGAACAACGTGATGACAACGGCTAAGAGCCAATATACCCATTTCTTCATTTTTTAGCGGGGGTTAGGTGAACATTAAACACAATGATTTCATCGCCTCTGAGTACTTTCACGGGAATTGTGGTTCCAGGCTTGAGCTCAGACAGACGCTCCATATATTCATTGATGTCCTTCACGGGCTTGCCGTCAATCTCCTCAATGATGTCGCCACTTCTGATTCCTGCATTATGAGCGGGTTTTCCTGCCACAACGATATCGGCACGAAGGCCTGGTTTGTCGCTTGCGCCCATCACGTCGGGCATCAGGCCTAAGGTCACCTTGAACTTGGCATGCGACATCTTATTGCTGGCTGGAACGCTGATATAATCAGGCGTGTTAGGCATGTTGGCCAGTCGGGTGATCAGTTCCTTAGAGTAGTCAAGCGTCTGCTGCATACCGTCATAGTTCAGCGTTGCAGGCTTGTCGGCGGGAGTGTGATATTCCATGTGGCCGCCAGTCGTGAGGAATAGAACGGGAATGTCTACAGCCACAAACGATGCTTGATCGCTTGGACCATAACCATCGGGCACACAACTGACATTCAGGTTTGCCTGCTTGGCAACATCTTCTACGATAGCCTTAAACTGGCTGCTGGTACCTGTGCCCGAAACACTCATAGCGTTGTCGCGCATACGTCCAACCATATCGAGATTCACATTGGCAACAATTCCATGTAGGCTGTCGGGAAGGTTCTTGCGGCGGTCATCGCCTTGCTTCAACCATTCGACAAATTTCTTGGAACCGACAAGACCTTGCTCTTCGGCACCAAAGAAAGCAATGATGATGCTTCGGGGCAAACGAGCCTTCTTGAAATACTTCGCCAGTTCGAGCACAACAGCATCACCGCTTGCATTGTCGTCGGCTCCAGGATGAACAGCAATGGTGTCAGGACGACGGGAACCAGAGTCCTTTCCTCCGAGTCCCAGATGGTCGTAATGTGAACTGACTACAATGTATTCGTTTTTCAGTTTCTTGTCTTTTCCTGGAATAACGGCAATGATGTTATGGGTGGTAACCTTCTTCTCAGTCTTTCCGTATGTGAAATCATGATAGAATGCCTTTTTCTTCTTTCCCTTGACAATCGGCTTGAGTTTCAGGTCACGAAGTTTGCCAACAATGAATTCGGAGGCAAGAGTGTCGCCCATAGTGGCTGGGAATCTGCCGCCGAGTTCCTGTGAGGCAAGGTAACCTACAGTCTGCTTCATGTCGTCCTGCTTTTGGGCGTTGGCCTGCAAGACGAAAGCGAAAGTCAAGAATAATAAAAGGAACTTTCTCCGCATAATTCTTAAATTGTTTTATTTGGGTGCAAAATTACTATATTTGTTTCAGATTTACAATCCTAATTTATAGGGATTCTTCAGCTTTATAGGCTCTTCGGATACCTAATTGTGTTTATTATTTGTTCGGTTCAAACTTTTTGCTACCTACTATTGATGATAGTTTACCAATAATCTTCACAGTAGGACGTTGGGAAAGTTCACCCGGATTCGTTCCCGGTTTACCCTCAGGTACCTGCAGACCTCGCTCGGCATAGAACGCTTTCCAATAGTCAGTTACAACGCCTGTGCTATCGTGAAATGACATGGGGATGGGCGAGAAGAGTTGCTGGCCATTGCGGTCGACATACGAAAACTGGACGAGTTCGGAGCAGTAGATATCGTCGTTGTCGGGCAGATAGAGATAGTCGTAATTGCGCCCAAGATAGTTGCGGGCATTTGCAACCGAGCGTTTTGCTTGGGCTTTGGTTCGGCCGATGAGATAGTAACCCGACTGCTGACGAAGGGAATCGAGTGGGGTTATCATGACACCTTTCCCAACGGCCTCGAGAACCTGTTGTTTGCCGATATAGATGGCCACGTGGTCAATCATTCCAGGCGTTACCTCAGTGATTGCATTTCCCTCAGGATTCACGTGGAAGAGCAAATCAGCCACAGCCAAATGGCGACTGGAGCAACTTGCCGCAATGAGAAGCGTGCAACAGCCTGCAGCAGACAAAATCTTTGATTTTGCAAATTGCTTAATGACTTTCCTTGGGTCGCTCATTCTTTATCTGACTTTATCTGATGATGATTTTCTGATTGTTCTTAATATAGATTCCTGGGCGAAGGGAATTGGTTTCAGCAGAGGAGTAGGGACGTCCCTGCAAGTCATAGATGACTTCAGATTCTGTAGTCTTTCTAAGATTCTTAATACCGGTCGGTTCGGTAGCGGGCATGAAGATGACTTCTCCCAATGATGGGTCGTCATGTTTGTGGGAAATCACTTCCTCGATGAGTTCTTCGGTCTGCTCGGCAACATTCCACGTATTCCCTTGCGCATAGACCGTATTTTTGGAGTTGTTGTAGAGATCGTAGAGTTGACCACTGTTGCCGTTGTCAATGAAGATATTTCGGCCGGGGTTGTAGTTGGCAGAACTGGTGTCAACATCAGTTCGACCGAGATTGGCTTCACCTCCGCCCACTAACGTAATGCCCCAGAGTGAGCGCTCAATGTGATTGCCTTCGATGTAGGTGTACTGAGTGCCGTAAGGGTCATAGACATTGATTCCGCTTCCGCCGTTCATGGGGTTCTCTTCGTGACAATTGCCAATGAGCGTGTTGTTGCGAATGAAGGCAGACTGATGACAGTAGGTTGCAATGCCGTAGCGATGATCCTTGATAGTGTTGTTTTCAATCAACGTGTTCATGTCGTTGGTGAACCCCACAAGATTTGAAACCGTGATTCCTCCGACTTTGGTCTTTGTGGAATCGCCCAACAACGTACAGTTCCGAATCACTACGGAGTCGGCAGTCGTCAGATTCAGTTGGGGCATGTTGCGATTGTCCTGACCGTTGTAGAGAAATTCACAATGATCAATGACGATTGGGTTCTGATAGTTCGCCGCACCCGCAATTGCAGACTTTGCGCAATGGGCAAATGTGCAGTTGGTAATCTCGAACGAAGCGCCGTTGGCACCTAACACTAAAGCAGCCTGACCAATCATTCCGTTATGATGGTTGAACTTTACGCTGTCTAGGATTAGGCCTGTGCTTGACATATTGCGAAGACCAACTTGATTGAATGTGCAGTTGCGGAAGAAAGTCTTCTCTTGTTCGTTGCCCACAAAGATACCGTAGGGTTGAGCATCTGTTGCTTTTGGTTCAAAAACTACGTTCTCTACATTGAAATCTGCCTTTCCAAGAATGACAAGTTGAACGCCATCAGCCATCAGTACAACAGCCTGAGGGTCCATCAGAAAGACGTCGTTGGCGGAAATCGTGTCGCTTATGGTCATCAGGTAGCACTCCTGACCATCTTTCTCAATGATGCTGACACCTGAAGCGTCGATGGTTGCCAATGTAGCGAATGAATAAGTTGAACCGTCGTTAGGTGTGCTGAAACCATCAGCAAAGACGTTATTCAAACTATTGATTATGATGAGTGCCAACAGAGCGATAATTCGTATGATGCGATTCATAGTTGATCGAGATGAATTTGTCTTAATATTCTACTTATCTTGAAAAACGAATGCAAAGGTAAGGATTTTTCGTGGAACATCGGTGGAAACACTGAGGCACTTTCTTCGATTATTACAATTTTTAACAGAGATGCAATAAAGAAACAACCCATCTTCATCTCGTTTGTGCAATCTTTTTTGTAATTTTGCAAAGAGAAACAAGGACGAATTTATTTCCTAATAGAATTCACTTTTAAAACCAAGAATAACATGAAAACAATCGCAACCAAAAACGCTCCAGCCGCTATCGGCCCTTACAGTCAGGCTATCGAAGCCAATGGATTTGTCTATGCATCAGGACAACTGCCCATCGATCCCGCAACAGGCGCATTCCCAAAGGGAGGCATCAAAGAACAGACTCGCCAGTCGCTGATCAACGCACAGGCCATTCTCCGCGAGGCAGGTCTGGAACTCTCTAATGTAGTGAAGACAACCGTTCTGCTGAGCGATATCGCTAATTTCGGACCTATGAACGAAGTCTATAGTGAGTTCTTCTCTCAGCCTTATCCTGCTCGTAGCGCCTTCGCTGTGAAAGATTTGCCCAAGGGCGCACTCGTTGAGATTGAGTGTATTGCAAGCAGATAAGAAGATTTCGCGCATTATTTTGTCTATTATCACTCAAGGTTGTACAGCAAAAGAATTAACAGCAAAAATAAGGCACTGCTCCGAAATGGGGTAGTGCCTTATTTGTTTTTAGGGTTTGCGTGCTCTTAGGTGTAGAGTCGCTTCAGTTTGTCGACATAAGCGTCAATAACGGCAACTGCAGTGATGTTTACAATGTCGCGAACGGTGCTTCCGAAATCGATGAAATGGATTGGTTTGTTCAGACCCATCTGGATTGGACCAATAATTTCAACGTCGGCATTCAACGACTGCAGCATCTTGTAACTGGAACGTGCTGAGGTCAGGTTGGGGAAGACAAGCGTGTTGACGTCCTTGCCCTTGAGTTTTGAGAACGGATAGATCTCATCACGCAGTTCCTTGTCAAGTGCAAATCCAATCTGCATCTCACCATCGACCGCCATATTCGGGAATAACTTCTGCAACTTCTCGACAGCATGTTTCATCTTCTGAGCACCCTGACTTGAGTCACTACCGAAGTTGGAGTGGGAGATGAGTGCCATTACGGGAGTCTCGTTGAAGAAACGGACTGTGCTCTCAGCCAGACGACCAATATCAACAAGCGTGTCGGTATCGGGGTTCTGATTGACGAGTGTGTCGGCAATATAGAGAGTTCCACGAGGTGAATTGATGATGTGCATAGTAGCAGGAGTCTTAAACTCAGGACGTATTCCGATAACTTCGTTGACAACTTTCAGCGTGTTGGAGTAACGTGTGTAGAGACCTGTGATGAAAGCATCAGCCTCACCTGTCTCGACCATCATCATACCGAAGTAGTTGCGTTCATACATCTTGTCGCTTGCTTCCGTAAGCGTGTAGCCTTCACGTGCTCTCTTCTCTGTCAGGATGCGAGCATAGCGTTTGCGACGATCGTGCTCTGACGGATGACGAAGATTGAGCACCTCAATGCCGTCAAGGTTCAGGTCGAGTTGCTTGGCAAGTTTATTGATGATTTCGTCGTTACCCAACAGAATCGGGGTGCAGAGTCCTTCGGCCTTCGCCTGTACAGCGGCACGAAGCATAGTGGGGTGAGCACCTTCAGCAAATACTACGCGCTGTGGATGAGCAGCAGCGGAAGCATAGAGTTTCTGAGTAAGTTTTGTCTCCTGACCAAGCATCACGCTCAGCGTGTCCTTGTATTCCTCCCAGTTGGTGATGGGCTTTCCGGCAACACCACTATCCATAGCGGCTTTAGCAACAGCAGCGCTCACCTCTGTGATGAGTCGTGGGTCGACAGGTTTCGGTATGAAATAATCGGGACCGAACGTCAGGTTGTTTACCTTATATATATCGTTCACCACATCAGGCACGGGTTCCTTAGCCAATTTGGCAATAGCCAATGCTGCGGCCATCTTCATTTCCTCATTGATGGCGTGAGCATGAACGTCGAGAGCACCGCGGAAGATGTAGGGGAATCCAATGACGTTGTTAATCTGGTTGGGATAATCTGAACGACCTGTTGCCATCAGAACGTCAGGACGACTGTCCATAGCGTCTTCGTAGGAAATTTCAGGAACAGGGTTGGCGAGTGCGAAAACGATGGGGCGCTCAGCCATAGAGCGGATCATGTCTTTCGAAACTATATTTCCCTTCGACAATCCAACGAACACATCGGCTCCGCGCATTGCTTCTTCGAGAGTATGAACATCGCGGCGGTCGGTAGCAAACATTTTCTTCTGCTCGGTAAGTTTCTCGCGGTCGCTGGTGATGACGCCCTTCGAGTCGAGCATAACGATGTTCTCCTTCTGAGCACCAAGAGCGCAATAGAGTTTTGTGCAAGAAATGGCTGCAGCACCTGCTCCGTTGACAACAATCTTTACTTTGCTGATGTCCTTTCCTGCTACTTCGAGTGCATTCTTCAGACCTGCTGCTGAGATGATAGCAGTTCCGTGCTGGTCGTCGTGCATAACAGGAATGTTCAGTGTGCGCTTCAGACGCTCTTCGATGTAGAAGCACTCAGGAGCCTTGATGTCCTCGAGGTTGATACCACCAAAGGTAGGAGCAATACGCTCGACAGCCTCGCAGAACTTTTCAGGGTCTTTCTCATCGACTTCGATGTCAAAAACGTCGATTCCACCGTAGATTTTGAACAGCAGACCCTTACCTTCCATAACGGGTTTGCCGCTCATAGCACCAATGTCACCAAGTCCAAGAACGGCAGTTCCGTTGGAGATAACGGCAACGAGGTTTCCTTTGTCAGTGTACTTGTAAACAGAATCTGGGTCTTCCTGAATCTCGAGACAGGGATAAGCTACGCCCGGAGAATAAGCCAGCGACAAGTCTGTTTGGGTGCGATAAGGTTTGGTCGGTTTGACTTCAATTTTACCAGGTCGGCCATTGGTGTGATATTCCAAAGCCGCCTCTTTTGTAATCTTTACCATAGACGTGTGGATTTTTAGTAATTATATTAAATTTTGATGATACTTGGATGTAAAATGAGAAACGACGAGATGTTCCTATTTGAAGTTTTTGAGGAATTCTTCTGCTCGGGCTAAATCGTCTGGTGTGTCGATACCGATGGTTTCAATATCTGTCTTGGCTACACGGATACGATAGCCATTTTGCAGCCAACGGAGTTGTTCGAGGCTTTCGGCCAATTCGAGTGAAGATTGTGGCAAAAGGGTTACTTCACGAAGAACTTCACGCCGATAGGCATAGAGACCAATGTGCTTGAGGAAAGGATAATGACTGAGCCACTCTGCTTGCTCCTTACCACGAACGAAGGGTATGATGCTGCGTGAGAAATAGAGTGCAAACCCTTGATTGTCTACTACAATCTTGGGGGAATTGGGATTTGCGACGCTTTCCATATCGGCAAACGGTTTTCCCAGTGTAGCAATCTGAGTGGCAGGATTGTCGAAACAATGACAGAGTGATTCTATCTGTGATGGATGAATGAAAGGTTCGTCTCCTTGAACATTGATGACTACGTCAGCCTGAGTTCCAATCTTCTCAACTGCCTCCTGAAGACGGTCAGTGCCACTTCGATGATTGGGGGAAGTCATCACGGCCTTGCCTCCAAACTCAGTGACCGTATGGAAAATACGATCATCATCGGTAGCAACATAAACATCAGTGATAACTTTAGAAACCTGTTCGTAAACACGCTGAATAACGGGCTTACCACCGAGTTGGGCAAGCGGTTTGCCCGGGAAGCGTGTAGAGGCGTAGCGAGCAGGAATAATCGCAATAAACTTCATGGTCTCGAAACTTTTATGTTTAAGGAAGTATCTCGCAGACCTCTCAATGATTGAAGGGGAGAGAAAGAATGCTTCTAATTATTTTCTATATCTTTTTTGAGCCAGAACTTTTATGACTCTTTGAATTAAGGACTCGAATTTCTGTGATCAACACACAACTATCTCGATGAACGATAGCCTTCGAGCAGTATATATTTGCGTCGCATCATGCGGTTATAGATATTCCGCAGCCAAATCTTATGTGTGACAATGAAACCGATTCCAACAATCATCATGATGATATAAGCCACAGTGTCGCTGAGGAATGCTTGCAAAATGCTGATGAACATGATGGGGAAGAAGAATGCTACGAGTTGGACAACTACCTGATAGTAGTTGTTTTCCATACCGTTCTTGCTGACAAACTTCGTGTTGAGAGGCACTGTCTGCTTATTGTATACAGCCATCTGGAACAGGATGAAATATTGGAATCCTGCAGTGAATAGTCCATAAGAAACCAACAGGAGCAGTGGCCATTTGCCTGTAAATACCGTTGGGAGCATCAGCAGGAAGGGTAGGGGGAGTAGGGCGCAATAGAAGATGTATTTTGCGCGCAGTAGTTTCAGAATGTTCTCCCGACGAACCATCAGACAATCGATGTAGTTGCCTTCGTTCGACATAATGCGAATGAGCATCATTGCTCCATAGACCACAAAGTTGTAGATGCACCAGAAGTTAGTCATGAACTGCCCATCGTAAACATCAGTCAAGGCAATAACAAGACTAATGAGGAATACAAAGCATGTAGCAAAGATAAACGATTTGCGAGGGTTCTTGTTGCGTAGAATCGTCTTGATTTCGAGTTTCAGATATTGACCAACGTCGCCATAACGGTCGAACATCGCCATCTGACTTACTGAGTGCAGGTGGGTTTGCTCGGTCTTCGAAACTTCGCTCATGATGCTTGCCATTTGCAGTCGACGGTTAATGGCGGTGAAGACTACCAAGAACAACAACGCCAGTAGATAGGGCCATAGTCTCCCTGCGCTAATAGCGGTTCCGGCTGATGCATAGAGATCAAAGAAATTATCCCATCCCTTCTCGCTTCCACCTTTTATTATAATAGGTAAGGCAACAATCGCGTAAAAGACAATGGGCAGAATCCACCAAAGCACATGGCGATTGATAAGCGTTCTAACTATTGCATACCATTGACTATTGGCCAGAATGAGTAAATAGTAGCAGAAAAGGAAGCCGAGGGTCACCCAAATGCCTTCAGAGAAGACTATTGACATAAGGGCATATGGAAGGAGCATTGCAAACCAAATTACATTTCCCCAGGTGAAGAGCGAAGTGGAAATGAAGGTGTCAATACACAACTGGCGCGGAATGGGCAATAGCAGGTAGGGCTTGATGATCTGAGAGGGAGTTTGCTGAGCAAGAAACCGGAAAAGAAAATCGATGAGCAGAATAAATGGGGCAATGCCCATCATCAACTCTACTGCTGTCTGAGTAGCACTACTATTTGCAATAAGTGCTAACATTACGGCAAAGAACATCAGATAGGCAATCATGAAACCCGAAAGTACATAGATGAGTACTTTCGCAGTCTTATTCTGCTCGTAATTGATTGCACGTTTCTCCGCCAATTTGCGATGTTGACGCAGGGCCTTGTAAAGGTTGTAGACGTGCTTGTTAATCGGATAACTTTTCATTTTATATTATTTGTTCAGCGCTGCAATCTCCACTTACTTTATCTGAGATCAACGACTTCTGCTGTTGGGAAGTCTTTCTGCCTGAAAACGAAAGTGGCGTCAGCCTGATTCTTCGCTTGGAAACCTGTAATGGTGATTGTGGTCCAAGTTCCACCCTCGCGCATCTTGATTTGTGAGGGCTTATATGTTTTGGCGTTCACGAGAATATACATCTCCTGAACAGAGCGCTGCTTGTTCTGTGCCACGAGGTGAACATTATAGTTTTGCCCACTCTTTGTCATTGAAAGTTTGTAGCCCTGCTTATACATGTTGATGAATTTGTACGGATTCATCGCCATTTGCTGGGCCTCTGTAGGTGTGGAGACATTCACTTCGTCGGTTGACTTCATATAACTCCACTGGGTTTTACCATTGAACCAAACGATGGCCTGAGGAGTGCGAGCGTGAAACTTGTTACCCTTGATAGCAATTGTACCAGATGTTGAACCAATCTTCGGACTTGAGATCTTGAAGGAAGCACTTGCTCCTCCCTTTCGACCAATGACCGAAGCAGTCTTGTCAAGCACCTTACGGGCTTGGGTAGCATTGCTTGTTGATGACTTAGTTGCAGTAACCGTCTTTTGTTGGGCTGTTACTTCTGTAAATGTATGAGCACTGGCGCAAATAGCAGAGAGTGCTACGATTGATGTCAATATCAGTTTTTTCATTCTTCTAATCTCCTTTGTTTTCCTTTATGACGAACGAAGAGTTCGAAAGTTTGCTCGCTTTTCGTTTATTTAACGAATGGAATGTTCTTCGTCAAATCCCTTTTGTCAGGAAACAAAGTACATCTCTATCTGCTTTTATCAGTAAAAATATGTTGTCTATTTTCTCAATCGGGTCAACAACTCGTTGAGCGAATTCTCATCAGTGATAAGTACGTCGCGAGGCTTACTGCCAAAGGCCTCACCCACAACGCCTGCTTCATGCAACTGATCCATCAGACGGCCAGCACGATTGTAGCCAATAGAGAAGCGACGCTGAATCATACTTGTAGAACCTTGCTGAGTCATAACGATTGCACGAGCAGCATCTTCAAACAATGGGTCGAGTGGGCCAGAGGCTCCACCACCTCCACCAGTTGCGCCTCCATCGCCACCTTCCTGTGCAGGTTCAGGCAATTCGAGTGGTTCAACGGGACCGGGCTGGGCTTCCACATATTTATTAATGCGTTCTACCTCAGGTGTATCAACGAATGCACATTGTACACGTACTGGTTCACTTCCTATGAGAATGAGCATATCGCCTCGTCCTACGAGTTGGTCTGCTCCCTTTTGATCGAGAATAGTGCGGGAGTCAATTTGTGACATCACGCGGAACGCCATACGACCAGGGAAGTTTGCCTTAATAGTACCTGTAATGATATTAGTTGTAGGACGCTGGGTTGCAATAATCATGTGAATACCTACGGCACGTGCTAACTGGGCAATACGTGCAATCGGAAGTTCGATTTCCTTTCCTGCTGTCATAATCAAATCACCGAACTCATCGATGATAACGACGATATAAGGCATATAATCGTGGCCCTTTGTAGGGTCAAGCAGGTGATTAATGAACTTCTCGTTGTATTCTTTAATATTTCGGGCACGTGCCATCTTTAGAAGGTCGTAGCGGGAATCCATCAGTTTGCAGAGTGAGTTAAGTGTGCGAACTACCTTTGTTACGTCGGTGATGATAGGCTCTTCCTCGTTCTCTGGAAGTGTAGCCATAAAGTGATTGGCAAGAGGAGCATAAACACTGAACTCAACCTTCTTTGGGTCGACAAGAACGAGTTTTAACTCATTCGGGTGCTTCTTGTAGAGTAGGGAGGTGATAATGGCATTCAGACCTACAGACTTACCCTGACCTGTTGCACCAGCAACCAACAAATGAGGAATCTTAGCCAAATCAGCCATATAGACCTCATTGGTAATAGTCTTACCCAATGCAATCGGCAGTTCCATCTTGGCTTCCTGGAACTTCCTCGAATTTAAGATGCTTTCCATCGAAACGATATTGGCCTTCTTGTTCGGAACCTCAATACCAATAGTTCCCTTACCAGGCATTGGCGCAATAATACGAATACCGAGTGCAGCCAGATTTAGTGCAATATCTTTCTCAAGGTTTTGAATTCTCGAAATACGAACACCTTCCGCAGGAGTAATCTCATAAAGCGTAATGGTCGGACCAACTGTTGCCTTAATTTCCTTAATGGCAACGCCAAATGAACTCAGCACTTCAACAATGCGCTGATT
Source organism: Prevotella sp. (assembly GCA_024697645.1). Classification (GTDB taxonomy): domain Bacteria; phylum Bacteroidota; class Bacteroidia; order Bacteroidales; family Bacteroidaceae; genus Prevotella. The sequence continues at coordinate 40,604 of JAILFH010000006.1, forward strand.
GTTGGCCTTGATTTCCTCCATATCAACCTCAGGCTTCCCTGAATTGTCGTATTTCTTCAACAAGTCGAGCGTGGGGAACTTATAGTTGAGGAATGGTTCGCGAGGATTAATCGGTGTGCTGAGATCAGGCTTAGTAGTCAAAGTCTTGCCTGATGCTTCGACTTCTCCCTTTCCAACCTCAACCGTAAGTGCTGATTCCTCAGGGGTCTTGGGCTCTTTTGGAGTTTTAACTTTGGAAGAACCATCAGTAGGTAGGTCAACCACAACGGCTTTATCGTCCTCTGCAGGTATTTCAGTCTTGTCAATCACCCCATTATATGTTGGTTCGTCTTCATCAAGTGTCGATGAAACCTCAGATTCTTGGTCTTTGGACTGATTGTTTGTGACTGTAAACTTAATTTTCGATGTGAGATATTTCACTGGGTTCAACGCCTTGCGGACAACTTCAATCGTTTCTGCACTCAGGTAAGTGAGATACGCCAATGCGACAAGAATAAGAATTGCAGTAAGTCCCGGAGGTCCCATGATGTTTTCCATTTGCTGAACACAGAAAAGGCCATGATTGCCGCCTGGATTAAACACCTGATCGCCCATGATGGGAGTCAGGAATTTCGCAAATGTTATTGAACTCCAGACCATGATAATTGTAAGCCCGAAGAACCACTTCCACAAATTCACCTTGTAGGCACGCATCAGTTGCAATCCTACGAGAATGATGAAAATAGGAATGAAAAAAGCAGGAAGTCCGAAGTTGACAGTAATAAGGGTATAAGCGATGATGGCTCCGATGGAACCGCAATAATTTGCAAATTGACGGTCGCTATTCAGCCATTCTCCTGGTCTGAGGTCTTCCAATATGCTTTGGTCGGCCTGACCTGTTTTAAAGTAAGAAATCATTGCTATTGTGATATAGATAGCAATTCCAATGAGAATCAATCCAAGTACAAAGTCTGTCTTCTCATTGCTTAAAATATTTTGAAATCCGACCGCTTGACCTACATTTTTAGGCTTACGCTCAGTTTTTTTCTTTGCCATATTGTCCTTTTTTATGAATTTAACTGCAAAATTACTGGAAAAAACTCATATTCAGTCACATTTTCGCACTTTTTTTTCTAATTTTGCACTTTGATAGTGATAAAAAAGATGAAAAAAGTCATTTATAACAAATTTGATAAGGCCCAAATCACTCAAATGCCAGTAGTTTCGTTTCCAGGACGAATCATTGTAATTATTTCTCCAGGCGAAACAGAAAAGGCTGTTGACTATTTACTTTCTCAGCCTATTCTTGGTGTTGATACTGAAACAAGGCCCTCTTTCAAGAAGGGCGAACAGCATAAAGTAGCATTACTGCAGGTCTCGACGCCCGATACTTGTTTTCTATTCCGTCTGAATACAACGGGAATGACTCCAGCTATTATCCGATTCCTTGAAGACACAACAGTTCCTAAAGTTGGTCTCTCTTGGCACGACGACTTGCTTTCTCTGAAACGCCGTAAGGAGTTTAATCCTGGATTGTTTGTGGAACTTCAGTCACTTGTCAAGGAGATTGGCATCGAGGATATGAGTTTGCAAAAACTTTACGCTAATCTATTCCATAAGAAAATAAATAAACGTCAACAACTTTCAAATTGGGATAGAGACGTACTTGACGATAAACAAAAACTCTATGCAGCAACGGACGCATGGGCCTGTATCAATATCTATCGTGAAATTGTGAGACTTCAGGATGGGAAGGATTATGAACTTCGCATAGTTGCTGAAGGTGAGCAATAGTGTATGTTTGTTTGGAAAAATGACGAATTAGACCATTTTATTTTAAAAATGGTTGAAGGAAGAAATAAACGAAATATGAATTATAAGACAATTACACTAAAACGCGGCAAAGATAGTTCACTCCGACGCTTTCACCCTTGGGTATTTTCGGGTGCTATTCTTCGTGCTGATGAAGGCATTGAAGAAGGCGAATTTGTGCGCTTGCTAACAGAAAACGGTGATTTCATCGCAGTTGGGCAAGCCCAGATTGGTTCAATTACTGTGAGAGTTCTGTCGTTTGAAGATATAAAAATTGACAAAAACTTCTGGCGTGAGCGACTGGCATCTGCACTTCAGGTACGTATTTCAATCGGTTTGGCAGATAATCCGCAGAATAATACCTATCGATTGGTTCATGGTGAAGGTGACAATTTACCAGGATTGGTTGTAGACTGTTATGGTCAGACGGCTGTGATGCAAGCACATAGTGTTGGTATTCATGTTTGTAGGAACGAAATTGCAGAGGCATTGGTCGAAGTGATGGGCGAACGCATCAAACATGTTTATTATAAAAGTGAAACCACTTTGCCCTATAAAGCAGAACTTGGACAAGAAAACGGCTTTATCTATGGCGGAAGTGATGAAAATATTGCAATAGAAAATGGTTTGAAGTTCCGAGTAGATTGGCTTCGTGGCCAAAAGACTGGCTTCTTTGTAGATCAACGCGAAAACCGTAGTTTGTTGGAACAATATTCAAAGGGTCGCAGCGTGTTGAATATGTTTTGCTACACAGGTGGTTTTTCTGTTTATGCTATGCGAGGCGGTGCACATTTGGTGCATTCAGTCGATAGCAGCGCCAAAGCCATTGAACTTACTAACAAAAATGTTGCAATGAATTTTCCTGACGACCAAAGGCATGCAGCATTTTGTGATGATGCGTTTAAATTTCTCGATTCCAACGAAAATAAGTACGATTTGATTATTCTTGATCCTCCTGCATTTGCCAAACATCGTGGTGCACTTCATAATGCGTTGAAGGGCTACACAAGATTAAATGCTCGAGGTTTTGAGAGTATTAAGAAAGGTGGAATTATGTTTACTTTCAGTTGCAGTCAAGTGGTAACTAAGGATAATTTCCGTAATGCTGTCTTTACTGCAGCCGCTCAAGCAGGGCGTAAAGTGCGTATTCTTCATCAACTTCATCAACCTGCTGACCATCCGATTAATATCTATCATCCTGAAGGTGAATATTTGAAGGGTTTAGTGCTTTATGTAGAATAAATGTTGAGAGCAAATTAATCAACGAATATCGTAAATCAAGAAGTCCTCTATAGAGATGAATGTTGTGAGTTTTGAATCAAAAATTCGTGATTTCATCGAGCAAAACCAGTTGCTTGATTACTCGAAGCGTTATCTTGTTGCGCTATCGGGAGGGGCTGATAGCGTTTGTTTGTTGACATTATTGCAACGATTTGGGTATGCTATTGAAGCAGTTCATTGCAATTTCCATTTGCGCGGCGATGAGTCTGATCGTGATGAACATTTCTGCGAAGAACTATGTAAACCCAAAAACATCCCATTTCATCGGGTTCATTTTGATACAAAGACCTATTCAGAATTACATCATGTAAGCATTGAAATGGCAGCACGTCAATTGCGATATAATTACTTTAAAGAATTGCTGCAAAGTATTGGTTGCCAGTCAGTTTGCGTTGCCCATCATAGAGATGATGTCGTCGAGACAGTATTGATGAATCTCATTCGAGGTACAGGCATTCATGGGCTCACAGGAATTGCTCCTAAGGCTCCGATTCCAGTTAATAATAGAGATTTAGAGAACAACGAAAACGATGCGCTTTTTGTTGTTCGCCCTTTGCTTTGTGTCTCACGAAAAGAAATTGAATCCTATCTTGAATCGATTGGTCAGACCTTTGTGACTGACAGTTCGAATTTAGAAGCAGATGTAGTCAGGAATAAAATTCGACTGAATATTATTCCCCAGTTGGAAGATATTCTGCCATCTGCCAGTGAGAACATTGCTTCAACTTCTCATCGATTGTTGCAAGCAGAGTATCTATTTAATGAAGGACTTGAACTTTATCTTTCGCGTGCAAAATTATTTGCTGATCAGAATAATAAGGAGGGGGAATCATCAAAATTGGCCGGTTCCATCGAAGGATTGTGGACTTATGATTTACGCGAACTATTTGAGAATGAGTATGTTCTCTTTACTGTTTTAAGACCATTTGGCTTCCAACCTGCTCAGATTGAGGATATCTTCAGGAAAGGAATTCCTAATACGGGACAGAAATGGTTGAGTAATTCTTATACGGCAGTTGTCGATCGCGATGTCTTACAGGTTTTCCGTAACGATGATCCTCGTTTGGCTTGTCATGCGAAAGAACAGAAGTTGCCTTTAGAAGGTCTTTATAATCTCGGTGAATTGGGGAATTTTTGTGTAAAGAAGGAAGTTTTAGGTGACAATCAAGACCCAATGACTTTAGTGGATAAGTCCAAGAATGTGGCTTGTTTAGATGCCAATCTTGTGTCGTTTCCTCTTACGCTTCGTCCTTTGAAGGAGGGAGACCGTTTCAAACCATACGGAATGAAGGGAACGAAATTAATTAGTGATTATTTGACAGATCGGAAGAAAACTGTATTCGAAAAACTTTGCCAATTGGTGTTATGTGATGAATCAGGCATAATTATGTGGCTTGTTGGTGAAAGGGTTGATGATACATATGCAGTAAATGCTCACACGCGTACCATTTTATATATAAAGAAAGTGGAAAAGTAGATTTTCTATTGAAGGCAAATCTTTTCATCAACAATATAAATCTTCACATTTGTAATTATATTATTTCTCCTTCCTTTATTTGTGATGATGCATGATCGCTTGGGAATACTTACTCATGGTGGTAAGGTTCGCCCTTTATGATGGTACAAGCCCGATAGATTTGTTCAGTGAATACTAATCTCACCATCTGATGAGAAAATGTTAGGGGCGAAAGCGATAGTTGTTCATTGGCTCGTTTGTAGACAGCCTGAGAAAAACCATAGGGACCACCAATAACAAAGACCAGTTTTCTTGCTGTTTGTTGCTTACGTTCTAACCAACTAGCAAGTTCAATGCTTCGGAACTGCTTGCCGTGTTCATCGAGTAAAACAACTGTGTCTGAAGGTGATATTTTTTCCAAAATCAGTTCTCCCTCGCGTGTTTTCTGTTGTTCTTCAGTCAGACTTTTTGTTTGTTTCAACTCGGGAATAATCGTCATTGCGAATGGCATATAGTGACCAATTCGCTCCACATAATCATTAATGCATGCAACGATGTGCTTATTAGTTGTCTTTCCAACGAGGATAAGTTCTGTCTTCATAGGTTAGAACGTATTTATAGTGATGTTTTACTTTTCTTCGTCTTCAATTGCATAGATACTCTTTCCTCTCGTTATGTTTTTTCTCTTCAAGATATGTCAGCAAATCTGCGACCACATAACTACTTCCTCCAATGAACACGAAATCGTTAGGAGTAGCATGTTTCAAGGCTGCCTCATAGGCTTCAGGCACTGAGCAATACTCATTTCCTTCCAACTGATGGTTTGCAGCAAGTTCAGCAACTTTTTGTACAGGAATTGCTCGATGAGTTGTTGCCTGAGTGAAGTAATAAGTGGCGTTTTGGGGTAAAAGTGTCAGAACGGCATCAATATCTTTGTCATCCACCATTCCGAACACAATATGCAGTTTTTGACAATCTTGTTGCTTAATCTGTGGAGCAAGATAGTTCCAGGCTGCTACATTATGTCCAGTGTCGCAAACAACCATAGGCGATTGTTGCAATATTTCCCAACGACCCCTTAGACCTGTGTTTTCACAAACGTGAGTAAGACCTTCAGTAATGTTCCTTTTTGCCTTCGCATCAGTACCGATAAGCCCCATTTTCTGAAGTTGTAAAGCAGCACATAAGATAGTACGAAGATTCTTTTCTTGATAACTGCCTTTTAACTCAAAATCGGGAAGCGGAGTGGGGAGTTTCATTTCTTCAGCAAAGAAGATGGGCGCATTTTCCTCTTCTGCTTTCTTTGCGAACACAGGCTTTGTCTCGTCCGTAGTTTCACCAACAACCACTGGCGTCTCGTGTTTGATGATTCCCGCCTTTTCAAATGCAATCTGAGCCAACGTGTTACCGAGAAATTGTGTATGATCAAAGGAAATGTTCGTAATTATCGAGAGCACAGGTTGAATAATATTTGTAGAATCGAGTCTTCCTCCAAGTCCAACTTCAATCACTGCAATATCAACTTTCTCATGAGCAAAATACTCAAAAGCCAATGCGGTAGTTAATTCAAAGAATGATGGTGAAAGTTTTTCTGTTTTGTTCCAACGGATGAAATCATCGACGAAGTCAACAACAAATTCCTCGCTTATGGGAACGCCATTCACACGAATTCTTTCACGGAAATCAACCAAATGGGGTGAAGTATAGAGGCCCACTTTTAACCCACTTTCCTGCAAGATACTACTCAACGCATGTGAGCAAGAACCTTTTCCGTTGGTTCCGGCAATATGAATAGTCTTGAATTGCTGATGCGGATGTCCATATCTCTCATCAAGTCTTTCCGTTGTTTGCAGCCCAGGTTTATAGGCTGAAGCACCAACATGTTCGAACACTGGGGTAGCGTTGTAGAGATATGATATGGTTTCCTTGTAGTTCATCCTACTTTGCCCGACAGAGTTTTGTTGACCACGTGTTTTTCTCATGATAATTCCTATTTTTCGGACTCTGCTCGCAAGATAATGCTGGTTGCACCAATTGTAAACAGAGTTCCGTCTTCAATCACGCGACGTTCTCGGTCACCTAAAATCCGGTTGTCAACAAAGGTTCCTGTATTACTCGGACCATCGCGTAACACATATTTCAAATTACCCTGCTTGTCTCTGCTGACTGTAATGACGCAATGATGAATATCGATACTTGGGTCAACTGTCTCTATTGGGCAGTTCACGCGATTGTCTTTCTGATAACGCCCAATCACATTGTCTCCCATGTGTAGGGGAATTACTTGTTTGAAATGGAACACGTTCTCAATAACCACAATAGAACCGCATCCATTTTCGTTAGCAAATTCGTCTGGATTGTTTTCTTCGTGTTGAGTGTTTCGGAGTTTGGATACACCAATTCTAATGCCAAACTGCTTACCGCAATTGGCACACTGAAACACGAGCGACTGTCCAGGCTCATATTTTGTTTCATCAAATAAAGTGAATTGGTCACATTTAGGACACCGAACTCGTTTCATAATGCGAAGAAAACTGATTAATTACTGATCTTCATCACCCATCCTTCGGCAAAATCAGAATCGCTCTGGCGGAGCGGACGAAGGGCATTGTAGGCTTCGTTCTCAGTAGTATAATTGTTGCAGACAACGCGAATTGTCTTACCAGTCTTAATGATTCGTGCACCATTATAACCCTTCTTTTTCAGTTGGCCGACGAAGATTTCTGCATTCTTCTGACCTACCTGACTTGCAAGTACAATTGTGTATGAAGTCTGCGGCTTTTTAACTTCGGGTTCTGCTACAGGAGCCTTTTGTTCCATTTGCTTAGTATTAGCAACAGTTGCGTCATCATTCTGACTTTGATTATCAACAGTCTTTTCCTGAACAGGTGCTTCAACTTTTAGCAGTTCATTGCCTTGTGTTGTAATGCTCTTCGGCATTACACGCATCAACATTTCAGTATTGATAGCAGAGCCAGCATTGGGTTTACTTGTGGTGTTATTCAGTTGAGAGGGGAATAGCATGAAAGCAACAGCAGCGATGCAAGCGGCAGCAAGATTGCGCAAAACGCTCACCTTGATGCTAATGGTCTTTGCGTTTTCTTCATTTTCGTCCTCATCAGCAAGGGTTACAATCTCCGCCTTTTCGTCATCCTGTTCCTCATCTACTAACACTATTTCCGGAGTAGTTCCCTTCACGTCTGCAGCAACTTTTATAGATTCTTTTTCAACAGTAGCCTGTTTCAATTTAATTGCAGCGAGAGGCGACATTTCAAACGAACTAAGTCCATATAGTTCTGGACTAAGAATTCCAGCCTCGCAAGGAAGGAATTCGTAGCGACCTTCATCATTCAGGAAAATCCGACCGATGTCGTTCAGTTCATACGAACCATCCTCACTGAGTCGCTGCTTCATTTCATGTACTTCGTCAGCAATTCGTTTGATGGCTTCAGGATAACTAATGTCGTAGGCTTCGATATATGATTGAGCCAGAAGAGAGTCGTTAAGTTGCAATTGCGGATTAAATCCCAGTGTGCGCAAAGGCGGAAGGAACAATTGCTCTTGCTCCTCATAGCGTGCTTCTGCATGGTGAGCCATAAACCCACCAAAATTGGGAACAATGACGCAATCATTGCTCAGCAACAGAATCTCTATATGTTTCTCTAATTCAATCACGACTGCAAAGATACGAAAAAGTTTGGATATGTGGAATCAGGTTGGGAGGATATTTTTCGTTTTAACAAAAATTCGTAATCTCAAAAATTATTTTTGGGTTTCCATCTCATTAATTGCTTTTTTATTTGTAACTTTGCGGGCAAATTAAGAAATGATCAAATGGAATTTATTCCCACATCCATAAAAGACGTCTTTATTATTGAGCCCAAAGTGTTCAACGATCAGCGAGGCTATTTCTTTGAAGTATGGAAACAGGCTGAATTCAACGAGCATATTGGCAAAGTGGATTTCGTGCAGGATAACGAGTCAAAATCTTCGTTTGGCGTTCTTCGCGGACTGCATTATCAGCGCGGTTCATTCTCTCAGGCTAAACTGGTTCGTGTAATCAAGGGTAGCGTTTTCGACGTTGCTGTGGATTTGCGTCGTGATTCTGAGACATTTGGCCAGTATGTGGGTGCCGAACTCAGTGAAGAAAACAAGCGACAGTTGTTTATTCCACGTGGTTTTGCCCATGGGTTTCTTGTGATGAGCGAAGAGGCCATATTTACATATAAGGTGGACAACGTCTATGCTCCACAGGCTGAAGCATCGATTCTCTGGAACGATGAGCAGATTGGAATCAAGTGGCCTATTGCTGTCGAGAACCTGCTTCTTAGTGAGAAAGACAAGAAGGCAGTTCCGTTTAGCGATGCTGAGTATTTTTGATGAATTGGAAATCAAGCAACATATCTTCCTAATATAATGATGAAAGGTGAAACTATAAAGAAAAGCACTTGGTTGCGCAAAATGCTGCTTCGTAGCGGAATGCAGCCTTTTGGCTTCTGCCTGTTCTTGCTTTGTTTGCTGCTGGCTTCGTGTAATCAGACAAAAACAAGTAAGGACTCAGCAACTGAGCCACAGGAAGACAAGCGTGCTAAGGAACTTTTGCAGGGCATCTGGATAAACGAAGATGAGGGAGATGTGGTCTTCAATGTGAAAGGCGATACGATCTATTATCCTACTTCTACGAATATGCCTGTTGCCTTCATCATTGTGAACGATACGTTGATTCTTCAGGGAAATCAGGATGTAAGATATGCTATTCGCAGACAATCGCCCCATATTTTTGAATTTGAGAATCAAAATGGCGATGTTGTAAAACTTACAAAGAGCACTAACGACGAAGACCTGTTGGAGTTTGAGGACGTTCAGCCACATGCAATCAATCAAGGTTTGCTCATCAAGCGTGATACAGTTATCATGGCTCATGGTGAACGCTATCATTGTTATGTGCAGGTGAATCCAACTTCATATAAGGTTTTCAAGACTTCGTACAATAGCGAAGGCGTTTCGGTGGAGAATGTCTATTACGATAATATCATCAATTTAGCCGTTTTCAACGGAACTCGTCGTGTTTTCTCAAGTGATTTCCACAAAAATGATTTCCGGAAGCATATTCCTGAAGATATTATCAAGCAATGCATTCTGAGCGATATGATCTTCAGTGGAGCAGATGCAAGTGGAATTCATTACGACGCAGAGATTTGCATTCCGGATTCTCCCAGCAGTTATGTTGTTGATGTAGTTGTTGCCTACGACGGAAAAGTCACATTCCATGTGGAAGAGTAGGGAACCATCATCATAATACGCCTTTGTATTTATCTAAACAATTTTGATACTTTATCCTTTTTTGCATTAAAACCGAATTTTGGGTTTAATGCAGGTTTCTGTTTTATTCTATTGGAACCAAATTATTATTCACATAGATTAGCATTTATTTCGCATGAAGTTTTTAATGAATCTTATTTGAGATATGCGCCCGGATTGAATGCTGTTCTTATGACAAAAGTTAATTCAGACAGCAGAAAAAGCAGTGTCTTTTGAATAGAGAGCAATCGTCTTTAAAAGTAATAAGTAACATATTACTCAGTAATAAGTGACATATTACTTTGCAATAAGTGACATATTACTTTGCAATAAGTGACATATTGCATAATGATAAATGGTTTCTCTACTCGTGAAATGATAGTTTATGAAAGGAAAGATAACAATAAAAGGACTGAAAACGAAGAAGTTGTTTTCCGATTTGAGGTAGTTTACGATAATCCAATTATGAGTTTGGTGGAGTCGGATAGTATTAAATGTGCAATCTGTTTGTATTAAACGTGGAGTCAGTTTGTATTAAATGTGCAATCAATTTGTATTAATCGAGGAGTCAGTTTGTATTAAATGATATGGCGATTTAATTGCTACAAAAAGAAAAAAGCCCGATGAAATCGGACTTTTTGAGTTGCGGAGGCAGGACTCGAACATGCGACCTCCAGGTTATGAGCCTGGCGAGCTACCAACTGCTCCACTCCGCGATGTTTTAAATTTGCGAGTGCAAAGGTACTGCTTTTTTCCTAAATAACCAAATAATATTCGAATTATTTTCAAATTAAGGCGTTTTTTCTCTTTTTTAACCCTATTTATTTGCCAGAATCAAAGAAAAATTCTAATTTTGCACACACCAAACACAATGTGCAATTTTATTCTCTAACAGAAAAAGGAGATACTATGTCGATTTCTAAGACGAGACAAAAACTGGTAGAAGTAGCACGCCAACTGTTTGCTAAGAACGGTCTGGCCAACACAACTATGAACGACATTGCCGTCGCATCCGGCAAGGGACGCAGAACACTCTACACCTATTTTAAAAGTAAGGAGGATGTCTATTATGCAGTAATTGAATCCGAATTGGAGCGATTGAGCGACAAACTCGATGAGGTTGCGGCAAAGAATATTCGTCCACAAGAGAAAATTATTGAATTGATCTACACCCACTTGAGTTCCATTCGCGAAACGGTAATCCGTAATGGTAACCTTCGCGCTGAGTTCTTCCGTAACATCTGGACAGTTGAGAAGGTTCGTAAGAACTTTGACGATGAGGAAATCAAGTTGTTCCGTAAGGTTTACGCTGAAGGAAAGGCTGTAGGTGAGTTCGATATTGACAATGTGGAACTTGTGGCCGACATTACTCACTATTGCATAAAAGGCCTTGAAGTTCCTTATATTTACGGCCGTATTGCTCACGGAATGACAGAAGAAGCGACAAAACCGCAAGTAGCAAAGGTGGTCTATGGTGCTCTGGGTAAGGGTATAATGAAATAAGAAACAAACAACAAGTTATTTATAAATTTTAAAACACAATTTATGGGATTATTAACTGGTAAGACAGCCCTGATCACAGGTGCTGCACGTGGCATTGGCAAAGCCATTGCACTTCGTTTCGCCGCTGAAGGCGCCAACATTGCATTTACTGACCTCGCTGTTAACGAGGAAACGCAAGCCGAGATTGAGGCTCTGGGCGTAAAGGCTAAGAGTTATGCGTCAAACGCTGCCGATTTCCAGCAGACTGATGATGTTGTGAAGCAGGTAAAGGAAGAGTTCGGTTCAATCGATATTCTTGTTAACAATGCCGGAATCACCAAAGATGGCCTGATGCTTCGTATGACAGAGCAGCAGTGGGATGCTGTAATCGCTGTTAATCTGAAGTCGGCCTTTAATTTCATTCACGCTTGTGTACCTATTATGATGCGTCAACGTGGTGGAAGTATCATCAATATGGCTTCTGTTGTTGGTGTTCACGGAAACGCAGGACAGTCGAACTATGCTGCATCAAAGGCTGGTCTGATTGCACTTGCTAAGTCAATTGCACAGGAAATGGGACCGAAGGGAATTCGTGCTAACGCAATTGCTCCCGGTTTCATCGATACTGCAATGACTCAGGCCCTTCCCGACGAGATACGTAAGGAATGGTGTCAGAAAATACCTCTTCGTCGTGGTGGTACAGTTGATGATATCGCCAATACTGCCGTTTATCTGGCCAGTGACCTTTCGGCTTATGTTAGCGGTCAGGTTATTCAGGTCGATGGTGGCATGAATATGTAATGACAAAATGCTATGAAGTCGGGTTTGAAGACGAGAATTACAGCCATCAGTTCGTTTCTGATTATCGGACTGATGGCATTGTTCTATGCTTGCGACACCCCCAAATCTATTGCATGGAGTTATTACGGTTGTGCAAAAGATACGTTAGCAGCAGGCGATCCCTTTGCTGCAAAGCATTTCTTGGATGCTTGTAATGTGACCGCTGATAAGAAACTTGCCATAAAGGCAGATTCCTTGAGAAGAGTTATCGAACAAGCGATAGAGGAGAAACAGAAAGATAAAAGCGAAAAGCAGATTAGATGAACGTTCTCTACGAGGATAATCACATCATCATTGTCTCGAAACAGAGTGGGGAAATCGTTCAGGGTGACAAGACCGGCGATATTCCACTTTCGGAGACAGTAAAGCAATACATCAAGAAAAAATACCAGAAACCTGGTGCTGTATTTCTTGGTGTAGTTCATCGACTTGACCGGCCTGTTAGCGGGCTTGTGGTTTTTGCGCGCACATCAAAGGCTCTTGAACGACTCAACCGCATGTTTGCTCAGGGTGAGGTTCATAAAACTTATTGGGCCATTACCCAGAATCGTCCTGAAGAAATGGAGGGAACGCTCGAGCATTGGTTAACGCGCAATGAAAAGCAAAACAAAAGTTATGCTTCATTGCGAGAGAAACCCGGCTCGAAACATGCTTTGTTAAAGTATAAAGTAATTGCTTCATCAGATAGGTATAACCTTTTGGTAGTCAACTTGTTAACAGGACGACATCATCAGATTCGATGTCAACTTGCAGCAATTGGTTGTCCAATTAAAGGTGACCTTAAATATGGAGCCAAACGTTCTAATCCTGACGGAAGTATTTCATTGCTTTCTCGTCGCGTAGAGTTTGTTCATCCTGTTTCTAAGGAGCCTATTTGCGTCGAGGCACCAGTACCTGATGACAATCTCTGGCACGCCCTTGCTGGCCAATAAATGATGTTCGTTTTTATAGCATTCGCCCAATTTGTTCTGCAGATTGGGCGAATTTGTTGTATAAGGTGTTCGGAAATATCGAATAATTTGCACGAAAATACGGAATAATTTGGTCAGAATTACATTTTTTTCTTTATCTTTGCATTCGATATTCAGACGTTGTATCGAATGAAGAAACTGTTGAAGTGGATGGGAGCAGCCGTATTGGTTCCCGTCGTTCTTATTTCGTCAGTAGCAGGTCTGCTTTATTTCCCACCTTTTCAGCGTTGGGCCGTAAAGCAAGCATCATCGTATGCGTCTGAAAAAACGGGAATGGACGTGAACGTCGGAAATGTTCGGTTGAAGTTCCCGCTTGACTTGGAATTAGGCGATGTCACAGTTGTTAAGCCGAAAGAAGGGGCTCCTGGAGATACGATTGCCAACATCAAGAATATCGTAGCAGATGTTCAGTTGAAGCCTTTGTTGAAGAAACAGGTGGTAATCGACGAACTAAGCATTGAAGATGCAAAGGTAAATACTGACGATTTCATCGAGGCTGCTCGCGTGAAAGGCACAATTGGCAAATTGCGTGTCACTAATTCCGACGTTTTGTTTAAGGGAAAGGAAGATCCTAATGTTTCTGATGTTAATCTCAGTGATGTTCTTTTGAAAGACGCGAATCTTGATATCGTCTTGCCAGACAGTGTTCCTGAAGATACTACTAATAGTGAAACACTATGGCGAATCTTCGCAGAGAAGGCTAAGATCGAAAACTCCGACGTTAAGTTGACAATGCCTGGAACTGTTGATGAACAAACAGGCAAGAAAGGTGAGAATATCGTTGTTAACGCCCATTTAGGCGATGCGACTCTTTCTAAGGGCGACTTTAATCTGAAGAGTGGCAAATATGATGTAGGATCTGTTGACATTCAGAAGGGACGTATCACCTACGATGATATCAGTGCCGATAATGTTTCATTACGCGCTGACAATATCAGTTATAGTTCGGACAATGGAACGAACCTTTCGGCAGACCTGAAATCGTTGTCGCTGAAGGAAAAAGGCGGCTTCGATTTGAAGAAAGCTTCTGGAAAAGTGGCACTTGCCGATAATCGTCTGAAACTGAAAAACGCCAAGATTGAAACTTCAGAATCGTCCATTTCAACGGACCTGGATATGGCTCTTGACGCTTTCGACACGCTTGATGACCCTGCTGCTCTTGCAAAGCAAGGAACGATGAAAGCCACAGTTCATGCTTCTGTGGGTAAACAGGATCTGCTTCGAGTGATGGATGATCTACCTTCTGGTTTCCGACAGAAATGGCCAAATCAGCAACTGAAGATAGATGGAGTCGTTCGGGGCAACATGAAGAATATGGCCTTTAGTGATTTGAACGTTTCCCTGCCTACTGCTTTCCGTGTGAAGGCATCGGGAACGCTTCAGAATCTCGATGAAATGGACCATTTAAAGGCCGATGTTGACTTTGATGCTCATGCTTGTAACGCTGGTTTCTTGAAGGAACTTCTTCCTAAAGACTTGCAGAAAGACATCAATATTCCTAAGAATCTTGCTCTGAAAGGGAATGTGAAAGCAGATGGTCAGCAATATGCTGCTCGGTTCACAGGCAGTGAGGGCGGCGGAACTGTAGGTGGAACCGTAAGTTATGATGGAGGCCGTGAATCCTATACAGCCAATCTTCAGGGCAATCGTCTTCCCTTGCAGCATTTCCTTCCTAACTATGGGCTAAGTCCTTTTACAGGTAAAGTTGAGTTGAAGGGACAGGGATCAGACTTGATGTCTCCCCGTACAACCTTGACAGCAAAGGCTGATATCAAGCAATTTAATTATGCTGGCTACAGTCTTGCTAATATGAAGGCTGATGCCAAAGTGCGCAATGGTCATGCTTATGCCAACATCAATAGTCAGAATAAGTTGTTGAAGGGTACAGCCTATCTTGACGCGTTGATGAATAGCAATCGTCTTCGTGGGACATTGATAATGGATCTTGCAGAGGCTGATCTAAAGCGGTTAGGAATTGTTGACAGTATGTTGACTGTAAGTGGTTGTGCACATCTCGATATAGATAGTGATTTGAAGCAAAACCATAAGATTGAAGGCACGCTTGGTGACCTCACTCTTCGCATGAAGAAAGAAACTTACAGGCCAGGTGACATGTGGATTGACGCTCATACAAGTCCTACAAAGACGCAAGCAATCGTTGATTGCGGCGATTTCCATCTTGACCTCGATGCGAAGGGCAACTATGAGGATCTGCTCAATGCAGGAAACGCTCTTATGGCGGAGGTTGAGCGCCAGTTTGATGAGCGACTCATCGACCAGTCACGTCTTCGTGCTGTCTTGCCTGACGCCCGTCTTTCCCTTAGTAGCGGTAAAGATAATTTCATTGTTGAGTTGCTTAGTCGCTATGGCTACTCTGTCAACAATCTCAATTGCGATCTTGTTTCTTCGTCTATTGGCGGTCTTAATGGAAAGCTTCATATGGAGTCGTTGCTTGTTGACAGCATCTTGCTCGACACAATTAACTTTGCTATAAAGAGCGACTCTGCTCGAACTTCCTATCAGGCTCAGATTCGCAACAACAAGAATAATCCTCAATACACGTTTAATGCCCTTGTTGATGGAATAGTACAGAGTCACGGAACCATTTTCGGTACTCGACTCTATGACGCGAAGGGCGAACTTGGTGTTCGTCTTGGTTTGCAGGCTTCGATGGAGAACAACGGTATCATGTTCCGCACCTATGGTAAGGATCCTATCTTGGGCTATCGAACGTTTGAAGTCAACGACAGCAATTATGTCTATCTTGGTCGAGATAATCGAGTTTCTGCTGATTTGGTGCTGCGTGCTGATGACGGAACTGGTGTTCAGGTCTATACCAATGATGATAACGAAGATGTAAAACAAGACATCACAGCCTCGCTTCATCACTTCGATTTGGAGCGTATACTCTCAGTAGTTCCTTATACACCTGACATTTCCGGTATGCTTAATGGCGACGTTCACTTCCTTCAGACCGATGAGGATGTTAGTATTTCCAGTGATCTCGATATCAACCAAATGGCTTACGAAAAAGTGCTGATGGGAGATATAGGAACTGAGTTCGTCTATATGCCAAAGGAAAACGGTTCGCACTACGTCGACGGAATTCTGAAGCATAATGGAGAGGAAATCGCAATTGTCAGCGGAACCTATTATAATAAGGGAGGTTCAGAACTCTACAAGGATGAAGGCTATCTCGATGCTCAGGTCGATTTGGCTCGCACACCGCTCTCATTGCTCGATGCATTTATCCCAGATCAAATTATTGGATTCGAAGGCTATGGTGAAGGTTCCGTTGCCGTTAAAGGTCAGTTGCTTAAACCTGATGTTGACGGTGAAATCTATCTCGATTCCGCCTATCTTGTAAGCCAGCCCTATGGTGTTCGTCTGCGCTTCGATAATGACCCCGTCATCATAAAAGACAGTCATATCCTTTTCGAGAATTTCAATCTCTATGCCAATAACTCATCTCCGCTGCTTACTTATGGTTCGCTCGATTTTGCTGACCTTGAGCACATGAGACTTGATATGAAGATGAGAGCACAGAACTTCTTGCTTATTGATGCAAAGGAAAATCCGCGCTCAGAGGCTTACGGTAAGGCTTATGTTAATTTCTTCGGAACCATTGGTGGTGAACTTTCTAACTTGATGTTACGAGGAAAACTCGATGTATTAGGTTCAACCGATCTCGTCTATATCCTCCGCGATTCGCCTCTTACAACAGACAATCAACTTGACGAACTCGTTCGCTTCACAAACTTTGAAGACACTACTCAGACTCAGGTGTCTCGTCCCGAACTCTATGGATTCTCGATGGATATGACCATCGACGTTTCAAAGGGAGCCCACGTAAAGGCTTACCTCAATACGGACAAGAGTAACTATATGGATTTGATGGGTGGGGGAACGCTCCGAATGACCTATAATCCTGCCGAAGACCTACGACTAACGGGTCGCTATACGCTTGCGAATGGAGAGATGAAGTATTCTCTCCCCGTTATTCCGCTGAAGACGTTTACGATTCAGGATGGTAGTTATATCGAATTTACGGGCGACCCGATGAATCCAACGTTGAGCATTGAGGCAGTTGAACAAGTTAAGGCCGCAGTCTCTGGTAGTAGTGGAGTAGGGCGCAGCGTATTATTTGATTGTGGTGTTAACATCTCAAAGACGCTTAATGATATGGGCCTCGAGTTCACACTTGATGCTCCTCAGGATATGCAACTCCACTCTGAACTTCAGGCAATGAGTAAGGAGCAGCGCGGCAAACTAGCAGTTACGATGCTTACGACAGGAATGTATCTGGCTGACGGCAACACTAATGGATTCTCAATGAATAATGCGCTAAATACATTCCTGCAGAGCGAGATTAACAACATTACGGGTAATGCGCTCAAAACTCTCGATTTCTCCGTTGGACTTGATAATACAACTGACGCTACTGGTAATACTTCGACGAACTATTCGTTCAAGTTTGCCAAGCGTTTCTGGAACAATCGTTTGAAGATTGCTGTAGGAGGTAAAGTTTCAACAGGACCTGAGATTCAGAATCAGAACCAGTCGTTCTTCGATAATGTTACGTTCGAATATCGTCTCGACGATACAGCGAACAAATATGTCACGCTCTTCTACGAGAATAATGTTTACGATTGGCTCGATGGTTATACGCAGGAATATGGCGTAGGTTTCATCTGGCGTCGCTCGTTGCAGAACTTTAAGGATATCTTCAATTTGCGTGACAAAACGACTCCTACTGACGCTTGGCCTGTGGACAGAAAACTTCCGCAACAGAATGATTCAACAAAAGTTGTAGTTGTTGATACTGATGATTCAACGAAAACGGTAATTGTAACTGAAGAAGCAACTAAAGAATGATGGGCAACAGAATCAACATATTGAGACGTTTCGCATGGGGAGCAACTTTCTTTGTCCTCATGGCGCTGCTTGTGTCTTGTTCTACGACAAGCAATATTCCAGAAGGCGATCAGTTGTTTGTCGGCCTGAAGAAGATTGAATATGAGCGAACTGATACAAATGCGGACGTACTCGTTGCCAAGAAGAATTTTGTAACCACTCAGGAGGAGATTGAAGCAGCCCTTGCTACAGCGCCCAACGGTGCCCTTTTCGGCAGTAGTTATCATCGCACGCCCTTCCCTTATAGCCTTTGGATCTGGAACGCGTTCTCTGATAAGCAAGGACCTTTCTCCAAGTGGCTCACTAAATCGTTTGGCAATCCGCCAGTTTTGATGAGTTGGGTTAATCCGACCCTACGAGCACAAGTTGCCCAATCTGTCTTGCGTAGTCATGGATATTTTCATGGTAGTGTCAATTATGATGTTATCGAACATAGTAACCCGAAAAAAGCGAAGATAGGCTATAAGGTAACTACTGGTCCTCTACTCACCATTGATAGCATCAGTTATCTGAACTTCCCGCAAGAAGCCGATAGTTTGATACGCGAAACGGCAGATGAGAGTTATCTTCACGTCGGAGATGCTTTCACTGTTGCTGCTCTCGATGCAGAGCGCACACGTATTTCAACCCTTTTCCGCAATAATGGCTATTACTATTATCAGCCGGGATATGCAAGTTATCTTGCTGATACAATCAACTCACCCGATGATGCCTATACTGCTTCATTAAGGCTGCAGTTGGCTGACGGAATCCCTGAAGAAGCCCAGCGTAAGTGGTATATCGGTCACGTTACAGTCAACATGCAACGTACTTTCGGTCAGGAATATACTGATAGCATTAGTCTCCGCAGACTTACTCTTCGCTATAACGGCAAACGTTCGCCAGTTCGTCCGCGTGTTGTTCTTGGCAATATGAAGTTGCGTTCGAGGCAGCCTTATAGTTATGATGCCTATCTGCAAACTGCAAGCGCACTTAATGCAACAGGTCTCTTCGCAATGACCGATTTCAAGTTTACACCCCGAGGTGTAGATACGCTTGATATGGCGGTAAACTGTGTTTTCGACAGACCTTATGACGTTTATGTTGAAACTAATTTCACCAAGCGCACAATTGGGCGTCTGGGTCCAGAGTTGAAACTTGGTTTTACCAAACGAAACTTGTTCCGCGGTGCAGAGAAACTCGATGTTAATCTTCATGGTTCCTACGAATGGCAGACACGTAGTTCAGGTGAGGACATGAATACTTATGAATATGGTATTTCAGCATCGTTGGAATTTCCTCGTCTGATAGCACCTTTCTTTGGAAGTAATAGTCGTCGAATGACTGCAACGAGGACTTCAACAACTGGTAATTCGACCACAAGACGTCGTCGTTTTCGCAGATTCTATTCCACACCGACAACACTTGCTAAGGTTTCAAGCGACATCGTGCGTCGCCCAGGTTACTATAAGATGCATATCGTTTCGGGCGAATGGACCTATCGTTGGCAACCCTCTGCAACAAGTCGTCATGAACTCTCGCCGCTAACACTGACTTATCAGTTCATGAACTCACATACTGAGAAATTTGATAGTATTCTCTTGGTCAATCCCTATCTGATGGCAACGATGAGTGATTATTTCATTCCTCAGATACGCTACACCTATAGTTATACAAGTCCTTCAAGTCATCTGAACCCCATTCATTGGGAGTTAACAGTTTCGGAATCGGGCAATCTTACGTCATTAGGTTATATGGCTGCTGGCAAAAAGTGGAATGAGGAGAACAAGAAATTGTTCAAAAATCCCTATGCACAGTTTGTCAAGATTGAAACTGATTTTACGAAGAAATGGTATCTGACGGCACATTCACAATTGGTTGCTCACGTAAGTGGAGGTCTCGGCTATAGTTTTGGTAATTCGAGTGAGTTACCGTTTAGCGAACGATTCTACGTTGGTGGTGCTAATAGCGTTAGGGCTTTCCCCTTGAGGAGCATTGGACCAGGAAGATTCTCACCAGTCGGCAATTATGATTCACCGCTTGCCTATCAGTATGCCTATCTTCTTCAGAATGGAGACATTAAACTTGAAGCCAATCTCGAATATCGTCAGCGTCTATTCGGCAATCTTCATGGTGCTTTGTTCATTGATGCAGGTAATGTTTGGCGTTTCAACGACATTGAAACAGAAGATGAAGACTTCGATGATTTCTTCAGCAATACCAAATTCCATTTGAACCGATTCTTTAAACAACTGGCACTTGGAACAGGTATTGGACTTCGCTATGATCTTGACTTCCTAATCCTCCGTCTCGACTGGGGTATTGGTCTCCATCTGCCATACGAGACTACTCGTTCAGGTTTCTACAACATTGATGACTTTGGCCGATACCAAACTCTCCACTTTGCCATTGGATATCCATTCTAAGTAGAAAATCTCTTTCTTGCACCATTCATAAACACTTTCTGACTAAAGGTATCCTTTAGACCTTACAAAGCATACCTTTCTATGTTAGAAAGCATACCTTTATACCTATATAAAGATATGCTCTGTATGGTAGAAAGGACACCTCTATACAGTCAAAAGGTCATCTCTGTATAGTCGAAAGGATAACTCTGTATAGTCGAAACCAATGCTTTATTGATTCAATGGAATTGTTCTATATGAATACGACGATTTCTTTTGAAAAATCTAAAACGAGAGAATTGAGTTCATAGAGCAAACATAAAAACTATATTGAAACACTGTAGAGATTCAATATATTGGGTTAATAACAAACAGTAATTACTTAAGTAAGAACAACAAAATTACTTTGCTTGCTTCGGTGCATTCATCACAGAATCCTTTCCAACTGTAGTTTCAGCGTTATCAACGTGAACGCTTTCGGGAGAAAGGAATTCTTCTATTTTTGTTCTAGGATGCTTCTTCATGTATTCATCTGCCTTCTCTACCAATCTTGTTCTGAAGAACTGCTGTCCCAGAGCCTTATTTGCGACCCACATCACGCGTCCCATATGTATGTCTCGTTCTTCTTGGCTACTGTTTTCAAGATTAGTCATTTGATAATGGCTAAGTAGATAGAAAACCAAACAATCAGGAACGATGTTTTTTCGATTCATTGTCTTTCGTTGAACTTCCTCGAAGAAACTTGCGTAGATAGGGAAGTCTGCTCCAAGATACTTGTCAAGTGAAACCCCGATCATGTTTTCGCCAATGACGATGCTTTGTCCTAAAGCACCAATCTGAGAATAGACAATCGGCATAGGGAGAGAGGGGAGGAGTTCTTGCAAGCGGTCAAAACTCTTCTTCAACTGCTTGTCGACATCGCTCATATCGGCATACTGATATTCTGCTTCGCTAATCAGTATTTGAAGCAATGAATCCTGGAAGAAATTCAGGAATTTATTGTTGATACCAGGGTCATTCACTTCACCAAGTTGAAGCATATCCTCGATAAGCGTACGGGTTTCCATAGGATACTCGGTGTTCATCTCCTGAAGCGCAGCAAAATCGCCTGTTGTAAGGTAACGACTTTCTAAACGATCGTATCGTTGCACTTTCATCTGCAACGATGGGTCGTTTTCCTCATTCGGCTTGAGTTTAAATTCACAAGCAACGCAGGCAAAAGCCAGCAAAAGAGTGAGGCTATAGAAGAAAATGGCTACCTTTTTCACCTTTTTAAACTTAACAGTTGCAAAATTACTAAATTTTATTTAATTCTCCAAATATTTCGCTAAAAAAGTTAAAAATATAGCCTAAAAAGGGCAAATTAACTTTATTTTTTTGAAAAAAGACGTAAGTTTGTAGATGTAAAAACTGATTAAAAATACCATCAACCAATATGAAACGACTATTTTTTGCCTTTCTGCTGATGTCTGCAGCAAGTTTTAGTGAAGCAAAAACCCTACGGGTAGAAGTGAAGAACCCAACCAAGCAGGAACGCACTTGTGTTCCAGTCGTAATCGACTTGTCTTCCTATGGACTTGTACGTTCTGCTTCTGTAACGGGTGAAGGTTCTGTAGTGAGCCAACTGGATGATCTGGATCAGGATGGAATTTACGAGGAACTCTGCTTCTTGACGAGCCTTTCGGCTAAAGAAACAAAGACATTCACTGTAGAACTGAAGGAAGAAGAGGCAACCGAGAATGCGCAAGAAAGTCGTGTCTATGTAGAGATGTTGCTGTCGAACAAGAAGGTGAAGGAACAGAACAAGCATGATCTCTATATCTCGAGTCTTACAGTAGACAGAGGTGTGAATCCATATAATCAACTGCATCATCATGGTGCTGCTTTCGAAAACAATCTCGTTGGCTATCGAATTTATTTCGATCATAGGCAGACTGTTGACATTTATGGCAAATATCTTCGTGGTTTGGAATTGCGCGATACGCAGTTCTATCCTGACGAAACGCAGAAGAAAAATGGTTATGGTGACGATATTCTCTGGGTTGGTAGTACGTTCGGACTTGGAACACTGCGCGGATATGATGGAACACAGCCAACGATGATTAACGATGTGATGCATCGCACACAGCGAATTTTGTCTCGTGGTCCTTTACGTACAGTTGTTGAGGTTGTTGACGAAGGATGGCTTCCCGATGGAGGTAAGGAGCGTATTACGATGATTACTCGGTACACGCTTTATGCTGATCGTCGCGACTGTCAGGTTGAAGTGAATATCAAGCCTTATGCTAAATTGGAAAGACCTGATTCCCGAACGATTGGATTCTCAACAGGAATTATCAACGTGAAGAACTCTGTGGAGTTTTCTGATAAACACGGACTTCGTGGTTGCTGGGGAACTGATTGGCCTGTTTCGGAAAAAGATTCGTTAGGCCACAAACGCGAAACTGTAGGACTTGGTATTAGTTTGCCTCAACAGACTATTGTTAAGGAATGGGAGGCTGACAAAGACAATTATGGCTACGAAGTGCGTATTCCGAATAATCATCTCCAATATTATATCACATTCGGTTCTGATAATGAAGGTTTCGGTTATCATTCAGCCGATGCTTGGTTCGAATATCTTCGTCAGTGGAAAAAAGATATAACAAATCCCGCCGTTATTCGAACAACTTTGGTTGAATAACGACGGGAAATATAATTTCTGTATTTACCTTAGATTTGGAGAGTAGATGAAGATTAGAGTTTATGAATAACTTTCTGGAACTGCTCTCCAAGTCCGATTGTATAGCCTTCTGAAGCGAATACAACGCGGTTAAAGGTGTCTGCAATAATGAATACGGGCAACTGTCCGCCTGTACTCATCTTCATTTGTGTTGCAATTTGGCGACGGATGCTTCCATCAACATCAATGCCATAGACCACATTCTTAGGCAGCGCACCGAAGTTTTCTGTTGCATATTTCTTAGCATCGGCCTCACTCTCGAACAAAAGTACAAGAGGACGTCCCCATTTGTCAAGTTCAGCCTTTGCCTTAGCGATATCGCGCATAGCGTGATTGGTGGGTTCTTGTCCGACTCCGAGAACACCCACTACGAAATAGCCACGACCCGTCTGTGAGAGAATCGAAACAACGTCTTTACCAACTTTCACCTGATTTGCATTAGAAGAAGCACCAAGACCCGAAACAGGAAGGAATTTCGACTCTGAATCGAACGAACCGATGATGCTTACGTCTGAATCGCTCTGGCGCATACGCAGTTCAAGAGCAGTTGTCTTGCCCGCCTCAATGGTAAACTGCTGATTGGTGGCAAGTACAGACCCATTGGCAAGGCGAGTGCCTGTTGTTAGCAAATAAGTACCAACATCAAGTTTAGTTCCCTTGCGGAATGTGTTGTTCCAACTTGTTCCTCCGCCCATATCAACTTGTCCTTCCTCAAAATTGAGAAGATGAGTCTGACCATTGTCACTAATGCGGGAGATTGTGAAGTGGCTATAATACTTGGGATCATCGAGCATTGGAGTAGGTTCGTAAGTGAGCATGATGGTTCCAGTTTCTGCTGTCTTCTGCTGAGTAGCCTCAAAGTCAATATCAACCCACTCACCAGAACCAGATTTATATTGTACCTTGCCTGTTACAACATCTTTGCGAGCCTCTATTCCGAGCGAGCGGGCTACATCAACAAAGAAGATATCGCGCGAACGAGTATCAGTCATGCGAGATTTCCAGACGCCTACCGGAGTTTGAGCGATGCGAAGTGCCTTATCGTCGGGGTAAATCTTTATATTCTCTTTAATCCACTGGACTAAGAGGGAAGGATTTTCCTGAATAGATTTCTTGTCGACTTTCGTGCCATCAGCAAGCGTCCATGACTGGTTAGCAAACTCACCTTCGAACATCTGCTTAAATGGAAGGATAATCATTTCGTTCTCTACACGTGGACAGAGTTGATCGCTCTCAGCGGAGAAGTTGTCCTCGAGAATCTGTGCAGGCATATCGCGAAGGTCCTTATAACTAAGGCTACGTAGCAATTTGAGGGCACGTTCCTCATTGTCGGCGTGACGATAGAGGAAATCGAGCAGAGTACGCCAGTTACCACGTGACATTGCCAAAAGGTTCGCAGCCTTTGGATAGATGCGATTTGCTTCTTCCTTCGTAAGGAATGTTGCCTCATAGGCTTTACGAATCACGTCCTCTTGTGCGAAACGTTCCTTATTCTTTGCAGCCATTTCTGGACTTACCTCAGGCATAACAGCCTGTTCGGGAGGAGGAACAATGTCGACACTGACAGGTTTAAACGCACTTGCTACTGGGTGCTGATTGTTTTGGCTAAGTTTAATAGTGATTTTCTTATCCTTGCCGAATGAAGCCTTTGCGTAACCAAACCATCCGTCTTTAGAAGCCCAGACGAGCATATCGCCCTTACCTGCGGTGAGGAAGGTATTACCTTTTGTATCCGTATATTTCGTTACGGCTGTGTAGAACTCAGCATAGTTATAAATCTTGAAATCTACTCGAGCACCATTTACGGCCTTTCCCTTTCGGTCTACAATGCGGAAATCTACACGGGCAGTAGAACCATAATTATCAATAAGGTTGATTTCAGTGAAGTTGCTTGTACGCAACATCACTTCCTCAGGACCATTATAATCTCCAAAAGCACGAGTGTGCATAAGCATAGCACGAGAGGCAGGAGCATTGAACCAGCCCAAATTCAGCACTGCCTCAGGTTCACAAGCACCCAGGAAATACCACTGACCATCAGCCCAAGCCTCTACCCAAGCGTGATTATCGTCCGTGTGAGCCCAACGGGGAGTATAAACCTGACGAGCAGGAATGCCTACAGAACGCAGAGCGGCAACCGTGAATGTCGATTCTTCGCCGCATCGACCAATTGCACCCTGAACACAAGCAAGAGGAGCAAGTGTGCGTCCGTCACTTGGCTGATAGGTCACATGTTCGTGACACCAGTGGTTTACTTCAAGGATTGCTTCCTTCATTGGGAGGCCAGCAATACGCTTTTTGAGTTCCTTGAAGAACACCTGACGAGAATCATCAAGAGGTTCGTTGTTGATTCGCTCTGGCAAAACGAAATGACGGAAGAGCAATTCGGGTACATCTTTACCCCAACTCATCTCTTTGCGAGCCTGAAACGCAGTGCGAACATTGGCTGCATGAAATGAAGTAGGGTAGTCCGTAATGTCTGCCAACGCCATGTAGGCATAGAGGAAATGAAGCGCATCTGTTTCCTCGGTGTTAAGGTCTAGTCCTTCAGCGTTAAAGAATTGTTCTCCAACGAGTTGCATCTTTTCGTTAAAGGCATTCTCTACTTTAGCGCGATAAGTTTCGTCGCTAATAAAACGCTTGTTGTCCTGAGCGGCAAGATGCATTGAAAGCAAAAGACTTAGGACAAGTGTTGTCATTACTTTTTTCATAAGAATAGTTTTATTTGGTAGATTTTTTCTTTCAATTGAACGTCAAAAATGATAAGTTATTTGTTATAATCTCACAAAAATGCAAGGTTAAAATTGAGAAGAATTACGGTTTTGTCTTTTCCTTAAGTAAATCTTCGAGGCGGATAATTTCGTCACGATACTGAGCAGCCTGCATAAAATCGAGTGCTTTTGAAGCCTCTTTCATGAGTGCACGAGTATTCTCAATGCTCTTCTCAAGTTGTTCTCTACTCATCTGCAAGATAATTGGGTCGGCAACCATAGAACCTTCCGCGGGTTCGATATAGGGAACAAAACCTGTAGCAGTTTTGGCAGCAGTTGGAGGAGTCTTTGTAGAACCCATACGACCACGTTCGTCTTCTTTTCTTGTAGATTGAAGCGAAGTATTGATTGCCTTGACTATCTGGCGCGGAGTGATTCCGTTTTCCTCGTTGTATTTCAGTTGCTTCGTGCGGCGGCGAAGTGTCTCGTCGATAGTGAGTTGCATGCTTTCGGTAATCGTTTCAGCATACATAATAACCTTTCCATTGACATTTCTGGCAGCGCGACCCGCAGTTTGAGTAAGTGAACGACGGCTACGCAAGAATCCTTCCTTATCCGCATCAAGAATGGCAACAAGTGATACTTCGGGAAGGTCAAGTCCCTCTCGCAAGAGATTGACGCCAACGAGAACATCGAAGCGACCTGCTCGAAGATCAGCCATAATCTGAACACGGTCTAGTGTTGCTACGTCGCTATGAATATAGTTTGCCCGAACATCATGATTCAGCAGATATTCGGTAAGTTCCTCGGCCATTCGCTTTGTAAGCGTTGTGACAAGAACGCGCTCATCTCGTTCTGCGCGCTGTAGAATCTCTTCAAGTAAGTCGTCAATCTGATTCTCGTTTGATCGAACTTCTATCTCTGGGTCGAGTAGGCCAGTGGGTCGGATAAGTTGTTCAACTACAACACCCTCACTTTCCATCAACTCGAAATCTGCAGGTGTTGCAGAAACATAAACCACTTGATGGATCATCTCCTGAAACTCTTCGAATCGCAATGGGCGATTATCAAATGCCGCAGGCAGACGGAAACCAAACTCCACAAGGTTACGTTTGCGGGCTCTGTCGCCCCCATACATAGCATTCAGTTGAGGTATCGTCACATGACTTTCATCGATAAAGAGTAGGTAATCATCAGGGAAGAAGTCCAACAAACAATAAGGCTTCTGTCCCGCCTCGCGACCATCAAAATAGCGGCTGTAATTCTCAATTCCCGAGCAATGACCAAGTTCCTTGATCATCTCCATATCATATTCAACGCGTTCCTTGATGCGCTGAGCCTTCAATGTGTCGCCAATTTCATTGAAATAGTCAATTTGAGCAGTCAAATCGTCTTGAATCTGACGTATTGCCAATTCGGTCTGTTCCTTTGAAGTAACAAACAGATTGGCAGGATAGATTTTATATTCCTCAAACGTTGCAAGTTGGTGATAATCAACCGAATCAAGTTCTTCAATCGAGTCGATTTCATCGTCCCACCAGGTTACTCTCAGCACATGATCGGAATAAGCCATAAAGATGTCGACATGATCACCTTTCACTCGGAAGTTTCCACGTTGAAGGTCGATGTCGTTTCGAACATAAAGCGCATTAACAAGTTGACGGAGAAAGACATTCCTGTCAAGAGTCTGTCCTTTGCGAGCAGAAATGACGCTTTCCTGCATTGCAGTCGGTCCTCCCATACCATAGATGCAAGAAACACTCGAGACGATGACAACATCCTTACGTCCCGACAACAAAGAAGATACTGCCGACAAGCGTAAGCGGTCAATATCTTCGTTGATGGCCAGATCTTTCTCAATATACGTATCGGTCTGAGGAAGATAAGCCTCAGGCTGATAGTAATCGTAGTAACTTACATAGTATTCAACTGCATTCTCTGGGAAGAATCCTTTCATCTCCTCATAAAGTTGGGCAGCAAGTGTTTTGTTGTGGCTGAGAATAAGGGTCGGCTTTCCCGTCTGGGCAATGACGTTTGCCATTGTGAAAGTCTTGCCTGAACCCGTAACGCCCAACAGCACCTGTGCTCGGTCTCCGCGTTCAATACCTTCAGTAAGTTGTCTGATGGCTTCGGGTTGATCACCCGTTGGTTTGTATTCTGATGTTAGTTTAAAGTCCATATTCGATGCAAATTTACTCATTTTCTATTAAATAAACGTTAGAAAACCCGTTAAATTCCCAAAAATCTTTTAAATGCTTTTGGAATTTGTGGAATTATGTGTAATTTTGCAGGTCAAAACAAAAGAATAGATGAAAAAATCAGTACTTGCCATCTTAACGACCGTATTGCTCCTGACGAGTTGCGCCAAGGAGTTCAATCAGGCCTTTAAGTCTGATAATTATCAATATAAATACGAATATGCCAAAGAGTGCTATG
Source organism: Prevotella sp. (assembly GCA_024697645.1). Taxonomy (GTDB): domain Bacteria; phylum Bacteroidota; class Bacteroidia; order Bacteroidales; family Bacteroidaceae; genus Prevotella. Next base: position 68,893 of record JAILFH010000006.1, read on the forward strand.
CCCGTGGGCAATATACTCGTGCAATCACGCTGCTGGAATCGGTAGTGACGATGATGAAGGGTTCGCATAACGGACAGGAATGTCTCTATATGCTGGCAATGGCAGAATACAACAACAAAGACTACGAGACTGCTGCTGAATATTTCCGTAAATATTACTCGAGTTATCCTCAGGGTTATTATGCTGAATTGGCCAAGTTCTATGTGGGACAAAGTCTCTATATGAGCACACCGGAACCTCGTCTTGATCAGAGTCAGACAATGGCGGCCATCACAGCATTGCAGGAATATCTCGACGTCTATCCAATGGCTAAACAGAAGAAGGAAGCCCAAGAGCGTCTGTTCACTTTGCAGGATAAATTGGTGCAAAAGGAACTCTATTCAGCACAACTCTATTACGATCTCGGTACTTACTTCGGCAATTGCAATATGGGCGGTGAGAGTAACTATCTGGCTTGCATTGTTACGGCCCAGAACGCTTTGAAGGACTATCCATATAGTTCACTTCGTGAGGATTTCTCGCTGTTGCTCATGAAGAGTAAGTTTGAACTTGCTGAGAATAGCGTTGATGCTAAGAAGTTAGAGCGCTATCAGGACGCGGAAGACGAATGTTATGGTTTCCTGAACGAATTCCCTGATTCAAAGAGTGCTTCTCTTGCCGAGAAGTTCATCAGCAAATGCAAGAAAATCACGGGAAATAATGAAGATGATACTACAGCAAGTGCCCAATAAACACTTGATTTCATCGGTAGAACTAAGAATTTTTCCATTTTAAAAACAAGAATAACAAACATCAAATCATTTTAGAATAAAGTATGGATTACAAAAAGTCAAAGGCACCGGTCAATACTCAGACTCGCAACATTATGGACCTCTGCGAAGAAACTGGTAACATCTATGAGAGCGTTGCAATCATTTCGAAGCGCGCTAATCAGATTGGAAGCGAAATCAAGCAGGATCTGACCAAGAAACTTGCTGAGTTTGCTTCTTATAACGACTCGCTGGAGGAAGTGTTTGAGAATCGTGAGCAAATCGAAATCTCCCGCTACTACGAGAAGTTGCCGAAACCCACACTGCTCGCAACTGAGGAGTTCATCGAGGGAAATGTCTATTATCGCGATCCTTCAAAGGAAAATAACGCAGAGTAAGACGGACGAAACGCGAACCCTCTATATTGACAAAGCATGATACAGAGAAAGCAAACCATTTATCTGCTCCTGGCTGCTATCGTCAGCATTGTATGCCTTTGTTTGCCGCTTGGCAGCATTACGCTTGAGGCTATGGGCATAGAACCTGTGCTCTATAATCTTGCTCTCGCGCAGCCTTTGAACAACGGCGTTCAGTATGATTACAGTTATGCTCCACTCTTTGGAGTTTTAGTACTAACAATTATCTTGGAAGTTGTGGCTATTTTTATGTACAAGAATCGTCCTCGTCAGTCTCGCATCTGCACGCTGAACATTGCGTTGCTCTTAGTCTGGATGGGAATTTTCTTGTATTATAAGTACATCAGCCTTGTTCCTATTGGAGTACTTGAGCAGACAGTAGGAAGTTATCTGCCGTTCGTTGCCGCAGTACTGAATTATCTTGCATTCAAAGGCATTCGTGCCGATGAGCGCTTGGTACGTGCAGCCGATCGAATCAGATAGGCTTCCCCCAAACCTTACTTGAGAAGAAGATAGTTATTTTCATCATAAAAGAATAACTTTTCTGCCTTTAAGAGCATAGCCATTTGCATAAGATGGTTATGCTCTTTTCCTTATTATAAATAAGGTGGTATTTAAGGAAAGTATTTTCCAGATTTTCTGATGGTAGGTCTATGGTAGGTGTTAAGAGAAGACCTACCATACTCTAGTCCCTTTATTCATCGGCTTTTGCGAGGAGTTATGGTAGGTGGGTAGGTCTTATTGAGCAAAAAGTTTATAATCCTTTTGATGAACTTATACAAAGCATGCCTTTATACCTATATAAAGGATGCCTTTCTACCTTACAAAGCATGTCTTTATACCCCTATAGAGCATGCTTCTCTATGGTAGAAAGCATGTCTTTCTATGGTCAAAAGGATAACTCTGTATGGCAGAAAGCATTGCTTTCGTTTGTTAAGAGGATTGCTTTCGAAAGTTAATAGGATATTTTCCCATTTCAAAGAACTCACAGCAAATTTTGTCGTCAAGAAAAAGTCGAAATAAAAAGAATGAAAAGAAACAAATATCTGTTGGCATTGTTCGGTTTTTTCGATTATTTTTTTTATCTTTGCACCATATATCAATAATTTCATGATAATGAAGAAAACACTAATCATTTGTGCAACGTTGCTGATGACTCTGACTGCTGGTGCAGCAGAAAAACTCACGTTGCGAGCAATAACGGGTGGGGAGTTCTCACCACAGCGTGTCTATGGCGTGAATCCTATTGAGGGAACCGACCGCTATGCAAGTATTTCAAGCGATGGCAAGCGCATCGTTGAATATTCGTTCAAGACAGGTCAGGAGACAGGAGTTCTCTTTGATGTTGATCAGACTCAGGGTGAGAAGATTGACCGTTTCGACGGGTATGTCATGTCGCCAGACGGTCGTCGCATGCTCATTCAGACGAATACTGAGATGATTTATCGTCGCTCGTCAAAGGCCGACTACTACATCTACACCATTCAGAGCCGCAAGTTGGAGCGCCTTTCTGAAGGAGGCAAGCAACAGGTGCCTCTGTGGAGCCCTGACGGAACACAGGTGGCCTTTGTTCGTGACAACAACATCTGGCTTGTAAAACTTCTCTATGATAATGCTGAGAGTCAGGTGACTAAAGACGGAAAGTTCAACGAAGTGATCAATGGTATTCCCGACTGGGTTTATGAAGAGGAATTTGAGTATAATCGCGCATTCTGCTTTACTGCCGATGGAACTATGCTCTGCTGGATTCGCTTTGACGAGAAGGCCGTTCGCGAGTATTCACTACAGTTCTTCCAGGGAATGAAGCCCCAGCGCAAGGAGTATGAACTCTATCCAGGCTTTTATAGTTACAAATACCCGAAGGCTGGCGAGGACAATTCAAAGGTTACGGCCTGGAGTTTCGAAATCAAGACTCATCAGGTACGCCAGTTGCAAGTGCCTTGTGATGCTGATGGCTATCTGCCCCGCATCATTCCCATGAATGAACCCGACAAGGTGATTATTGCTTCGATGAATCGTCATCAGGATGTGCTGAATCTTTATACGGTGAATGCCCGTTCGACACTTTCGCAACTTCTCATTAAAGAGAGTGTTCCTAAGTATGTGAAGGAAGACGTGCTCGGACAGATGATTGTTGGCAAGAACCACATTCTGCTTCCCAGTGATCGCGACGGTTTCATGCACCTCTATTTATATACAATGAATGGAACTCAGGAGCGCAAGATTGGTGACGGACAATATGATATCACCGAAATCTATGGCTATAACGAGCAGACCGGTGACGTTTATTATCAGGCCGCTAAGCAAAGCGCCCGCGACCGCCAGATTTTTGTGAATCACAAGAATGGCAAGACTGAGCAACTTACAACTGAACCAGGATGGAATAGTGCAATCTTCTCTGGCGACTATCAGTATTTCCTGAACACTTGGAGCGACAGCAATACACCTTATGTATATACTGTTCGTAATCAGAAGGGAAAAGTTCTTTCGACACGTGTTGACAACACAGAACTGAAGAATAAACTCGCTAATTACTCACTGGGAACAAAAGAATTCTTCTCGTTTACAACTGGAGAAGGCGTTAAACTCGAAGGTTGGATGATGAAGCCTGCTGACTTCGACGCTCGCAAGAAATATCCTGTGGTGATGTTCCAGTATAGTGGTCCAGGTAGTCAGCAGGTAACTGACTCATGGAATATTGGTTCGATGGGGCAGGGAGGTCTGTTTGATAGTTATCTTTGTCAGGAAGGTTTCATCGTGGTCTGCGTTGACGGTCGAGGAACAGGTGCTCGAGGTGCTGAATTTGAGAAGGTTACTTATCAAGCTCTTGGATTGCTCGAAGCCAAAGATCAGGTTGAAACAGCATTGTGGTTGGGTAAACAGTCATTTATTGACAAGGATCGAATTGGCATTTGGGGGTGGAGTTATGGCGGCTATATCACGCTGATGAGCATGAGTGAAGGTCGTCCTGTATTCCGAGCAGGTGTTGCAGTTGCTCCTCCCACGAGTTATCGGTTCTATGATTCAGTCTATACTGAGCGTTACATGCGTACTCCGAAGGAAAATCCATCGGGATATAGCGATAATGCTATCACTCGTGCCGATAAACTTCATGGTGCGCTGCTACTTTGTCATGGAGTAGCCGATGACAACGTTCATCCTCAGAACACCTATGAATACACTGAGGCTTTGGTACAGGCCGATAAGGATTTCAAGATGAACCTCTACACCAATCGTAACCACAGCATTTATGGCGGCAATACTCGCAACCATTTGCTCAGACAAATCTCACAGTTCTTTATCGATGAACTGAAGAATAAATAGGATATCACCGAATTCGAATTAAATAAAGACTACAAATCATATGAAAACAGGAAGATTGATTGCTGGGGCGCTGATAGCCCTTATGATGCCGACTCAATTGTGGGCAGAAAAAGTAAAGATTCGTGTAAGCAACGATGAGAAGACACAACGACAGGAAGTTGTTGAAGTTGACGCTGCAGCCGTATGTAAGAAACTGGGCATTAGCAACGGCGAGACATTCATAGTGAAGAATGCTCTCGGACAGGAAGTTGGCTACCAAATCACACATGACGGAAAGTTGCTACTTGATGTTGCAGTTCGTCCTTGTGGAACTGCTGAATTTACTGTTGAGCCCGGAAAGCCGCAGCCTGCTAAGGTTTATGTAACAGGCAGACAGTATCCAGAGCGCGTTGATGATATCGCTTGGGAGAACGATCGTACCGCTTATCGCATCTATGGTCCAGCCTTGCAGCGTTCGGGTGAACGTGCATTTGGTGTAGATGTTTGGCTGAAGAATACTCCCGACCTTGAAGTTGCCAGTCGCTACAAGACTGAACTTTCAAATCATCCGCAGATTCAGGCACTGAAGGCTGCTGGCAAGAACGCAGAGGCATTTGAGGTTGAAAAGGCCACTACCTATCACTTTGATCATGGTTATGGACTCGACTGCTATAAGGTTGGTCCTACACTTGGCTGTGGTGCTCCTGCATTGATGGACGGCAAGGATCTTGTTCTCCCGTATTGCTATGAGTCATATAAGATTCTTGATAATGGTCCGCTTCGTTTCACTGTGGAATTGACTTATCCTGCTGCAAAGGTTGGTAAAGATAAAGAAGTGGTTGAACATCGTATCATCAGCCTCGATAAGGGATCTAACTTCAATAAGATGACTGTTTGGTATGATGGTATTAAGAAGACCCGTGATCTTGCAGCAGGTGTTGTGATTCATGCAGAGGATACTGAGAGTGTAGTATTGGGTAAGAACTATGTTCATTATGCTGACCCGACGGACAATCCTAAGGCTCAGAACTTCCAGATTTATGTGGCTTGCCTTTTCCCTGAAGGTGAGATTGAGACGAAGAAGATTATGGAGAAGAAGCCTGCAAACGGAATGGTCGGACACGCTTGTGGCATTTTGAAGAAATACAAGAGCGGTCAGCGCTTCACCTATTATTTCGGCAGCGCCTGGAGTAAGAACGACGTGAGAACTCAGCGCGAATGGCAAGTACGTATCGAAGAGTTCCTTGTAGCGCTCGATGAGCCGCTCGAAGTTGAAATCGACTAATTCCTAAGTGATTACCGTTTCGGCTATAATCGATAAATAGAATTGCGTCTGATAAGCAGTTTCCTATCTTTGGGAGACTCATCAGACGCAATCTTTTTGTAATAGTGTGGGATCTTTTTCCCACACAAGTTGGTTACCATCTACTATTAAGGTTCAACGATTCCAGCCTCTATCCACTGCTTAGCAAGATTGGTTGCATCAGCAAGTGCTGTTTCGTCATCTACTTCATATTGCTTGGTGAGCAAGATGGCGAGATCCTTTTCGTTGAATGATTCCATTTCCTGGACAATACGCCACAAATAGGCAGAACTCTCGTTCATGCTGATAATATTGGAAAAGTCAATATTCTCTTTTCCTTCTGCAACGATAATCTGTTCGCCGCAGACTTCGCGGAGGTTAAATCCTTTTTTTGCTTTCATTGTCTTTTGTTTTTTATTTGATTTTCTATTTATTCAATGTTTTATCTCTTAGGAGCAGAATGATGCCAGGGAAGTTTGATCCAGATGCGGCGATAGAAAGCCAGCAAATAACGGCGGATAGGGTAGAGGCGCATCCAGAAAAAAGAGTAAGTGCGCCATTTCCAGCCATCAGTACGATCAAGTGTAGAGCGCCCCTTACGATAGAATCCAATAACTGCACCTTCAACATCAGCCAACGTGCAATGTTCATCAGTCAGATTTCCATCACCTCGAAGCGTCACATTGTCACCATCAATTGCAATAATGCGATGAAGTACAAAATGCTTGGGGGCAATCTCTGCCAAAACTGGGTCGCCAACTTTCGGACAAGTGGGCTTTGTCAACAGGGCTTTGTCGCGATTGTCTTCAAGAAAAGGTCGCATGCTGTATCCGCGAAGTTGAAGCGTCACCGTATGACCTTCATTGAGCATCTTCACGATTTCGGGCAACAACATCGCATTGGTGAACTGCACATCCTTTTTCAGAATGTGACCTTCATCCTTTACCTCTTCTTTGTGGAAGAGTTTTTGCCAGAAGTTGATTATTTTCGTGACGAAACTCATGATATTTTTAACAATCTCTTTCGACAATTCTATTTAGCGATTGCATCGTGACAAATAAATGCCGCTTCTTTGTTTGGAAGGCAATGAAGGGTGTAGATGCCCGTTGTTTCCACAATCTTCGTGACTGTGTTGCAAATGCGGCGGAATATATCTTCATCCCATTTCATCGATGAACACGATGGAAGGAAAGATGCAAACGCCTCAATGGGTGACAATTTCTCTATGCTATTTTGCTGAGCACGATCAATACGGGTAATGGCACCAAGTCGTGCTTTCACATTCCGATAGCAAGGAGTTTTTCCACTCCAAGGGCCACCATAGATGAAAGGTTCTCCATCGACTACTCTGACAATGGGGTTATCGTCGTTCATCAAGTCACATCCTGGTAAATGTCTTAGCCAAAGGCTCACATGAGTACTTTTTCCCGTTCCGCTCTGCGCAATAAAAGCATAGCCGTAGCCATTCTGGCGCACAAGAGAAGCATGAATGAGGAGTGTGTCCTTTCGGCTTCCTGCGAAAGCAAAAATGAGCATTAAGGCATTGTTTAAGCCAAACGAACGCATGTTGTAGTTGCCCTTCAGCGCACAACGACACTCGTCAAAGTTCTTATTAGAACGCAGCAAACAACATTCGTTTCCATTAATGTCCTTAATGATATACTGATAGCCACCATCGCTTACTAAGTCGACAACTGTCTCACCATTGCCAGTATCGAACTTCCGAATACGTTCACGCTCGTTTTTTGGTGTAGGTGTCATCGAATCATCGACAGTCAGATGGAAGAACAACTGTTTGTCTTCTACCTCATCAGCCTTGAAAGGACCAAAAGAAGGCAGCAGACGCAAGTCGTTCTGGAAATATGCAGGACGACTCTTCGGCACCTTATCCAAACTTGAATTTTCAAAGTCGATTCGTATAAGATGTTCAGCAATACTGAAATAATGGGTACTCATCAGTTTTTCTTCAGTTCTTTGGCGCGTCTCTTAGCATCTTCCATTGCCTTGCGCTTATTCTCTTTCTTTTCCCGTTTGTCTTTCTTTGCCTTAGTTTTGGCTGCTTTACGAGCGGCTTTCAATTCTGCCTTTTCCTTCTTGATAGCCTCTTTCAACTCTGCCTTTGTATATTTGGCTTCAGGCGAATCGAGAATGATGTTTTCAAACTTGAATGCGTTGCCTTCGATAAACTTTACAATATAATTGCCTTTTGTCGTATATCGTTTTCTTAGTTTCAGAAATCTCTTCTCAATCTTCTTTCTCTTGTCTGAGAAGAAAATGGTGCATGTCGGTTCATCTTCGCCATTCGTTTCCATATAGTTTTTCAACTGATAGGCAAAGTTCTCACGACTATAGAGAAACTTGGTCTTGGAATCAATCCATGCAGAGTCAACCAATTGAATATCTGTAAAATACACGATGGAATCATTAAATGATGATACGAATCCAAACATGTAGACGGGTGTTAGTTCGTTAACGGCAAGCACTTTTGTCGGCGTCAGAGCAGAAAACGCCAAAAGCAAGGTTGCCAAGAGTGTTTTTTTGAATTTCATTTTCTTATATTATCATTATTTCTATTTACCGAGGTAAGTCTTTAGGGCTTTACTCTTGGTGTTGCTGCGGAGTCGTCTGATGGCTTTTTCCTTAATCTGACGAACGCGCTCACGAGTCAATCCATATTTCTGACCAATTTCCTCAAGAGTCATTTCGGGTTGATTAATGCCATAGAATGCCTCAATTACATTACGCTCGCGCTCGTTGAGAGCCTTCAGGGCATGAATGATTTCCTCACGAAGTGACTCAGCCAGAAGAATGTTGTCCGTATCAGGCACATCGCTATTGGGGAGAATATCAAGCAGACTGGTCTCATCACTCTCAGAGAAAGGCGCGTCGACCGAAATCTGACGTGTGTAATGCGACATTGCTTCGGCAATCTTCTCTTCAGGAAGTTCAACTGTTTCCGCAATCTCGTTTACGTTAGGACGTCGCTCGTTCTCCTGAACGAACTTGTTCAAGGCCTTGTTGATCTTACTTACCGAACTCACCTGATTCAGTGGAAGTCTGACAATACGGCTTTGCTGAGCAATAGCCTGCATAATGCTTTGGCGGATCCACCACACAGCAAAGGAGATGAACTTGAACCCACGGGTTTCGTCGAAGCGCTCAGCAGCCTTCATCAGTCCGAGATTGCCTTCGTTGATCAAGTCGGCAAGACTCAGTCCTTGATTCTGGTACTGTTTGGCAACGGAAACTACAAAACGCAGGTTTGCTTTTGTCAGACGCTCAAGTGCCTCACGATCGCCCTTGCGTATACGCTGGGCAAGTTCTACTTCCTCTTCGGCAGTGAGCAATTCCTCATGGCCGATTTCCTGTAAATATTTGTCAAGAGATGCACTTTCACGATTAGTGATTGAGTTGGTAATCTTCAATTGCCTCATTTGTCACGTAGGATTTTATGTGTTAAAGTGCAAAAATACGGCTTTTCTACGAAATAAACGAAGAAAAGCCGTAATTTTTTTTGATTTTATTGAAACGTTTTTGATTTATGCGCTTAAGTCAACTACGAAATATGCTTTCTTTCCTGTAGGATAGATACCCTTGATGATGAGAACGGGCTCCTTGCTCATCGAAGCATCCTTCACTACTTTCTGCAAGTCTTCGATCGTCTTCATATCCTCATCATTAACCTTTTGGATAATGAATCCCTTAGTAATACCAGCGTCTTTCAACTTGCCGTTGTTCACTTTGAGTACTTCAAGACCATAGTTGATGTCAAGTTGTTCCTTCTGCTGATTGGTAACAGGACGAACGTCTGCACCAAGCACATCCATATCAGCCTGTTTCACAACCTTGGTATTACCCTGAGCATTCTTCAGAGTTGCAGTCTTCGTAACACTCTTCTTATTATGAAGGAATGTGAGGCTAATCTTGTCGCCAGGACGCTTGTTAAACATGATTTCCTGAAGTTCAGACATCTTAGTAACTCGCTTGCCATCGATGTGAGTAATAACGTCACCCTTCTCAAGACCGATGTCTGCACCAGCACCATCGCTCTCAACTTCTGAGACATAAACACCTTCGTTTGTACCAAGGTCAACTTCCTTCTCAGAATCCTTCTCCTTCTGCTCATTGATGTAGTTGATTACGTCTCCACCTTTGATGCCGAGCAGTGCACGCTGAACAGTTCCGTACTGTTTGATGTCGGCAACTACCTTATTCATCAGCGTTGTAGGAATAGCAAATCCGTAACCGATATTAGAACCAGTCGGGGATACGAGCATGTCGTTAATACCTACGAGTTCACCGCGAGCGTTTACGAGCGCACCACCTGAGTTACCCTGATTGATGGCAGCATCAGTCTGAATGAACGATTCAACACCATTAGCACCGATTGAGCGGGCCTTTGCAGAAACGATACCTGCAGTGACTGTATTGTTCAATCCAAGCGGATTACCAACTGCCAATACCCATTCACCGACCTTCAGATCGTCGCTATTGGCAATAGCGATGGTGGGAAGATTCTTGCCGTCAATCTTGATAAGGGCAAGGTCTGTCGTTTTGTCAGTACCAACGATGCGGGCAGAGAACTCACGATTGTCATTCATAGTTACTGTCAATTCGTCAGCACCTTCTACCATGTGGTTGTTGGTCACGATATAGCCATCAGATGAAATGATTACACCCGAACCTGTAGCGGTTTTCTTAGGAGTCTGCACTCTACGCTCGCGAGTACCGCCATTGCCCTGATTGGGTGAACCGAAGAATCCGAAGGGATCATTGAAGAAATCTTCGAAGGGATCGCTCTGTACACGAACGGTCTGCGTCTTCGAGTTCTGTACATATTTAATATGCACCACAGCAGGCAGCGCCTTCTCTGCGGCGTATGTAAGATCGACGGGTTGTCCTGAAATGGTTACTGCATCACTTGCTGCATTGACTTTCATGAAAGTCCCTGCGGAGATACCGAGTGCTGCTATGCACATGGCACCAAACAAATACTTCTGAAACTTTTTCATTTTTACTTATTGTTTTAAATTGAAATTTAACTTCTACTGAACATTCTGACGGATTTAGAGCCGTTTCGTTTATTTTGTTATTGCAAATTTAGACGCAAAAATTGTTAAACTGACAATTTGGCGCTCATCTTTATTCCATTTTAACAATCGAAAAGGTAGAATTAACGGCTCTTAAATGCCAAAAGGCAGGATTTTACATTAATTTAATCTGTTAAATAGGGATAAAAAAATCATGACATCCGTCGAAATACCATCAAAAATATCTATCTTTGCACCCGTATCAGAATGCAGTATCCCGGCTCTGTCGCTGGCTCTAAGATAGGGCGAGAGGAAAGTCCGGGCAGCAAAGGACGCTCCACTTCCGAAAATAGAAGCTGTGGGAAACCGCAGGCGTAGGCAGAAGAAAACAACCGCTCCGCTTAAGGGAGTAAGGGTGAGAAGGTGGTGTAAGAGACCACCAGCCGACGGGTGATCGTCGGGCTGTGCCAACTGGAGGCTGCAAGTTCGCGTATACCGTCGGCTGAGGGTTGTCCGCCCGAATAGTTCGCTTCCGATGGAGGGTAGAACGCTAGAGCCGTGGGGTGACCTGCGGAGTAGATAAATGACAGGCACCTGTTGTGTTGAGAGGCGCATCAGGAACAGAACCCGGCTTATAGGGGTGCTGCTTTCTTTTTTATCAACTTAATGAAAATGAATCTTAACATGCAGAAGAATGACCTTCCCGACTTCATGTCGTATAAAGACAAATTTACAAAGAGTGGATTTGTTGAGAAAGTTGCTCGCATTGCAAAGCGTGCTGGTGTTAAACTCGTTTACGCTGCACTGATCCTCTATTATACACTTGAGAGTCCCAATATTTCCTTTAAGGATAAGGCTATCATCATCGGTGCTTTAGGTTATCTCATTACGCCACTCGACGTTGTGCCAGATGCAATACCTATTGCTGGTCTGAGTGACGATTTAGCAGTACTCGTCTATGTTCTCCATCGTGTTTGGGGAGACGTTTCTGAAGACGTAAAAGCAAAGGCTAAGGCAAAACTTGCCCAGTGGTTCGACGAAGATGAAATCATTACTGCTGATTCTGTTTTCGACACTGACCCTAACGAAGGACCGGTATAATCGGGATTGTTGGTTGCCAATTTGAATCGCATTTTTCCAACATATTCAACTCCGATGGATGGGTGAGAGTTTATTCTACAAGAAAGTAAACAAATAATCTAGATTATATTTATAGGAAAAGACAAGAGCCTTGCAGTTGCAGGGCTCTTGCTTTTTATTGTCTTTCAAGTGTTACTTCTTCTTGCGATTTGCATTATCACTTGTGAATTGTTATTTGTAGCCGTTATTCATTAAAAAGAGGAGTGAGTTGCTTAACAGCGCGCTCAATCATGTCCTTTGTACCGCTACCGTCATTCACATATTTTGTAACCATCTGCCCATAACGAACAGCCTGTCGCTTTTCTGTACTCATTGAACGCCAATCTTGTCCACGAGTTTTCTCCATCAGTTGCTGAAGTGGGGCGAGATCCTCAGGTTCTGCAAGATTTCCTGGGCGCATTGTATTCAATGCAGCATTCAGTGCAGCAGCAGTTTTGTCAACCAATTCGCCACTCTTAGCCCAATCTGCTCCATTTTCTTTAGCCAGCAATTCACAAGCCTGAGCATATTGAGTAGCCATTCGCTCATAACCATAAGGAGCCCAAGGAGAATGTTCGGGGACTTTTACTTCGAGTTTCATCCACGCTTCCTGAGCATCAATACGCTTTTTCGCCATTTGGGCCAAACTGCGAAGTACTGTTGCATCGGCTTCACCGCCTTGTTCTACAGGTGCATCAATACGGAAATAGTGAGTGATGTGGCGGTCTGCGTTGTAATCAGCAACCAAGTCAAACTTAGTTAAGTCATCACCTTCACGCAGAGTTGCCTCGTCCCAAGAGTTTAGATTCTTAGCAGCCATTACCAATGGACCTTCCATCAGAGCCGCAGCCCATCGAGGTTCATAAGCCTTTCGGCGCTGATCGATTTCCATCTTGTCAGGAGCAAAGTCTAAATGGCGACCGAAAGGCATCGTGATCTCAACAACGTCCTTTTTTTTCCATTTGCGCATCGGAATCTCTACGTAACTGCAAGGCTGATAGTTTTTGGCAACTTCCTTGCCGTTTAACTTTACGGAGAAACCGTCAGTTGCCCAATAGGGAACACGTAACTTCATCACGAAACGACCTTTTCCTTCTGTCACGCGAATGACACTCTTTTCTGCAGGCCATTCACATTCTTGCTGAATCGTTACTTTCTTTGCATCCCACTGAGCACAAGTTGGCATGTAGAGCGCAACCCAGAGCGTATCAGCACCAGCAAAATAGGCAGCCTCTTGGTACTTAACGTGATTTTCGGCGCCTGTTCCACCACAACAAGTGCTTTGCGGAGTCTCATTGCCCCAAGGCTTTGAAGCATTCAGACCTACTGCATACTGATAGAGAACAGCATACTGATGCTGATTCAAAGAACCAACAAGTTGATTGCTCAGCAGACGTTCGTAGTAGTCCATATAGCGTGCATCATTGGGATTGAAGCAGTTTAGGTCCTTCGTCAATTTCGCCAGATTATAGGCGCAGCAAGTCTCGTTCAGAGTCGGATCGTTATTTGTGGCCATTGAGAGAGTCTGCGTGTAAGGCTGTCGGAACATCTCACCATTACCAACACCTCCCATCGCATAACGATAGCGGCCTTGAATCATTGACCAGAAGTTTTGCGCAATATTATAATAATGTGAATCACCACCAGCACGATAGGTTCTCAGGGCACCCGTCACCATTGGAATATGCTGATTAGCGTGACGAGTTCTAATGGCGTCAATATTCTTGGCAAGCGGATCGAAGAACGCAGGGCTATCGAAGTAGGTTGCTGCTTCCAAAAGACGGGCTTTCTCAGTAGGATCAGAAACCATTTCCGAAAGACGTGCAAGCGATTCTTCCATACCTCCAACTTCACCTGCAATATACATGTTCCACATCTCGTAACGGTTTCCTGGCTTAGCGCGACGTTCTTCAGCACTTCCGTCTTTCTTTACAAATGTTCGATAGTGGAGTCGGTTCCAAACCCAAAGTCCCATGTCTTTTGCTATAAGTAAAGCCTTGTCAGCCAATTCCTTATCATCGATGTAGTTAGCAATGTCGATGAGTCCTGCCAACTGTTTATGAACAGTGTAGTAGGGAGCCCATACCCAGTCTTCATTGTTATAGGCACGATACATCTCAATGAGCACGCAATGCTGAGCAGGAATTGCATTCAGATAACCATAACCATAACGAGTGTAATCCTGCTTGTATCGGTCAAAATCGCTCCATTTTCCTCCTAATCCACGAAGTTCTGCCTCAGGAGCAAGGTCGCGAGCCTCCCAATAGCGGCCAAGCGAATCGTTCCAGACGAAAGTCCGCTCCTGACAAGCACGAAGTTCATTAATCATTGTGCGAATTCTATCGCGCAGTTGGTCACGCTTTGCTTGGTCTGTGCAACTTGCAAAAGCAAGAGCAAGAGCCGACATATAGTGACCAGTTCCGTGACCTTTTAGTTTGGTAGTAGGGGAGTCCCAACCATCGGCTTCTGGATAGCCTTCCTTCGGCAGACCATAAGTGTCATGATAGTTGTAGAGTTGCTGACGAACATCGAGACTCAGCAGATTGTCAATATCGCAGTCTCGGTTCTTGGTCAATCGGTTATCTCCCGTCAACCAAACCTTGTTCAGAGGAAGCGGTTCAGCCACTTTCGAAGGTGCAGTCTTGCCTGATGCAATCACTTTCACATGAGCCACTACAGGAAATCCCCCCGATGTTTTGTTGTCTCCTACAACATATCCTGCTACGTCATAGGTAGAACCAACTGGAGTTGTCTTACTATCGGCTTCTGCTGCCTCCTCATCGGCTAATGCATTCGTCCATCTAACTAGTCGCCACTCGCTGCGTCCGTCTTCATAAGTTGCCCACACTTGATAGGGCAGTTGAGGTGCATTTCCCACAACTGTTTCCACATTGATTTCCTCCACATGAGAAACACGTGGCAGATTCAACACCTGCTGTGCCCACAAACACATCGGAGCGAGCATCAATGTCAGCAGCAATGCGATTTTCTTCATTTTTTCCATTGGGTTCTGTTTTTATTTTGTTTTTTATTGTTCTAAGTTAGATTAAATATCTCGTTTTCACCTCATTTGAAGCCTCTTTTTACAGACCTTCATATAAAGCATATCTTTAGATGTTAGAGAGGATACCTTTCTACCTTACAAAGCATGCCTTTATACATATATAAAGCATGCCTTTCTAGGGTCGAAAGGATAACTCTGTATGGTCGAAAGCATTGCTTTACACAGTCGAAAGGATTGCTTTGTCAGATAGAGAGTATTCCTTTATACGATTAAGTGCATTGCTTCATTTAGTCTAGGCTGTCGGTTTCGAAGTTGATATTGCGTCATTTGTGTAGCCAAAGTCCATATGAACAAAAGCCAATGCAAAGATACTAATAGAAGTTCTAAATTCCAAATTTTCGACGATTTTTACTTTGTTAAAAACATTAAATTTCAAGAAGACCTCTCAAAAGAGGATTCATAATTAGAAATTGATGAAGCGGCTATATATAAAAATAGGTGTATAAACACCATTTCTTATTCTTGTTTACCTCCTTCTAAATAATCTCGATTTGGATTATTGAAGATTTTCCTTTCGGCATTGATTACACTTGAATTGTTGGGAATTATTATCAAAAACTCAAACTGAAATGTTAAAAATGAAAATCTGTAAAGTAATTCGTATGGATTTGAACGATTTATCAAAAAAAATCGTAACTTTGCATCTGAATTTATCAAGATTAAAAGAGAAAGTAATGATTTCGTTTGTAATTGCATTAGTGGCCCTCGTATTGGGCTATTTGATTTATGGACGTATCGTAGAGAAGGTATTTGGTCCTGACGATCGCCCAACTCCAGCCGTTGCTAAGGCCGACGGAGTGGATTATGTGGTATTGCCCAACTGGAAAGTATTCATGGTACAGTTCCTGAACATAGCCGGAACTGGTCCTATTTTCGGTGCTATTATGGGTGCGAAGTTTGGTCCTGTTGCCTATTTGTGGATTGTCTTTGGATGTATTTTTGCAGGTGCTGTTCACGACTATATGAGCGGAATGCTTTCCATTCGACATGGAGGCGCTAACTTGCCGGCTCTCGTTGGACACTATCTTGGCGATCGCACAAAGAATGTGATGCTCGTCTTCTCAGTTCTTTTGCTGATGATGGTGGGCGTTGTCTTTGTCTATAGCCCAGCCGAGATTCTGACTCAGATTTGGGAGCCTGAAGCAGTGAGTAACCTAATTGGTCGCAATGCATTCTGGATCATTCTGATTTTCCTTTATTACATTCTGGCAACAATGATGCCAGTCGATAAGATTATCGGTCGCATTTATCCTCTCTTTGCTATCTCGCTGTTATTTATGGCAGTTGCATTGATGATTGTGCTCTTTATAAAGATGCCAGTATTGCCTGAGATTTGGGACGGTCTTGGAAATCGCGGCGCTTCAATGGGATTCACAGACCCAGTATTCCCTTGTCTTTTCATCACAATTGCCTGTGGTGCTATTAGTGGTTTCCATGCTACTCAGAGTCCGCTGATGGCCCGTTGTCTGAAGAGTGAGCGTATGGCTCGTCCCGTTTTCTATGGAGCCATGATTACTGAAGGTATTGTTGCACTAATCTGGGCTTCAGTATCAATGTATTTCTTCTACAACGATCCGACTCCCGGATATCAACTCCTCGAGGGTGCTCAAGCCACAGGTGCACATACATCTGCACCAAGTGTTGTTAATATCATTTGTAACGACTGGTTAGGTGTGTTTGGTGGTATTCTGGCTTTGCTGGGTGTTGTTGCTGCTCCTATTACAAGTGGTGATACTGCTTTCCGTAGCGCTCGTTTGATTATCGCAGATTTCTTGAAGTTTGAACAGCATTCCATCCATCGTCGCTTGATGGTGAGCATTCCAATGTTCGCTGGCGCAATCGCGCTGCTGATTTGGCAAATGTCAGATGCAGACGGTTTCCAGAAGATTTGGAGTTGGTTCGGCTGGTCTAACCAAACGCTGTCAGTATTCACCCTTTGGACCATTACAGTCTATTTGGTACAGCAGAAGAAACCTTTCATCATGACGCTTATACCGGCTTTGTTCATGACTGTAGTCTGCAGCACATTCCTGTTCATTTCGAAGCAGGCATTTGGGTTGAGTCCAACCGTTTCCTATATAGGCAGCGTTCTTGTGCTGATGCTGGCATTGGTGTGGTTCTACAGTTGGAAAAACCGGAGAGGCTGACCTCATGGAACAACAGTATCCTTCCACACTCCTTGAGCAGGCCGTTCAAGAATTGGCGACCTTACCGGGTATAGGTCGAAAGACAGCACTGCGACTGGCTCTACATCTGCTGCGACGCGACACAGAGGAAGTCGACAAACTCGGGAATGCAATCATTCGCTTGAAACATGAGGTGAAGTATTGCTCCGTTTGTCACAACATCAGCGATAGTGAAGTCTGTCCTATCTGTGCTGACAAACGTCGCGATGGGTCAATGATTTGTGTGGTTGAGAACATTCAGGACGTAATGGCGGTTGAGAATACACAACAGTTCAACGGGCTCTATCATGTTCTCGGTGGTATCATCTCACCAATGGACGGAATTGGTCCTGGCGACATTGAAGTAGATTCGCTTGTAAAGCGTGTGGAGCAGGGGGGGATTGACGAGGTTATTCTTGCACTGAGTTCAACAATGGAAGGTGATACGACCAATTTCTATATTTCGCGCCGATTGGATCATACTGGTGTGAAACTGAGTGTGATAGCAAGAGGCATCAGCGTAGGTGACGAACTGGAATATACCGATGAAGTAACGCTGGGAAGATCGATTCTGAATCGTACACCGCTGAAAGTGTAAAAGAAAAAGTTCATGAATGCATTGAAACGTCTTTACGTTCTGTGTAGATAGATTGAATAGTATTATGTGGGCTAATTTTAAATGAATCGAATTAAATAAAAGAATAAATGGAAAAAGTACAACGCGTATTAATGATAGATTTATGGTGTGCTGTTGCTGTCGTTTTGGTAGTTATTCTGCTCGGCGAGTTCAATATTGTACCATTCGACGCATTCAAAGGTGACAATCGCACTGAGTTCTATCTACTCACTGTGATGGAACTGCTTACCATCTGTGTGATTCCACTTGCGCTGCGCCTCTTTAAATTTAATAAGGTGAAAACCCAACTAAAGGAACAGAAGGCAGAAGCACTTCGCAAGTGGGGACTTTGGCGGTTGGATATGCTTTGCATTCCAATGTTCATCAATGCTGTTCTGTATTACATTTATATGAGTGCGGCCTTTGGTTATCTGGGCATTATCCTTTTCCTTTGCCTGTTCTTTGTCTATCCAAGTATGGACAGATGTCAGGCTGAAGTCGATATAAAAGATTGAATTGAAATATGAAACTGACGGTTGTCATCGTAAACTACAACGTGAGGAATTATCTAGGACAGTGCCTCATGTCGCTTCGTCGGGCTCTTCAAGGGTTGGACGATTGTCAGGTTTATGTCGTTGACAACCATTCTCACGATGGAACCGTAGATTATCTCCATAAGGAGTTTCCGGAAGTAAATGTAGTGGCGAGCAACCATAATTTGGGATTTGCCCGTGCCAACAACATTGCTATTCGACAAACAGAGAGCGACTATGTGCTACTTCTGAATCCTGATACCATCGTGGGGGAGAATACACTGAAAGAGGCGCTTGCCTTTATGGATGAACACGAGAATGCAGGAGGACTTGGTGTTCGTATGTTGAAGGCTGATGGTAGTGACGCATTGGAATCACGTCGAGGATTGCCGACTCCTGCTGTGGCCTTCTACAAAATGAGTGGTCTTTGTGCTCGTTTTCCGAAGAGTAAGCGCTTCGGTCACTACTATATGGGATATCTGCCTTGGGACGAGCCCGCCCAGATAGAGGTAATCAGTGGGGCTTTCTGTCTCTTGCGCCGTAAGGCATTGAATGATGTAGGCTTGCTCGACGAGGATTTCTTCATGTATGGTGAAGATATTGATTTGAGTTACCGACTTCTGAAAGGTGGTTACGAGAATTGGTATCTGCCCACAAAGATTCTTCATTATAAAGGAGAGTCTACTCAGAAGTCTTCGTTCCGTTATGTGCATGTGTTCTATGATGCAATGCTCATTTTCTTCAGAAAACACTATGCACAAGCGAGTCTGTTTTTCACAATTCCAATCAAACTTGCCATTTATGGAAAGGCGTTTGTGGAACTATGTCGGATGCAACTTGTTCGTGCTCGTCGCAGCATGGGATTTGTGAAACAGGAGAAAGATCAGGCGCCACTGTATGTAGTATTTGGAGAAAAGAGCCATTTGGAGCAGTGTCGGCAATTTGCAGCAGAGAAGGGACTTGATGCTTGGTTTATTGAATCATCGGAACAAACTGGTCAAGACCATCAAAGTCAGGACCTGCCGAAGGGAAGAACAATTTATGCCGTTTATGACGTGGAGGCATTTAGTTTTGACTCTATCTTCAATAAGTTCTCAAGTCAGCCTCTCCGAGATGTTAACATAGGTACTTATCTACCTTCATCGAATACCATCATCACCACAGAAGAAGTACTGCAATGAATAAAGTAACACTTAGAGCACTTGAGCCCGAAGATCTCGACGAACTATATGCAATAGAGAACGATGAGACGATTTGGAATGTCGGTCAGACGAATGTTCCTTATTCGCGCTATGCATTGCACGACTATCTTGCTCATGCTTCTGCTGACATCTTTGTTGACCGTCAAGTGAGGATGATGATTGTGGGTGAGGAAGGAGAATCGATAGGTCTTGTTGACATCATGAACTTCGATCCTCAGCATCGTCGTGCAGAGTTGGGAATTGTCATTAAGCAGCCATTCCGTCATCAGGGAAACGGGCGGGCTGCAATTGAAGCAGTAATGAGTTATGCAGAGCGCCACTGGCATCTGAATCAGTTGTATGTGGTGATAGATAAAGAGAATAAACCTTCCATCAGTTTGTTCGACCAGATGGGGTTTGAAAAGGGAACAAGTCTGAAATCGTGGCTCTTTGATGGCCATAATTACCGAGATGCGATAGTGATGCAAAAAATTTTTTAAAAAAGTCGCCAGAAGATTTGGTGGAACAAAAAATAATCACTACCTTTGCATCCGCAATTAGAACAGAGCCCTGAAATGGTGCGTTAGTTCAGTAGGTTAGAATGCCTGCCTGTCACGCAGGAGGTCACGAGTTCGAGTCTCGTACGCACCGCAGAAATGCTCTTCGTTGTTCGAAGGGCTTTTTTGGTTTTAATACCGACCCTATTTCGCTATCAAACAATCAATTAAATAATAATATTATGGTCAAAAAGCAAATCATCCAACATTTTACGGACGACGACCTCTATAAGTTGTCTATGTGTTGTGCTGTGATTGATAATTTTCCACGTGCACAAGTGAAATATCAGTTTGTTGATCGCGACAATACTGTTTATCCTGAAGGCTTTGCCGACGAGGTTCGCCATCAGATTGAATTGTTGGAAAACGTAGTGATTACAGATGAGGAAATCAACTTCATGCGTCGTCGTTGCTACTATATTCCCGACTGGTTCTATGTCTATCTGAAAGGATTCCGTTTCAGTCGCGATTGGGTTCGGGTCTGGCAGGACGAAGAACGACATCTGCATATTGAGTTTGAAGGAAACTGGAGCCATACTATTTTGCTTGAGGTAAAAGTGCTCGCTATCGTATCTGAACTCTATTATATTCTCACCAACCAGACCGACAAACTCGATTACGAGGAGTGCTACAAGAGATCGTATCATAAGGCTGAACGTCTATTAGGAGCAGGTTGTGTCTATAGTGATTTCGGTACGCGCCGCAGGGCTTCGTTTAAGGCTGAGGAGCTAGTTGTGAAGGCCATGAAAGAGTGTCAGGAGTCAAAGAAATGGTCTGGCGTCTTTGTAGGAACGAGTAATGTCTATCTTGCCATGAAATACAACTTGACGCCAGTTGGAACAATGGCTCACGAGTTTATCTGTGCTATTGGTGGCATGTATGGACCTCAGATGGCAAACCATATGGCGATGGAGGCTTGGAGTCATACATTCAGAGGTGCCCTTGGAACATTCCTCTATGATAGTTTTGGCTGGGAAATCTTCTCTATGAACTTCTCGGAGGATTTTGCAAATCTTTTCAAAGGATTGCGCATCGACAGTGGTGACAACAAAGAACAACTGATGAAGATAGTTGAAAAATATCGTCAACTGAATATAGATCCGCGTTCAAAGCAAGTTATCTTCTCAAATGCCCTTGATACTGACAGAGCAATTGCAATTCAGGAATATGCTCGCGATTATTGCCAGCCTTCGTTTGGTATTGGCACACACTTTACGAATGATTTCGAAGGTGTGAAGCCTATGAATATTGTCATCAAACTTGTAGCAGCGAAGATTACTGAGTCGTGGACATTCTATAATGACACATGCAAACTTAGTGAGGATCGTGGTAAACATACTGGTAAACCAGAGGTGATTGAGCGTTTTAAGATTGCAGTGAACTATTGATAAAAATCTATTTAGCTTTATAAGTAAAAAAGAAAACCATGATTATGATGAAGAAAACTCTTATATTAGTAATACTTTTGACTGCTTCATTTCAGTTTTCTGCTTTAGCAGCAACCACTTCAGACAAAGATGAACACTTTGCTGACTTAGTGAATCCACTTGTGGGTTCGCTTTCGTCGTATCAGATTTCAACAGGTAATACTTACCCTGCTATAGCAATGCCTTGGGGTATGAATTTCTGGATGCCTCAGACCGGTAAAATGGGTGACGGATGGGCTTACACCTATACGGCAACGAAAATTCGTGGTTTCAAGCAAACTCATCAGCCTTCACCTTGGATTAATGACTATGGTCAGTTCTCTTTGATGCCGCAGGTTGGTAAACTCGTCTATGATGAGGAAAAACGAGCCTCGTGGTTTTCGCATAAGACCGAGGAAGCCCGTCCTTATTATTATAAGGTTTATCTGGCAGATTATGATGTGACTACAGAAATGGCTCCTACCGAGCGTGCTAACATCATGCGTTTCACATTCCCAGAAACAGGAAAGAACGAAGACGAATTGGCGAGGGTCATCATTGATGCTTTCGATCGTGGTTCTGCAATTGAAGTAGATGCTGACCGAAGCATTATTCGTGGGTATACGACTCGTAATAGTGGAGGCGTTCCTGAAAATTTCCGCAACTACTTCGTCATTAAATTTGACCGCCCTTTGCTGTGCTGGGATATTCAGAAAGATTCTATCCAAACAACAAGCAAAGGATTGGTTGAAGGCAATCATGTAATGGCAAGTGTTGGATTTAAGACCCGCAAGGGTGAACAAATTTGCGCACGAATTGCCTCTTCGTTCATTTCGTTTGAGCAGGCTGAACTGAATCTTCGTGAACTTGGAAATGATGACTTTGAAACAGTAAAAGCAAAAGGTCGCAAATGTTGGGACGAAATTCTCGGCAGGGTAGAAGTTGATGATGAGAATATAGACCATATCCGCACTTTCTATTCATGTTTATATCGTGCGACACTTTTCCCTCGTATGTTCTATGAGAAGAATGCAGCAGGTGAAATTGTTCACTATAGCCCTTACAATGGCGAAGTAAAACATGGATATATGTTCACAGACACAGGTTTCTGGGATACATTCCGTTCGTTATTCCCTCTTGTCAATCTGCTTTATCCCTCAATGGGACAAAAGATGTTAGCAGGTCTTGTCAACACATATAAGGAAAGTGGATTTCTCCCAGAATGGGCTAGTCCCGGTCATCGCGGTTGTATGGTAGGAAATAATTCTGCTGCTGTTGTTGCTGACGCTATGATGAATCTGCAATTTGCCGAAGATGGAAACGTTGCTGCTGACCCCTGCAAACTTTCTTCTAAAGATTGTGAGACCCTTTGGGAAGCACTTGTTCATGGTGCAAATGCTGTTCATCCGGAAATCTCTTCAACTGGTAGAATGGGTTTTGAGGAATACAATCGTTTGGGATATGTTCCTTGCAATATCGGAATAAACGAAAGTGCTGCACGTACGCTTGAATATGCTTACGATGATTGGTGCATTCTTCAGGTTGGAAAACTGTTGGGCAAATCTAAGAAGGAACTGGAAGTATTTGCAAAACACGCGCTGAACTATAAGAGTTTATTTAATCCAAAGTATAACCTTATGCAAGGAAGAAAGGATGATGGTTCATTCGACGAACCATTTAGTCCGTTCAAATGGGGTGGGGCTTTCACTGAAGGAAACTCCTGGCACTACACTTGGTCTGTATTTCACGATCCTGAGGGACTCATCAACTTGATGGGTGGAAAGCAGAATTTTGTCAGTATGCTTGATTCCGTATTTATTGTTCCACCTGTTTTCGACGATAGTTATTATGGATTTGTTATTCATGAGATTCGTGAAATGCAGATTGCAGGAATGGGAAACTATGCTCATGGAAATCAACCAATCCAGCACATGATTTACCTCTATGACTATGCTGGTGAACCTTGGAAGACTCAGTATTGGGTTCGTGAGACAATGAATCGTATGTATGCTGCAACACCTGATGGCTATTGCGGTGATGAGGACAATGGCCAGACATCAGCCTGGTATGTGTTCTCTGCATTAGGATTCTATTCAGTTTGTCCTGCTTCTGGTCAATATGCACTCGGCACTCCATATTTCGATGAAGTAACATTGCATTTTGAGAATGGTAAAACACTTTGCATTAAGGCTGAAGACAATTCAGATAGTAATCGTTATGTGAAGGAAATGACATTCAATAGTAAGGAATATACTCGTAACTTTGTCCTAAATCACGATTTGTTGAAAGGTGGAGACATTGTCTACAAAATGGCATCAGAACCGAATTTGCAACGTGGTATAGCAAAGAAAGACCTTCCATATTCTTTCTCTCGGTAATTAAAAAG
>JAILFH010000011.1 GCA_024697645.1 Prevotella sp.
ACGCTTCGGCATCAACCTGCATCTGGAGTACTACGACCCGCTGACGCTGCAGAAGATTATCCGCCGCTCGGCAGGCATCCTTGGCGTGCCCATCGACGACGATGCAGCCAACGAGATTGCACGCCGCTCACGTGGTACGCCTCGTATTGCCAACGCCCTGTTGCGCCGCGTGCGCGACTTCGCTCAGGTGAAAGGCTCCGGGCGCATCGACCAGCGTATTGCAGGCATCGCCCTGAAAGCTCTGAACATCGACCAGTATGGCCTTGATGAAATAGATAACAAGATTCTCTTGACCATCATCGATAAGTTCCGTGGCGGTCCCGTCGGTCTCAGCACCATCGCCACCGCCATCGGTGAGGACACAGGTACCGTTGAGGAGGTCTATGAGCCGTTCCTCATCATGGAAGGCTTCATCAAGCGCACCCCTCGTGGCCGCATGGCCACCCGCCTTGCCTATGACCATCTGGGCCGTAATCCCTATGCCGGCAATATCATGGAACCTAACATCTTCGATTAGAACTTGCCCCCTAAAATAGGGGGTTGGGGGTCTAACGAATAACGGATGCAGGTGGCTCTTCTTGAGTCCAACCTGCATCCGTAGCGCCTTTCATAATCGATACGATTTCTTATTCTATTCCGTCTATCATAAATACTTCATCTTTTTGAATGACACGAATCTTATGAGAGCCTTTGTTTCCCATATCATAGAAGGTATATAGATACCAGTTGTCATTCAGGGGTTCAATGCTGATAATCTCATGCCGTTCGCTTGGCCCGTCTTGGAAACTGCTGCGAAAATTATTACCCCAAAATCCTATAATCACCAAGCCCCACGACGTCTTGGAGATGTAGTGGGATTGGTGTATATTCAAAATGGTAACTATTCCATTTTCTCTTGGCTCACAAATTTAGTCTACGGAAATCTGACTGACACTATCTTTCCATTACGCACTGTTACATATGCATTGTATGTTCTGTTTGAGGACCAATTGTAAGCGACCCTATATTCCTGGGAGGTTCCATTATCTCTTATTAAACTGCAAACGGCAAAATATTCTTTTATTGCAGCTATCGGTCTGCCAAGCTTCAAGATGTCTTTAATGTTATTGTAGTCTCCTGGATAGAATCCGTATTTCTTGATGTAATAGTCTCGATCTTTTTTCACCTCTTTTACTTGTGTAGCGCCTTCCTTTATCAGATCCTTTAAATAACGTTTTGCAGCATAGCCGTTTCTCCTTTCATCCCCATATAGCTCGGCGGTTTCTTCCGCAAACAACTTACACACATCTTTATCACTCCTTATATCCACCCAATTCGCTAACCTTTCAGGACTACCTCCACCTATTTGCACATTTTCAGTTTTCAAAAATTGACATTCAAATCTTACACCTAAATTATTCTTGTCATAATTCTCTATATAGGCGTTCCCATCATTTTTCCGTTTCTTAATATATACGTTACTTCGGTGCAAATCAATCACAAAATAATCCTTTTCACCATTTTTACCATATACCCTTTTGTACCTATTTCTATTATTAAACCTGATGACAAGTGAATCCTCGGATGATTTTACATCGATAATCGTGTCTATTCGGCTTGCGTAGAAGAATTTTCCATTGAATTTCTGCATATAGGGGTTAATACCTTTACCGGTATACGTATAAAGTCTGTCGCCAACAAGAAAGCCACGAACAGAACTACTGGGCGTATCCCATATGTCAGACTTATTTACTTCAATTTCCTTAGTTCCTATATATTCTCCATTTGCTTCTGTGTAAAGGATTGTACCTTGATTAATCCATCCATTCGGATAAACGATTTGGAATAAGCCGTCTTTCACCAAAAGAATGCCTCCACTATCTAACGTTTTTCTCTTATCAGATGTGAGGCTCGATTCGAAATCTCCATTGTCGCGTTTTTTTACCCAGCAAGTCTTATCTTCGTCATCAATTTCCTTTGTGTAATTATAAATAGTGGCATCGTCTTTTTTCACTGTATTAACAAGAGTCCATCCATCATTCTCTGGGTTTGGACACTGTGGCTCAAATTTAGGATCTTTCTTTCCTGTAAGGTCAATAATTTTTTCATTTTTTGCACATTCCGCAGCGACACTTTCCATCGCCTTAGTTTTCTTGTCATAATCAGAAGATTGTGCACACGCAAAGAGGGAAAACATTATTCCTGCTCCCATCAAAACAATTCTTTTCATATTAATGAGGTTTTAAAGGTTAAAAAATAGTAAAACAGATACATTTGCGATGCAAATATAAGAAAAAGGAGGGATATAGAAGTTGCCCATTTTGTCCATTTGCTTATCCATTTTGTCCATTTTACATCCGAGGGAGAAAAATGCCGATGAATCAACGGTCATCGTGCGTAGCAGTAGGCAAATGGGCGATTCTTGAACATAGGACGAATCGATAAACAGACATACGTAACAGACGTACGGAGGAAAAGGATCGGTAGTATTATTAGTTCCTGTAGTTGCTCAGGAAGGAGATGTTGTCGAGGTCGCACTCGTTGGTGGCACGTACCCATACCACTTTGGTGGAGTCGGAGAGTAAGATAGAGAAGCGATAGACACCAAGGAAGACAAATGAGGTGTCGACAAGGTCTTTCATGAAGACAATGCGCACGTCGTTCTTTTCCAATGCGGTGGAATAAGCTTTTTTGTGTTCCTGGCGCATTTTCTCTTTCATGGCTTCGGCGTTTTCGCCTACATTTACCTTGAGTGTAAGATACTCCGTGATGGTGGGCATCAGGCTGTCTGGATTGCCGTCGTTGTGATAATAGGGATTGTGGTATTGTGGTGACCAAACGATAATGTGTTCTTCACCAGGAACGTATTGATAGTGGCGGCTCTCAGTGGCGTTGATGCCGAATAGCGGAAGGAAGTCATTGTAGGAGGCGAAGACCTGGCCTTTTTTCAAGACGCGGTTGTTGTCGGCAGAGTTGTCGGTCGTAGGGCGTAGTAAGAAAAACAGCAAGGTGAGGGCGGTGACGACGAGAATCCCCACCCCGAAGCCTCTCCCCAACCTTCCCCTAAAGGGAAGGGAGGTAGGGAACCCCTTTGGATTCTTTTGTAACTCACTGTCTTCTTGTGGGCGGGGAGTGAACCCTGTCCCCACACCTGAATTTGAATTGCCCGATTCTGGTTCTTTGTCCATCTCAAGGCTGTTGCAGAAGGTTTCGAAGTCGGCATATCCAACATACCGCGACAGTTGGTCGAGGGTGTATCTGCGTGGAGACACATTCTCTGAAATATAACCCCAGATACGCTTAAGAGTTGTTGTGCTTACCTTGGCGTGAGTTTTGTTGAAGATGCTGTCAGAAAGGTCTTCGAAGTCCTTATTCGATTGCAGCTTCATTCCAAAAGTTTGCTCTACAGCGATGCGCAGTTGCTCTATAGCCTGGTTTTTAGCCAACATGATTGTTTTAGTTAAAAAAGTATCCTGTGTGCAAAGATAGATATTATTTGTGATAAGTGCAAATAAAAAGTAAAGAAAAATTGAAAAAACAATAAGGTGTAACAGTTTTTGATTGCTACACCTTATTTATATAGGATAGAGAATTATCTTTTTTGTGGGTCTTTTATTTTGCGTTAATCTCCTTCAGCAGACGGTCAGCATGTCCCCACTTGTCCATCATGTAGAGAACGAAGCGGATGTCGACACCGATGCAGCGGGCGAGGCGTGTGTCGAAGTTGATGTCGCTGGAGAGCGAATCCCAGTTGCCGTCGAAGGCGAGTCCGATGAGCTGTCCCTTACCGTCGAACATCGGTGAGCCGCTGTTGCCGCCCGTGATGTCGTTGT
The DNA here is from genome assembly GCA_024697645.1 of Prevotella sp. Classification (GTDB taxonomy): domain Bacteria; phylum Bacteroidota; class Bacteroidia; order Bacteroidales; family Bacteroidaceae; genus Prevotella. The sequence continues at coordinate 3,813 of JAILFH010000011.1, forward strand.
TGGTCAGGAAGCAGAGTTGCATCTTGCCTGTGGTCTTGTCGGTATAGGGACCGAAGTCCTTGGCTGAGAGCAGTTCGTGCATGATGGGCTCAGCAAAATACTCCACGTTCTGGTCGGCCTGCTTCATCTTTGCAACAATCGACTCGGCAGTTGTATAATAGCCTGAGGGCTGACCTGCGAGGTCGTAGCCACCTACTTGTCCATAGGAAAGACGCATCGTGAAGTTAGCGTCGCTGTAGTGAGGCAGGTCTTCTTCCATGCGCAGTTTGGCAGCGCAGAGATAGCGTTCCTGCAAGTCGATGCTGTCGTAGGTCTCGATGAGATTTGCACGCAGTTCGCCCAGACTTTCAATGAGTTCGATACCGAATATCACACCGGGATCCTTCAGATAACTTTTCTTGTTGATGAAGATTTTCTGACCACTCTTCATGATCTGCGACTTGTTGTAGAGATAGTCCACATAGGCAGTGTAGTTGTCGTGGAACTTGGTGTGGATAGTCTTGTAGAATTCGGGTAGATAGCGCTCAGCCACATGTTCCTTGTAGTTCTTCAGCAGAGCGGCGAATACCTCGCGGTCGAGAGCCTCGTCCCATTCCTCGCTGTTGTCCTCGAACATGATGTACTGCTTTTTCGGTTTGTTCTCCGGACCTTCAACATTCATACCGCGACTCAGACGCATAGCACGCGTGCAGAACTCATTGGTTCCGGCGAATGTCTCAACCCAGTACATGAACGCACGGCGGTCCTGCAGACGAGTAGAATACATACGCGACATTGCATTGAAGTCGAGTTTGTCCTTCAGGAAACCTGTGTCGTGCTGCCACATACGGATGCGGTCTTCATATTCCTTCTTCTGATTGATGATGCCGATGCTATCGATACATTTGTTCATACCGATGGAGTTCTTCCAGTAGTTCGACGACTGGGCATACTTCGAGTCGTACTTGATGCGTACGCCTTCGTCGGCACGCATATGGCGAATCATAATGTCCTGCTTCACACCACGAACCTGAGCACGAGTCGCATTGTCGGCATCGCGCATCTCGCGGATTCCGAAACTCGACAGATAGCGCTCTGTGCTTCCGGGATAGCCAATCGTCATAGCGAAATCGCCGTCCTTATAACCCTGCATCGAAACCTGAGCCCATCGCTTCGGGTGATAGGGCACGTTGTCCTTAGAATAGGCTGCGGGACCATTGGTCTTTGGGTTGGCATAGATGCGGAATACGGAGAAGTCGCAAGTCTGACGAGGCCACATCCAGTTGTCGGTCTCACCACCGAACTTACCCATCGACTTGGGAATAGCGAACACGAGTCGAAGGTCGGTGAAGTCCTGATAGGTGGTTGCATAGAACTTGTTGCCCTCATAGAAAGGCTTCACTTCCATACGCAATGTGGAGTCCTTAGCCTTCACTTCTTCCGAAAGAGCCTGCTCCAGCGAGTCAATCAGCATTTCCTGTTCGTCGACGCTCATATTCTCGAAGCCGAGTTTCATCACTTGGTCGGTGATGTCCTTCTGCTCAATCATGAACGATACGAACATGTCCTCGTTTGGCAACTCTTCTTCGTAACTGTTGGCAATGAAACCATTGAGCATGTAGTCGTGTTCAACGGTGGAGTGAGAGCGAATGGCTTCAAAACCACAGTGGTGGTTGGTGAATACAAGTCCGTCGGGCGAAACGACTACGCCAGAGCAATAGCCTGAGAAATTCACACAGGCAGCCTTCAGCGAAGTGTCGCCATAATAAAGGTCGTTGTACGACATCTGGAAGCCTTCTGCCTGCATCTGGTCATAGACGGCCTGCGGCAGATTGTAGATAGTCCACATACCTTCATCGGCATGTGCTGTGCTCATACCCAGCAGGGCGATAAGCGAGAGAATGATTTTCTTCATAGTTGTCTTCAAAATATGTTGGTTTTGTTATTTCAACTTTTATATTTATTGATGTGATGATTGCGCGCGGGGTCTATTTGAAGTATTTCCCGATGACGGGCAGACTCTTCAGTGGTAGGTCGCGCTTGATGATGAATGCCAGGAACAAGAGCAGCAAGCCAGTGTTGGCAAGCAGCGAAGCCCACATAGGCAAGTGGTTGTTCGCTAAATTCATGATGATGAATAGCACAACAGCCAGAGTCACATAGATGGCAATCTCCTTCAGCGGATAGTTGATGGGATAGTATTTCTGACCAGCAAAATAGGAGAGAATCATCGAAACGCCATAAGCGGCGAAACCACCCCAGGCGCAGGCCATATAACTGAAGCGCGGAATCAACAGGATGTCGACAACAATCAACACTAAGGCTCCAATGCCAGAGAAATAGGCTCCCCAGATGGTGCGGTCGGTGAGTTTATACCAGAACGAGAGATTGAAGAAGATGCCAAACATGATTTCGGCAGCCATCACGATGGGGATTACTCGCAGTCCTTCCCAGTAACTCTCGCCCACAAGATAGCGCAGGATGTTGATATAGCCTATGACGGTAAGGAATGCAAGCAGCGTGAAAATGATGAAGAACTTCATCGCCGTTGCATAGGTGTCCTTATTGTCCTGCTCTTTGCTTTTGCCAAAGACGAATGGTTCGTAGGCATAGCGGAATGCCTGCGTAATCATCACCATAATCATCGCAATCTTGATGCAGGCGCCATAGATGCCGAGTTGTGTATGAGCCTCCGCAGGTGAACCGTCATAGAAGTAGGGGAACAGAATCTGCGAGGCTGCCTGATTGAGTTGTCCGGCCAAACCCATTACGAGCAAAGGCCATGCGTAACTGAGCATACGCTTGCAAGTAGCCTTGTCGAAGCCGAAGCGTATTCCTTCGAGTTCCTTCCAAAGCAGCAACATCTTTACAAAAGAGCAGAAGATGTTGATGTAGAATACCCACACCACTTCGAGCGTGAAGTTTGAATCGTAGATGCCGAAAGGATTGAGTTTCAGCGCAGGCAGCACAATCAGATAGAGGATATTCAGGACAATGTTGAGTGTAATATTGAGAATCTGAATGCCTGCAAACTTGAATGGCTTGTGCTTATAGCGCAGATAAGCCATTGGAATGGCAACAAAGGCGTCGATAGCCACAGTGACAAACATCACCCAAATGTATTCTGGATGGTCGCTGTAGCCCATCAGGTTGGCCAAAGGCTGAATGCAAACACTCACGATGGCGGCAAAGATGAGCGAGGTTGTTGCCACCATACGCAATGTCGTAGAGTAGACGCGGTCGGGGTCTTCACCATCTTTGCTCATAAAACGGAAGAACGTGGTCTCCATTCCATAAGTGAGCAGGATGATGAGCAGCGACACATACGCATAGACATTGGTGATGATACCATACTGTCCGCCAGCCGCATTGAATCGCTTGGTCTGAATAGGCACCAAGAAATAATTGATGAACCGGGCGACGATGCTCGACAGACCGTAAATGGCGGTGTCTTTTGCTAAACTCTTTAAATTTGCCATATGCAAAACTAAAAAAGTAAAAAGGTAAAAGAGTAAAACTCTAACGACTACCTCTCTCCTTCTTTATGTATTAGTTTATTGATGATATTTACAGTAGTACCGATAATGGCACTCAAATCGTTATTTAATGAATTGAATTCGTTTTCTGTTATTTTATCTGACTCGTGGAGCAATTCAAGCCAGTAACGGGTTTCGTTAGCCTCTTGCAAAGCGATTCTCAATTTATGGATATAGTCAGCATCGCTTTGTGCGAAAGGACTTTCAGCCACATTTGCCCCTATGCTTGTTCCACTTCTATAGATTTGTTTTGATATGACATACTCCTTCTTTTCTTCTCGGAGATATTCAAACAATTTTATAATCCGCAGTGCAAATTTCTTGCTCAATATGTAAATGACACTTTCGTTCATTCTTTTTCCTAAATAGCAACTAGGATAATTTTACTTTTTTACCTTTTTACTTTTTTACCTTTTTACTTTTTTACTTTTAACTAAAAAACATGAACGCTATTGCGATAGCGGCAATGACTCCAGCAAGGTCGGCAAGCAAGCCTGCTGCAACTGCGTGTCGAGTGTATCGAATGCCCACAGAGCCGAAGTAGACGGCAAGGATGTAGAACGTGGTGTCAGTACTACCTTGGAAGATGCAAGACAGACGGCCCACGAACGAATCGGCGCCGAAGGTCTGCATAGCGTCAACCATCATTCCACGGGCTCCACTGCCGGAAAGAGGTTTCATGATGGCTGTAGGAAGGGCGTCGACAAACTCGGCATTCGCCCCCGTCAGATTCACGCACCACTTGATACCGTCGATGAGAGCGTCCATTGCTCCCGAAGCGCGGAAAACTCCAATGGCAACAAGGATTGCCACTAAGTAGGGAATGATGCGCACTGCGGTCGTAAAACCTTCCTTTGCACCTTCGATGAATGAGTCGTAGACGTTCACTTTCTTTCGCATGGCTGCCGCGATGAAACCTACGATAATGCTCATGAGCAATATCGATGCAGCCGAAACGCTCACCGTATTCATCGTCACCGAATCCAACATGCGCAATCCCCAGATGACGGCTGCCACAAAGACGCTCAAACCGCCCAATGTGAGCAGCAGTGTGCGGTTCAGCAGATTGATGCGCTGATAGAGCGACGTGATGATGATTCCGGCCAATGTGGCGAAGAATGTTGCCAGTAGAATTGGAACAAACACGTCAGTGGGTTGGGCTGCTCCCTGTTGGGCGCGATAAGCCAAAATCGATACGGGAATGATGGTCAGTCCACTCGTGTTCAGCACAAGGAACATAATCATCGGGTTCGTAGCGGTTTGGTTGAGCCTCTGAACTTGTTCATCGCTCAGATTCTTGTTCTTTCTCAGTTCATCGTTCTTCTCCTTATTCAGTTGTTGCAGTTGCTCCATCGCCTTTAGTCCAAGTGGCGTAGCGGCGTTGTCAAGTCCGAGCATATTGGCAGAGATGTTCATGAAGATACTACCAGTGGCGGGATGACCTTTGGGAATATCAGGGAACAACTTTGTGAACACAGGCGAGAGCACACGTGCCAGCATATTCACTACACCACCGTGCTCACCGATTTTCATGATGCCCAGCCACAAGGCAAGCATACCTGTCAGTCCAAGCGAAATCTCGAATGCCGTCTTTGATGTGTCAAATGTGGAATTCATAATTGCCGGAAACACCTCAGTGTCACCGAAGAAAACCAACCTGACCAATGCAACGACAAATGCAATCAGGAAGAATGCTATCCAAATGTAATTCAATACCATAAGCGACTGCAAAATTACTCAATCTGCATTGAATATCCAAAAATAAAAGGTGGAAATGCTCAGAATCGAAATCTTTTTTGTATTTTTGTCGTCAGAATTCCATCGAAGAATCACAACCTGAACAATTATTTGACAACGAATATGAGAAAAGCATTTTTATTGGCTGTATGCAGTATGTTTTCACTGTTGGCAAACGCAGCGTTTCCAAAGATTAGTACCGATGGCAATGAATATTGGTATTACATTCAGATGCAGCGTGGCCTGACGGTGCTCACTGCTATGGGCGAGGGTAAGAATATGCAGACCGCTGAGGCTGTTGAGAGCAAGAAGGACGCGCAGTTGTGGAAAATAACTGCAGAGGGTAGCCGATATAAATTCACCACGCGTAGCGGTCAGGTGATGATTTATAGTGGTGAGAGATTCCGCACACAGGCTTCGCCATCGGGCGGTTATTCTGCCTTCAAGATTGTCACGACGACCAATTCTTCCTTCAGTGGCTATGAGATTTTTGTCGATCAGTTGGGCGATGGAAACGCCTATCTGAATCAATGGGGAGGCTATGGAGTTGGCCGCGAACTGGGTTGCTGGTCGAAGGGCGATGTGAACAATCCTCTGGATTTTGTGGCTGAGGAAGATATGAAATTTCCTGATGTTAAGCCTGAAGACGTGAGCGAGGTGACTGTCTCGGGCACCACCACTTGGACTCCCGAACACAAGCATACGCTCTGGTATACAAGTCCTGCTACTGTTTGGATGACCTCAACACTTCCCATTGGCAACGGTCAGTTTGGCGCTTGCGTGATGGGTGGAGTGAAGCGCGATGAGATTCAGTTCAACGACAAGACGCTCTGGCGCGGACAAGTGGGCAATATCGTCGATAATGGTTCCTACGGCTCCTATCTCGACTTCGGACATCTTTATATTACCGAAACCGACAAGAATCTGACCGCTGCGACCAACTATCGACGCTGGCTCGACATTGAGGAAGCGCTCGCAGGTGTGGCTTATACGGCTAATAATGTGGAGTTTTCCCGCGAATATTTTGTCTCCTATCCCGACCGCGTTTTGGCAATTCGCTACAGTGCTTCGGAGAAAGGCAAAATCAACAAGAACCTTATTCTCTTTAACGCCAATGGCAGTGAACCTTCCTACAAGGTTGTCGACGGAACGGGTTTAGCCGAATTCAGCGGCGAGGCTCTTCGTACAGGAACAAAGAACAACGAGGCTTATCTTTGCCAGATGTTGGTTATGGCCGAAGGAGGAAGCGTGACTGTTGCAGAAAACGGATTCGACGTTGCTGGTGCCGATGAATTGGTTATTTTCCTCGTGGGTGCAACGAATTTCTCACCCGATAACGACGACTACATCTATCCTGCTTCCGAACTTCCCGGAAACGTTGAGGCAATCGTTGAGGCTGCCAAGACAAAGGGCTATGAAGCCATTCGAACGGACCATATTGCCGACTATCGTTCACTTTTCGACCGCTGCCAACTCAGCATAACTGATCAGGAGAACACGGTGACAACTCCGACACTCATCAGCAACTTCGCCAAAAACAATGCCGAGAACTTGTTGCTTGAACAGCTTTATTTCAACTACGGTCGTTATCTGATGATTTCCTGCAGCCGCGGTGTTGACTTGCCCAGTAACCTGCAAGGAATCTGGAACAACAGCAATTCGCCGGCTTGGAACTCTGATATACATTCAAATATCAACGTGCAGATGAACTATTGGCCAGCAGAGGTGACCAATCTGAGTGAGTTGCATCTGCCTTATCTGAACTATATAAAGCGAGAGGCTTGCGACCGTTCACAGTGGCGCAAGAATGCTCGTCAGATTGCGGGCCAGACCAAGGGTTGGACGCTTACCACCGAAAACAATATTTATGGTTCAGGTTCAAACTGGATGCAGAACTATACGATTGCAAATGCGTGGTACTGCATGCATCTCTGGCAACACTATCGCTACACACTTGATACCGATTATCTCTGGAATACGGCTCTGCCCGCTATGAAGTCATGCTGTGAATATTGGATGGAGCGTCTCGTTCTGGCCAGCGATGGAACTTACGAATGTCCGAATGAATATTCACCAGAGCATGGTCCGGGTTCGGAGAATGCCACAGCTCACTCACAGCAGTTGGTATGGGACCTTTTCAACAACACGCTGTTGGCCTATGATGAGTATGGAAGTCGCACGGGTAAGGGCTATATGACCTTAGAACTCGCTAATTTCCTCACTGAATTGAAGGAGAAATTCGAGAAGCTCGATAAGGGAACGGCAACAGAGGTGGTGAACGGACAGACGTTACTGCGCGAATGGAAATACACATCGCAGTCGTCGGTTAGCAGCTACAATTCTCATCGCCACTTGTCGCATCTGATGGGTCTCTATCCTGGTAATCAGATTGCTGAGGACATTGACCCTGAAATCTATCAGGCTGCAGTGAATTCGCTGAATACTCGCGGCTATGATGGAACGGGTTGGTCAATGGGCTGGAAGGTGAACTGTCATGCTCGTGCGAAGGACGGAAACCGTTGTCAGAGTCTGTTGGCTCGTGCACTTCACATCCAGACTTATACGGGCAACAGTGAAGGCGGAGGCGTCTATGAGAATCTCTGGGATGCTCACACACCTTATCAAATCGACGGAAACTTCGGCGCAACAGCAGGTATGGCCGAGATGTTGCTGCAAAGCCATTTGGGCAAGATGGAACTTCTTCCCGCCCTGCCTTCGGCTTGGGCTTCGGGTTCGGTGAAAGGCTTGCGTGCGGTTGGTTGCTTCGAGGTCGACATCAATTGGCAAGATGGAAAGCCGTCTGAGGTCGTCATTCGTTCTGAGGCAGGAGAGCCCGCCGTCGTGAAATATACCGACGCTTCGGTTTGCTTCGACATTGTCGACGGAGAAGGCAATGTGGTTGAAGTTGAGGCCGTCAACGACAATGAGATTCGCTTCCCGACTGTAGCAGGCGCAACTTATCGTTTTACCTACAATGGCAAGCAACTTCATGCTCGTTGCGATGAGATTGCTGATGGCGACTATGTGTTGGCGGTCAGCGCCGATGAAGAGCAACTCTATCTGCAGCAGCAGTCTGACCGTTCTGCAAGTGTCGGGCTGACTGCCGATGAGGCTGCGAAGGGAATCGTCTGGACCATCACTTCCTATGATGCAACCGACTATCCTTCCTATGGTTCCACAAAATCGTGGCTGAAGGAGGGAAAGGTCTATTTTCTCTACAACCGCGACTATGAGTTCGCCATCAGGAGTAAGTATATGAAGACGACGTCGGTGAATACTTCTTCGCTTCATCCTATTTATATCAATCTGATGTCGGGACTTATGGCAATCAGGGCATCTAATCTGAATACCGACCAGTCGGGTCAGGATTGTTGGTATACGGTGGAAGACAAGACGCCCATCGCCACCAGCAAGACTGCTGACTATTGTTGGTTGTTGTTGCCTGCTGAGACAGTAGGAATTCAGAATCAGTTTTCTTCTGGTCTCACAACTTCTTCGCCAGTCTATTACGACCTGCAGGGTCGAAAGATTCTCAATCCCCGCCCAGGTCTCTACATCCGGAATCACCAGAAGGTTGTGCTTAGATAAAGGATAGAGGAACCTCTCTAACAGTCTTTTTTCCGAGTGCTTGTATAAAGCATACCTTTAGACCTTACAGAGCATACCTTTATACCTATATAAAGACCATCTTTATACCCCTATAAAGGTATCCTTTCTATGGTCAAAAGACCATCTCTGTATAGTAGAAAGGACATCTCTGTATAGTCTAAAGCATTGCTTTGTATAGTAGGAAGGATTGCTTTCTATTATTGGTAGCATCACTCTCTGTTGATGGGAAGCATCACTATCTATTGTTGGGGCATTAATCTCAGTCGTTGAGAGAATTTTTCTTTATTATTGTTGGGGTTTTTGCTCTCTATAAATTGTCGATTTGCTCCCCATCGTTGAACTGACTTAAACCTCAGCAAAAAATGAAACCGGAAAAACGAGAGGTCCCGCTTTTCCGGCTTTCTTTAAAGTTTGTCTGAACAACGGCTTGTTTTCTAACTAGCCGAAGTCAGACTTCTATCAGCAAAAGTTTAGCGCATAGCCCAGAAGTTGCCATTGCTCATGGCCATCTGTACCTGTGAAAGACCTTCCTCGTTGAGGGCAACGTCCATCTTTCCCTTCGGAGTATTCACCTTGATGGTGCCGTCCTCGTTGAAACGGAACATTTCCTTGGTCTCGCCGTTCTGCACCTGCATCCAAGCGTCATTCTGCTTGTCGTAGATGAACTTCAGCATCTGGCCTTCGGGAGTTGTAATCTCATAGCCATCGATGAGGGTCTTTACAGCATAGTAACGACCGTCGCTACCCATCACCTGCTGAGTCTTACCAGCATTCTTGGCAACGGGATTGTCACCGCTCCAGAACTCGATGGTGTTCAGAATCAGCCAGTCTACAGTAATCGTGATGCTACCTACGATAGGCATCAGCACAAAGCCCACGATTGCATTGAGGAACTTGCTGTTGGTCATTGTACGCTGCCACTCAGCATACTTGTTGAACAGGCCGAAAGAACCAATGCATGAGTTCATCAGCAGGGCACCTGCCATCAGGCAAGCAAACACTTTCACATTTAATTTCTTCATAATTTCTAAAATTTTTAAGTGAAACAATAAAGTGTATATAATAAATTTTCGTTCGTAAATATTATTTCTGTCGCCTATAGATAGAGCACTGCCTCATTGCCTTGGCAGAACAGCAGGTCGAGCACTGAGAGATTCGGCTGGAATCCTGTAGTCTGACTAAACACTTGCCAGTAGGGCTTCGGTTGGAAATCAACGTCAACTGGCGCATGCTTCGGACGTATGAGGTCGCGATAGTCAATCATTGCTTCCTGTTCGCTATTGAAACTCTCACGAGGCAGATAGCGGTCCGTCTTTTGCAGCAAAGGATGAATGTCGAGCAAACTGCACAGAAGTTCAGTAATAGCCATATTCATGTCAATCAGATACTCCCATCGCGGTTCAAACATCGGACGAAGGTCATCGACATAGTAGTCGAAGAACGGACTTTCACCATAGGCAGAGCAAAGCGCATTCCAATGCTGATGTCGCCAGTTTCCGTGTTCGCTGATGCGTATTCGACGGATTCCATCTTCGCCTTCCGAACCTCTTTCTACTGGAACCGTGAGGGCAAGTGGTCCATTGGCTGTGGCGATGATGCAGCGATTCCGATAGGTCTGTTTAAGAAACGACTCATGCACATCTATGACGCATTCTTCATGCCGATTCAGTTTCTGATACCACTGTACAGGACCGAAATACGTTGTAGCCAGAAGTGCTTTTGTCATTATCTTTTTACCTTAATTATTTAGAGGCGAGCAAACCATTTGAGCGGTTGAAAGGTTATTCGCCCTTTTTACTTTTTTACTCTTTTACCTCTTACTTGAAATTCGTTACTTTGTTACCTTGTTACTTTGTTACTTTGTACTCTGTTACTTTGTTACCGCTTTTCCCACGAAGTCTCCTCTTGCTACCAGCATCTTGTCGCCATTTGCTTCCACGAGGTAGATTTTGCAGGCTTTGCAATCGTGCTTGGCGTTGCAGTGTGTGGGGATTTGGTAACTCTCGCCTTTAATTTGTATCGTATCGCCGGGTATCGAGAGAATCTCTCCTAAACAGGCGCCAGATTGTTCTTCCTGATTGAACACCACATAATCGCCGACATTGAAGGTTGCCGACGAGAGTTTGTTCACCAGCACGCGCTGACCTTTGTGGAATCGTGGTTGCAGGCCGTCATCAGGAACGGTGTAGAGCGTGAAGGCATAGGTGCGGATAACCATCATCAGCAAGATGGCAATCAACGTAGCAACTATGAACTTCAACGCATTCACCATAACTTAGTCCTATTTGATATTGTCAACCTTTTGGAACAATCGGCTCCAGCGAATTCCCTTGAATCCCTTACGGTCGGGATCGCTTGACCACCAGATGAAGATAGGCTTACCCACGACGTGATCTTCAGGAACAAAGCCCCAATAGCGTGAGTCAGCAGAGTTATGTCGGTTGTCGCCCATCATCCAGTAGTAGTCCATTTTGAAAGTATAACTTGTGGCGTGGGTGCCGTTGATGTAAATCTGGCCGTTCTTCACTTGTAGGTCGTTGCCTTCATATACCTTGATGGCGCGCTCGTAGATGGCAATGTTGTCCATATTCAGTTGAATGGTCTCGCCCTTCTTCGGAATCCAAACCGGACCATAGTTGTCGCGTGTCCATCCATAAGCGGCATTTCTCGGATAAACCTGATCGTCGCCTCTGATATCGGTGTTGAGTTCTACTCTCTCTACGATGTCCTTGTGAGAGGCAAGGGCGACGGCAGCCTGTTTTGTCAGCGGCATGTAACCATCGCGATTCAACTGTGTGAGTTGCTCCATTGAGATGCCGAGTTCCTGCATCAACTCCTCTGGCATGTGGTCGCGCAGTTTTATCTTATAGGTGTACTGCACGTTATCGGGTTCCTTGTTGGGCTTCCCGTCCAGATAGACGATGCGATTCTTAATCTGAAGAGTCTGTCCAGGGAGACCTACACAGCGCTTTACGTAGTTCTCGCGGCGGTCGGTAGGTCTTGACGAGATGCTTCCGTATTGCACAGGATTGTTCTCCAGATACTTACGGCCCATCGCGTAGATTTCCTTGTACATATCGTATACCTGCTGCTGGTTCATCACCGAGAAATCAGGAATTCCCACGTTCTGAGCATAGAGTTCCTGACCAGCATCATAAACCATATGGTAATATTCGGTCTGATAGGGTAGTTCCGTCAGAATCGTATCTCCTGCGGGATAGTTGAACACGACGATATCGTTCAACTGAACATCTCCGAGGCCTTTCACGCGACGATAGTCCCAATGGGGCCACGAGATGTATGACTTTGTACCGATGAGCGGCAATGTGTGCTGGGTGAGCGGCATTGTCAGAGGTGTCTGCGGGATTCGTGGTCCATAACTCACCTTCGACACAAACAGATAGTCGCCCGTGAGAAGGCTCTTCTCCAATGAACTTGAGGGAATCACATAGTTCTGGAAGAAGAACTGATTGATGAAGTAGACTGCCACGAGTGCAAAAACCAATGCGTCGACCCACGACATGATGAAACGCACGGGACCTTCAGCATCTTTCCACCACTGCCAGCGAATCTTCTTTGTGATATAGATATCGAAGATGAACGGCACTACAAGCAGTCCCCACCAAGATTTCACCCAGTAGAGAAACAGCAGGTAAAGCGCGAGCACCACCAGAAACTTCGCCCATTGGGCAGCCATATTTTTCTTTTTCTTTTCCATAATTTCCTATACGATTCCGATTTTTTAGAAATTGAACATATCCTTGATGGTGAGCAATCCTTCGTGCTCGTGGGTGTATTCTGCTGCAAGCACTGCTCCCAGCGCAAATCCCTTGCGAGAATGAGCATCGTGAGTAATGGTGATGCAGTCGGCTTCTGAATCGTAGCGGATAGTGTGGATTCCGGGCACCTCACCGCGACGCAGGGAATCTACGCGCAGTTCCTGCTTGTCGTAAGGTCGGTTTTCCTCACCCTTCACCCATGTGGTCTTGCGGTCGAGTTCATCCACAATCTCCTCGGCCAGTGTGATTGCTGTTCCGCTCGGAGCATCGAGTTTGTGCACGTGGTGAGTTTCTTCCATGTGGGGATCATATTGTGGGAACTGGTTCATGATGCGAGCCAGATAGCGATTCACCGCTGAGAAAATGGCAACGCCTACTGAGAAATTCGAAGCCCAGAACAACGTCTGACCGCCTTCTGTGCAAGCCTTCTTTACGTCATCGCCGTGTTCCTTCATCCAACCCGTAGAGCCCGACACCACTTTCACGTTTTGCTCCCAAGCCTTCAGGTAGTTGCCGTAGGCAGCCATAGGCGATGTAAACTCAATCGCCACATCAGCACTACGGAAAGCCTCGCTTCCGAAGTCCTCTTGGTTGTCGATGTCGATGATACTCACTATTTCGTGACCGCGACTGCGAGCCACCTCTTCAATCATACGGCCCATCTTGCCGTAACCTATCAGCGCAATCTTCATATCTTCCTTTTACGGCAGCAAGTTTCTCTCGCCACCTATTTTTATTATGGTTTAGAGTGCAAAGATAATGATTTTCAATTATATAAGCACAATATTGAACCTTAAAAAACACAAAAATACCAATTCAAACGTTATCTGCAGAGCCTTTGAAAAATCTCATGTTGCCAATCAGACTCGTGTTGCTCTAATCTCATTTGATGGAAATCCTCAGAGAATAATTATTCTACATATGAAATTTAGGTATGAATAACGGTGCATAATCTCAGCACATCTTCATCAAAGGTTGCCTTGTTTTTGGCTTTATTCTTGGTGATAGAGCGGCAGTTGTAGATGGTTTGTGGGGAAAGGAATAGCAGACCGGCTATATCGTTAGTACTTTTTACACCAAGGCGGATGAGGGCAAAGGTGCGCAACTCGGTGGTAAGTGTTGTTGGAGATTTTTGTATGATGCGTCCCTCATCTGAGAGCAAATCGTTGAACTCAGCCACAAAGGTTGGGTAGAGTTCGAGAAATGCTTTATCGAAACGGGTGAGGAAAGTTGCGGCATCTTCTTCTGAGATGCGAGTAGACGAAATAATCTGAAGTAATTCCTGTGCCTGATTGGCTTTGATTTTTCGTTTCACAAGCGTTTGATACTTGCCCAATTTGTCGATATATTTTGCGCAGAGGTCTATATAAATTGACGCCAGACTCTCACGTAGTTTATTCGTATCTACCAATTTTTGGTTCAATTCATGCAATTGATTATTCAAATGTGTTTGTTGCTGATTGCTATCTGCTAATTGCTGATTGAGGGTTTGCAGTTGCAGGTTACTGCTTGCCATTTCTTGTCGTCTTGCTGCTAACTTGCGGTTCTGCCAGTAGATGAAGTAGATTGTGAAGAGTAATGTTGCAACCAGTAGAGAAATGAAAATGAGGGAGTGTCGCAAACTGCTATTTTGCTTTTTCATAATGGACTTGAAGGATTTCTTGCTAAAGGCGATGAGTGTTGAGAAAACGACAGAAGGCCGTAAGACATACGTCAATGATGCATTCGACTTTGCGAAAATGCGGGCTAAGACTGATCCAGATTTGGAACTTGATGACAATGCCGTGAAGCCTCTATACGATGATGCCCTGAAAATTGCTGAAGGAACCTGGGAATCATACCATCAGAAGCGTGACCAGCTCTTTGACGATGCCGTCAATGCTCTGGTAGAAATGGGCAACTGTCAAAATCTACGCCATCTGAACCAAAACCAAGCCAATATTTTTGAAGCATTCCTTGCCTTTGATGGCAGTGACAGGACACAATTATGTGAAGAAATCTGGAATGTCGCCAGTCCCAAGGTTGATTATTATTGGCGTGACGGAACCTTTGGTGCGCTTGAAGAACTGCGGACAAGAGAACTATATTATCGTACCTATGGTAATGGCCGTGGGCTATGATTGAATAAGAAACTCCTGCAACCAGTCATCTAGACTGGCGCAGGAGTCTTTAGATTATAACGAAGGACTATTCGGACTATCTTAGGGACATAACCGCCCTCGCCATACCACAAGGGATGTCATTAGGCATTTCGCCGCTGCCAGCCAGTTGGTAGGTAATGTCGGGTTCTCCATAATTCTTACTGTTTTTTGAAAGTTTGACATAAAGTGAATGGGTCACGAGGGGTTATTTGAGTTTATACGTTAATAAATTTTTCATTGCAAAGACCTTCAACACATAATTATCCTTTTCATCTTCTTTTCTTTATCATACACCATAAGCCCAAAAGCACTAAAGGAATGCTCAGCACAGCTTTTTCATCGGGACAAATGACTACCTATAATGTTTATCAATTGAAGATTCATGAATTTCTCTCTATAAATATCATTCTTCGGGAGGGCTATCTTTGGCAAATTTCTCTTGCTTTCCTCCTTATTCGTGACATTTGCCTTTATAAGAAACAGTTTGTCCAAAGGACAGTTTATTGTATCGGACTTGGCTGTTCTTTCTTGACAAAGTGAATCCTTTGGAATAGAGTAACTATCTTTAGGCGTTTGTGCCTGCCCCGCCATTGCGACGAGGGCGAGCTGGATGGTGATGATGATTTTCTTCATAAAGAGTGCTTAATTTGTTCTTTTCAGTCTTACTATCTTATCTATACCCTTAGGGCTGCGGAACTTAAACAGCGTTTCCTCGTCTTTACGCTCCATCAGCATGTAAGTACAAATATCCTTTATAGAGATTCCATTTACTTCTATCAGGTAATCGCCTGTACGGATACCTTTC
>JAILFH010000031.1 GCA_024697645.1 Prevotella sp.
GGGCTTTCTCTTCTCGGATGCGTTCAAGAAGCACTGAAGCTGGCTCGTCATTAGGATCCTGCGGTACAAGTTTCCCCTGTATCGCCCACTGAAGTATGCTGTTACGTAGTTGCTTTCCGTCCATCACAGTTCAATTTCAAAACCAAGAATTCTTTGGATTTCAGCGAGGGTCTTGTCTATCTCGCGGTCGAGAGCTGCACGTTTCTTGTAGTAATCCTCCAGCAATTCCTTGGGTGGTAGAATTTCCTCCTCGTCCTTCGGGAACTTGCATTGATCGAAGTTGCAGTCCATTTCTAACAACTGCTGTGCAGTGAAGCAGCGGGATTTCTCGTCGTTATTGTCCCCATCCACTATCTCGTGGCGGTCATTCCACCAATCCACAATGGGTTGGCAATGCTCTGAACGCATGGGCTTCGTCTTGGAAAAATGCTTATAACCCTCTGGCATGTCGAGACGATAGAACCACGTTTCTTTTGTATTGAAGCCTTGCTTGGCACCCTCGGCCTTCTCGTTATTGAAGAAGAGGATATTGGTGGCGATACTGGTATAGGGCGAGAAGATGCTGCCTGGCAAACGGATAATAGTGTGTAGGTTGAACTCACGCAGCAGCTTTTCTTTAATCGCTAGTTTTGCATTGTCAGTGCCGAACAAAAATCCATCAGGCAGAATGACTGCAGCACGGCCATTCTTTTTCAGGCGGTACATGATTAATACCATGAAAAGGTCAGCTGTCTCACTTGAACTCAGGTCTGACGGGAAGTGCTGTTTGATATCATTCTTTTCACTGCCACCGTAGGGTGGATTCATAAGCACCACGTCAAACTTGTCCTCGTCGGTGTAGTTCAGCACATCCCTCGTCAATGAATTGTCGTGCATGACATGAGGCGAATCGATATCATGCAGCAGCATGTTGGTGACACACAACATGTAGGGAAACTGCTTTTTCTCAATGCCGTAGATGGATTGGGCGTATTCGTCCTTATCCTCTGCAGTTTTTACTTTCTTATCGAGGGCTTTGAGCCAACTGGTGATAAAACCACCTGTTCCACAAGCAAAGTCTGCCATCTTTTCGCCTATCTTTGGCTGAATGATCTCGGCCATGAAGTCAGTGAGGGCACGGGGTGTATAAAACTCGCCAGCAGTACCAGCTGACTGCATTTCCTTCAAAATGCTTTCGTAAATTTCTCCGAAGGCATGACTCTCTTCATAATCCCCCAGGTCGAGTTGATCAATGACATTGATTATCTGGCGCAGCAATACACCATCTTTCATATATTGATTGGCGTCCTCAAAAGTGGTACGGACAACAGCGCTACGCATAGGCGTGGCAGGGGTGACCTCAAGGCCTTTTAAAGTGGGGAAAAGAGTGTTGTTCACAAAGTCCAGCAGGGCATCGGCCGTCAAAGCCTCGCCATCGCCACTATCTTTAGCCCAGTTGCGCCACCGGCAATTCTCGGGGATGAAAGACACATAGTCATCCTCGTTGAACTCCCAGTCGTTTTCCTTCTCGTCATATACTTTCAGGAACAGCATCCACGCAATTTGCTCGATACGTTGGGCATCACCATTGATTCCCGCATCATTACGCATGATGTTCCTGATATTCTTTACAAAATTATTGAGTGCCATATTGTGTTATGCGATATCGCTATAGATTAATGATTCAAGTTCTTTTACTGCCTCAAAATACTGCTGATTGCCACCAAACAGCTTGGCAATGTTGGCAGGAGAGCCCATCTGGCGGAAGGGATCAAGGCGAAGCACAGCCCGGTTCTCTAATTGTGTGATTCCGTCGTTGGCATATTTGTCTAGTAGTGCTTCAAGGACTTTTCGAGCCTCCGCTCCATATTTATTGAACACATCACGCTTCTTGACATTTTCAGCACGTTCCCTACGGGTCAACGCTTTCTTGCCATAGGCAATGTGACAGATGAAATCAAAATCATCTACATCTTCCATGCCGTTCTCATGCTTCAGCACTTGCAGGTCAATTCCGCTTTCACGCAACAGGTCGGTGATTTCGGCTTTCTTTTCGGCTGCGTTCCAACGATGAATGAACTCGTCAAGATTAGCATACGTGTCGTTAATGTTCTTCCTTGTATAGTCGGTAATGCTCTCGGTTCTGAGCAATTTGCCGTTGGTATCATAAACCGAAACAATTTTGTTCACCACAAACACCTTGCAACCGTTCTTGTCAACGACGGGTTTGGGCTGTTTGGGCTCGGGATCGCCAGGCTCGTTGGTTGTTCCTGGTTCCTTGGGCTCTGGATAGGGTTTGGCCCCTGGCTTGTAGTTTTCGTCAACCATAATGGGACCGTCCCAATCTGGATCGGCAAAAAGACGTGTGATGTTACGGAAGTCCATAATGGCGAAATGGGTTTTACCCTCTTTCTCCCTGATTCTGGTACCACGACCCACAATCTGTTTGAATTCTGTCATCGAGTTGATGCGCTGGTCTAGCACGATTAGTTTTACCATTTTGCAGTCAACACCCGTTGAGAGCAATTTGCTGGTCGTGGCTATGACTGGATATGGGGCTGAAACAGAAATAAAGTAATCCAACTTGGATTGCCCGTAAGGGTCACTGCCCGTGATACGTACCACATAGTCGGGATTCTTCTTGCACATGTCTTTGTTTGCATTGACAAGAGCAATACGCATTCGTTCGGCATGATCCTCATCAGCACAGAACACGATGGTTTTAGCCATACGGTCGGTATGCTTCAGGTAGCTGGTGATTTCCTGGGCCACTTCTCGAATGCGATCTTCGATAATGATGTTATAGTCGTAATCTGAGTTGTTATAGATTCTGTCTTCAATCTCGTTACCGAAGATATCAACCTGACCTTTGGTGGGACGCCATTCATCACCAATGTTTGTTGTGATATTCACGACCTTGAATGGA
>JAILFH010000110.1 GCA_024697645.1 Prevotella sp.
ACGAGGGCAGAAGCCGAGGAAGCTATGGCCACACTGACGGCAATCGAGGGAACCCAATGCTCCGTTAAGAGTCCTGGCGTTGGCACGTTTGTGAAGGTGCTCCGCAATGGTGTGGATGTAACGGCTGATATGACGCCCGACGGTGACTACCTCATGATGAATGTTGATGCCGTCGACCTGACCCGCACCACGTGGGTTCTCACGACTGAGGAACTCATCAACCGCTTCGACGTAAACCGCGATGGCGATATCTCCATTGCCGACGTGACCAAATTGGTGAATAAGATCTTAGGTAAGGAGTGATTTTCTCTGATTTTATTTGTACCTTTGCCATGTCATGTGATGATTTTGCTTGTCTTTAAACGCAGCACTAAGGTAAGTGAAAAATCTGACATGGCAAAATCCTGGGCAACTTTTTGTTGCTCAGGAACTTATAAAGATAGTTAAATTAAAGTGTTGCGGAATTTAGGTATCCAGCCAATATCTTCACAATCTGCATTTTTTTTTGACATTTCCTTTGATAGTTCGTATCTTTTTTGTAACTTTACGGCGAAATTAATTACTAAAAAAAAACAATATGGAAACTACAATGAAACAAATCAGAAGATTGTTCCTGCTACTTTGCCTCATCGTGGCAGGAGTGCAGAGTTCGTGGGCATGGATAAACTATCATGTTGAAGTTCAGGATAATATACCGATAAATGGTGTTGTCTACCAACTTTGTCATGTATATACCAGAGAAGGCATTCTTAACAAAAATGCTCCAATAATGGGTGGAGGATACGTCGAATATGCGACTGATCTAACGCATGAATATTATGCTTCTGTCGTTGGTATTACCGGCTCGGGCGCAATTGAAATTCCTGACACCATTCTCGACGGAGGTATAAAATATGGCGTGAAATATGTCGGCATTCGAACCACGCAAGGAGTTGAGAGCCGAGAAGAAACATATACTTACGAGTTTTTTGGTTCATATACAGCCACTACCACTTGTTACTATTATACATTAACAGAAACTCCTGTAAGTATTACTGCCAGCAACGTCACCAAACTGACGTTTAAGGGGAACGTTACTTTTAAAGGGAACCTTACCGCTACGGCATGTACTAGTATGGAATTCAAGAAAGGTGTCACTATTTCGTCGGATTTGACTTGCTCACAACTCACGAAGTTTGTGTTTGAAGGCAACTTTAATTGCACGAAAGACAACGGAGCGCACCTGAAATGCTCGAATTTGACGCAAATCTATTTCAAGGGTACTACACCTACGCTCTCCGGCAGCTGGAGCCAATACTCCACCAGGGCTGGGAGCTACATTACTGTTTACCTGAACGAAAATCAGCAAACGTGCAACTATATGCATACATATTCTACTGTATGGAATGAGTTCTATGCAGTAAATACAATTCCTGGCCAGAACATGCCAACTCGCAAAGTCTCTATTTCCATCACACGCGGACGTGTGAAAGTCGGCGATAGTTCCACCTATATTTTGCACGACACAGAATACCAAGTGCCACAGTACTCCGATTTCACCTTCTCCGTGAACAAACTCTATGCTAGTGACTATTTGGTGAAGAGTGTGAAGATTAATGGTGTTGAAATACTCGACGCTATGACATTGGCACAAGGCGCAACCGATGCTTTGAGTTTCTATAATTATACGATTTCACCCGTCATCAATGATGTTTATATCTCCGTCGAAGGTGAGAGCATTTACAATTGGGCCTACGCAATCTGTAGCTCTGGTGGCACATGTAAGTGGAGCACACAAAGCTCAAGTTCAATCTCTCCTAATGACCTTTCATCCATTCGCTGGCTCAAGAGCAGTGAAAACCCCAGCTTGATCGTTATTCCCAACGAAGGCTTTACACTCGATCGTTTCTACTACAATAGTTATGACAACACCTACCGTGCTACCAGCAACGGAGACGGCACCTTCTCTTATCAGATGGCAGCCGATGCCAGGGCGTCGGTCGTGTTCAAGGAAATACCGCCTACGACAAATTGGAATGTGGCATTGCTGAACAATGAGTATGTAACAGCAAGGTTCCGTGACAAACGCGACGATGACTATGAATACACACTTGAAAATGGTGAGAATGCCGTACTCGACAATGCCAAGAGCATGACCATGAAGATTTACAACACAGTCGGAACTCTGATGGTGAAGGCCGATGACGAGGACTTGAGTTCATACTTCGAGATGTGGTCTGAGTGGTTGGGTGAAGAAGATGAATACGGAAACCCAATTACGGAGGACTATTATACTGGTACTATCCCTACCGATAAACTTAAAGCCAAAAACTGGGTCATCGGACTGAGAACGAGCAACGAGCTGGTATGGACGCTTAAGTCAAGTGGCGATATGGGTACGAGCTGTGTGAATATGCTGATGAGCAACGGAACCGCATCTTGTACCATCAACAACGAAAAGCCTATAGCCAATAGTGTCATTTCTGGCAGTACGAATATTCCGCAGACATTGCAAGTGTTGCTGGCACCTAACCATTCGTTCACGGTTTCGTTCAATGGTACTGATTATACAGAGTCCTTCGTGCAAGGCGAGACTGTCAACGGGCTGACTTTTTACACCTATACGCTTAACCCAACAGATAACACATCTTTGGTTGCAGACGGAACATGGCTCGTCGCGTTCACCGAGACACCCGTCGGGCAGCCTGTCGACATCATCGAGTTTGCCGATGCCAATGTTAAGGCCATCTGCGTCCAGAACTGGGACACTGATGGCGACGGCGAACTTTCGAAGGACGAGGCTGCTGCAGTGACATCGCTGAAGGTTGGAGGGACCTCGCCATTTAAACAGAATGAAGAAATTACCTCGTTCGATGAACTCCAGTATTTCACTGGACTTACAGAAATTGCAGATTCTGCATTCTACTACAGCAAGGCGCTTACATCAGTTGTTATCCCCAAGAATGTCACCATACTTAAGCAAAGGTGTTTCCAAAATTGTAGTGCTTTGTTATCGATAGAAATGCCTGATGGGCTGACAACCATACAAGCGTATTCATTCTGGTGCTGCACCAAATTGCCAACAGTCAATATTCCCAACACTGTGACAAGTATCGGGAACCAGGCTTTCAGCCAGTGTAATCTCCTGCGGTTTGTGAAACTACCTGATAACCTGACTACAATAGGGAATGTTTTCTACTATGATAAAGCATTGCAGGCTTTTCATCTACCTGCTGGTGTGACGTCCATAAGCAACAGTCCAACAGGTGAGTGTACTAGCCTCACGTCTATCTCTGTTGATTCCAACAATCGGACATTTGACTCGCGTAACGGCTGCAATGCGGTTATCATTACTGCAACCAATACGCTGAGATTAGGTTGCAAGAATACTCGAATACCGGAAGATATAACAGCCATTGGAGAGAGTGCGTTCTCTGGTCAATCCATTACTTCAATTGAAATTCCCGAGGGGGTTACGTCAATCGGCTCCCAGGCATTCCACTCTTGTCGCGACTTGACATCTGTTGTCCTTCCCAGTACGCTGGAGAGTATAGCTAATGGCTCTTTCTATTATTGTCCAAGTCTTAAATCAATGGTGGCGAAAATGGAGAACCCAATAACCATTCCTACTACTGGCACCACACCATTTAAAGTGATGAATAGTAGCAATTGTGTTCTCACCGTCCCCAAGGGCAAACGTGATGCCTATATTGCTGCCGGTTGGACAGAGGATGTCTTCAAGGGTGGTGTTGTAGAAGCTGAGGATGAAGATGATACCGAGCGCTATGACGTGAACCGCGACGGCCACATCTCCATTGCCGATGTAACGACGCTGGTGAATAAAATCTTAGGTAAGGATTAGGGACCTTCTCCCCGCTAAGCGGCCTTCGGCCTATTGAATAATGAATAATGAAGAATGGAACATGAGCGCAATTGCGCTCATGTTCTTTTTATTTGCCTATTCTATTTCTTTCTCCTCCCCTCGGGGAGGCCGGGAAGGGGTCTTTTGCAGCTGCTTTTTATGTGGGTCGAAATTTCGGCCGGGCTCAGATTTGACCTTTGGTCGAGCCTGCTTACGTTGACCTTCTTGCTCCGGCTTCGCTACGCAAGCGTTTGCCTCCGTCGCTACGCTCCCCAATGCTAACGCCCAACTTACATTGCCTTCGTCGCCGAGCGGACGTTCGTCGAGGATAGCGCTACTCTGACTTCGTCGAAAATAGGATGCATCGAGGTTTTCACTACTCTGACTTCGTCGAAAATAGGATGCACCTCGGCAATTTCTAATAAAATGGGCGACAGCTTTGCTGCCTAATGTTCATAGAACATTCATCCCCCTACATGTCAAAAATCTCATGCAAGCATGGATTTCTTGTCACATAGTTGGATTTTTGCCCATTTTATTTGATATTGCGCTCGGTTTTCGCTATCTTTGTTCGTCATTATAATATAAATACTATGGAAAAGAGACAATTAGGGAAGACCGGACTAATGGTTTCGTCCCTGAGCTTCGGAGCTTCGTCGCTGGGAGGCGTGTTTCATGATATTGACGAGGGTGGGGCCATTGTGTTTGCGTTATATGAGATGATGACAAACAAGAAGCCATCGCCTGGTTTCACTAAGGTCTGTAGTTGGATAGGCTTTGTCTTTATAGTCCTGTTCTTCTGGGTATTCCCAGAGTGGTTAGACGGCATTTTGGACAACGTATTCGCATTATTCTTTTGATTCTGAACCATTCATAACTATTCTGAACCATTCTTAACCACGCGAAGCGCCATGTCGCCCTACAGGGGCAAAAGATTTATTTTTCAAGATTTGAGCACTCCCATTGGGAAGCAGCCTAAGCCGAAGGGGATATTCGAATGGAAATTGGAAAATGGAAATTGGAAAATTATAACTGCTGAGTTCCGCCGTTGGCGGCTTTAAGATTTGAGCACTCCCCGATGGGGAGGCGGCCTAAGCCAAAGGGGACGCATTGGATGGGCTTTG
>JAILFH010000012.1 GCA_024697645.1 Prevotella sp.
CTTTTTTTTGGATATACGAAGAAATTAAGCTATATTTGCAAAAAATAATACGCAAACGATGTCGTACGAACTGAAGAATATGGCCTACAACCGTAAAGAGCGGATACTCCTCATCTATACAGGAGGTACCATCGGCATGGGTCGAAATCAAAAGACTGGTGCTCTGGAACCGTTGGACTTCAAGCTCTTAGCGTCTCAGACGTCCGAGCTCGAATACATCTCCACTGGCATCGAAGTATATCAGTTCAACCCTCCTATCGACTCTTCCGATATGACCCCGCGCCTATGGGCACAACTCGTTCGCATCATCGCCGACCATTATGACGAATATGACGGTTTCGTCATCCTCCACGGAACAGACACGATGGCCTTCACGGCATCAGCCCTCAGTTTCATGCTTGAGAACCTGACGAAACCCGTCATCCTGACAGGTTCACAACTACCTATTGGTCAGCTCCGTACCGATGGCAAGGAGAACCTCATCACCAGCATCGAAATCGCTGCTGCCCACCATGAGAATGGCTTGCCCATCGTACCTGAGGTATGTATCTATTTCAGCGGAAAACTGTTGCGCGGTAACCGCTCTACCAAGATCAATGCCGACGGATTCAACGCTTTCGAGTCGTTCAACTATCCTCACCTTGCTGATGCTGGTGTGACAATCACGTATCACGAGGAACATATCCTCAAACCCGACTTCAGCAGGCCGCTGACACCTCATTTCGCATTGGACCCCAATGTAGTGGTATTCACCCTTTTCCCAGGTGTTCAGGACAATATCGTACGCCATGTTCTCGATGCACCGGAACTACGTGGCATTATCATGCGTACTTATGGAAGTGGTAATGCTCCTCAACGCCCATGGCTGATGAAAATGCTCAAAGACGCATCCTACCGAGGTGTCAATATCATCAATATCAGTCAGTGTGCTGCCGGCACCGTTGAAATGGCCCGTTACGACACAGGCTATCAATTAAAAAACGCAGGTGTTATAAGCGGTTTCGACAGTACGGTGGAAAGTGCCGTCACCAAACTCATGCACCTACAAGGACATTACTCCGACTTCCGTCAGGTGCGCCAAAACATGTGCCGTAATATGCGCGGAGAGATAACGCTACCGAAGAGCCAATGATTACGCAGAAAATTTCTTAAATAACTCAACTTTCTGAAGTAGTGAAGTAGCCAGTAGTTAAAGAAGTGAAGCCAAATGTCAGGTGGCTGAATACATGCAATAGAAGTAATGGCTTAACTTCTGTCCGAAAGGACGAGCGAAGCGATAACTACTTAACTTCCTAACTACAAAGAAGTAAAGCAAATGTGAAACTTGAAATACTCTATTATACTAATTATAAAAAAGCATTATGAAGGATTTAAAAGGAACAAAAACAGAGAAAAACCTGCAGGAAGCATTTGCAGGTGAGAGCATGGCTCGTAACAAGTACACTTACTTCGCCAGTAAGGCAAAGAAAGACGGTTATGTTCAGATTGCCGCCATCTTCGAAGAGACCGCTGGCAACGAGAAAGAACATGCCAAGATGTGGTACAAATACCTGAATGGTGGAAAGGTCAGCGATACAATCGCAAACCTCGAAGACGCTGCCAACGGCGAGAACTTCGAGTGGACCGACATGTACGACCGTATGGCTAAAGAAGCCGATGAGGAAGGCTTCACCGAAATCGCTGAGAAATTCCGCGGTGTAGCAGCCATCGAGAAAGAACACGAAGCTCGCTATCGTAAGCTGCTCGACAACATCAAGAAGGAACTCGTCTTCTCACGCGATGGCGATGCCATCTGGCAGTGCTCCAATTGCGGCCATATCGTTATTGGTCCTAAGGCTCCTGAGGTGTGTCCTGTCTGCGACCATCCCCAGGCCTACTTCCAGCTCAAGGCTGAGAACTATTAAAAAACTTTCAACGCGAAAGGCCATTCCACCGCTTTTGGAATGGCCTTTCGTCTATTATAAAATGCCTCAACCAAATTTAGGGGGACACATGAAAGACTCTCGTCCCTATAAGTTCACCCTTTGGAAGCGTCCAAATAGGTTTTATCGATGTACTTCTGGGTTCTCACGCTTAATCTTAAACCGCTCTAAGAACCAACCAGTGAGGTCCAATCCTCGTCCGAACACCTCCCGTGGAGCAAGGCGATAAAATGTCCAAGCCTGCCTCAGCGTCAGCCAACCAGACTCTATACTATGCAGCAGTCCCAGTTTTTTGACTTTTCTCCTTGACCTACCAAAATTACCCGAGGCCATCACATTCCTTAATATCGGCTTCACCCATTTACGGTCCTTCTCCGTGATCGCAAACGGAAAATCCTCTTCCGGTAAGCCAAGCACATCTACAACTAATGCACCAACAGCTTTATAAGCCTTCCAGTACCCCAGTTCCTCAAGATGTCTCTTCAGTTCCTCCTTGTCAATCACCCATTCTTTCCTATTTCCACCGTTCCTCTCTGCCTCTGCACAAACGTGAAGAATCACCGCGAAATCGCAAAGCTGACGCAAACCAAGTCCACTAGCCGTCATGTGAAAGAATAGATGAACAAAGATATATAATGCGTTAAAAGTGCCGCGAAGAGTTGCAATTTCCATGTCGTTGATATCCACATGGGAAACGCCTTTACCAATCCCTTCGTCAATCATCTTATCCCAATACGCCTGATGTTTCCTCGATGCAAACTGTGATAGTTTATTATGCAATTCAAATGTCACCTTATGCACATTGAACTCCACATGCTTCCCGTCAGTGAACTTATCCAGAGACACCTTCAGTTTCTGCTCCACAAACTTTTTTGTCCTGTCATAATACTCACCTACGAAATACATATCCACATCCCCAGACATCCTCATTTTTGGATGAGGATATAGCGCAGCCATCACCTGTCCCTTGACAATGGTGTATTCGATTCCTCGCTTCGTCAATGCTCTCGCAAAACGACACAGTTCCAGGTTGATGTGATCACTCTCCGACTCTATCTTCTGAATATCCGCATACAGATGGATGGCATCCAGACGTTCCAGTTTCACCGACTCCTTGAGCAAAGCATCACCCACCAACCCGAAAACAGTTTGTTTCATGGCCATCTCCACCAATCCTTCATACTGATCATGGTCAAGGCGTGAAAACGAAAGAGTCCGCCCCCATAGCGAACTCTTCAAACACTCAAACAATATCTCTTCTGTTGTCATACTGTCTCAAGAAGTTCTTTTGTGTGATACATTATTCGAAAACCATTGAAATCAACGTCCATTCATCAATATCAGGAAAATGAATGGCCTTCATTTAGTTTTCAATACAGGGATTTCTCTTTACTAATTCAGCCAGAGTTTTGGAATATGCTTCCGCCGAACATTGTCTGGATAAAAACTGTTGCATTGCTCTTACCTTATCCTTACATTCCTCCGGGTGCAGATACAAGTCAATCATCCGTTTTGCAATGCTTTCTATATCGTTATCGGCAATTCCATGTTCATCTGATACGTATTCAACAGTTATATCATTTTCACTTGTTGCAATGAGTTTCCCTTCCCACGCTGCCTCCATCATCACGATCAGTCCTGCGGGACAATTCCACAACACGGGAACATAGACAAATGTCGATTCGCGCATAGCCTGAATAAATTGTTTAAATGGCAGCCTATCAAACCTCTTGATGTTTGCAGGCAACTCGACCTCCTCCTCATTCCTCCATCCAACCAATAAGAACCGCCAATCGGGCATCTCCTTTGCTAACCTCACACAACTCATCCAATCCCGTTGCGAACTACCGCCACAGAAGACCCGTTTCCCTTTATCAACATAATCATTAGCATAGTTAGGAAAATGGTTATAATCCCTCAACAAAGGAAGTTCTTTCTTCGAATGAAGTTTTTTCCGCATCGTTTCCCCATATCGCTGGCTTGTAACCGTCAGTGTAAAACGTTTACTTTTCAATGCACCACGATAGAGCATCTCCATCATCCGAGTTTGAAGCGAAGAGTCATCTTTCAGGGCCAGATTAGTTGCAATCACATGAATTCTCTTGAATAGTAAGAAGCTTATCCACCAACAGAGAACACCAGCCGAACTCATATAAGTAATAATGGTATCACCTTTAGAAGCCTTCTTCACGGCAGCCCACGCCCCCAATAGTGCATTCAAATACTCTCCATGCTTTACTGGAGGATGAATCCAGCAAGCATCAACCCCATTTTTGTTAAGGTAATCAATTAGAAACGGATATGTCTGCCGGTTAAAATGTGTGAGGTAATATACCATTTAAACTAGTAATCTAGGGCGATTCACGATTTCCGGAGGAACTTCATATATATCCAAGTCCTCAGCCAATTCGGCATTAGCAGTTGCACCGTTCCTCTTACCACACATATATAGATAAAATAACCGAACGATATCAAATTGTGTTTGTACATATACCAGAACACACGAACAACACTTTTATAGAACCGCCATCCGCCGCGCCTCGCAATCTGATCCTTTCCTGAACGTACGTTTACCACGATGTCAGGAATATTCCGGAACTTACATCCATGTTCCATCATGCGAGCCCAAAGATAGTGGTCCTCTTGCTTCCAAAACGGCTGATAGTTCCCACTTTTCAGCAAGTCCTCCTTCTTGAAAATCACCGTCACATGATTCACGGCACATCGACCACGCATCATTTTCTTAATGCCCGCATCATCTAGTGGCAAAATCCTCTTAGCTATGACATTCTCTGGTTCACCGTCGAACTCCGTAATCATACCACCCACCAGACTCAATTCAGGATCTTCCTCGAAGCATTTCATTTGCTTCTCAAATCTATCAGGCAGACAGATGTCGTCAGAGTCCATTCTTGCCAGATATTCATATTTCGCCTCTAAGGAAGCAATGCGCATTGCCTCCCCCAATCCCCCATTCTTTTCAAGGTAGACTGGGTGCATTATCTCGGGATATTTTGTTTTGAACTCCTCTACAACGGCTTTCAGCTCATCAGGTATCGGACCGTCAGCAACACACACCACCTCATCCGGCACAAGTGTCTGGTTGAAAGTGCTTTCAAATGCCGTTCTCACATATTCTGGCACATCACTCTTGTAGACCGACGTGATGACCGAAAACTTTAAATTCTTTCCCATAAACAATCTTATTCAAGTTTCGCGTTTGCTTTACTTCTTTGTAGTTAGGAAGTTAAGTAGTTATCGCTTCGCTCGTCCTTTCGGACAGAAGTTAAGCCATTACTTCTATTGCATGTATTCAGCCACTAGACATTTGGCTTAACTTCTTTAACTACTGGCTACTTCACTACTTCAGAAAGTTAAATTGGTTATTTTTACCAAATCAGTCACCAGGATATCCTGAAACACCTGTTCTTGATACTCGTGGGTAGTGAATCGCAGCGTAGCGACCACCACATCGCCCTCCTGAAGGCGGCAGGCGGCAAGATTGCCCAGCATCGATGCCGCATATTCGTTCTCGAACTTCGAACCGCCCAGCTCGCGAAGCACGATGTTGCACTTCTGAATCTGTCCCGATTCGGTTTTCTGACTTTGGATGTTGAACGCCTCACCTTGGCGTACAACGCGTAGAATCTTTGTTTCCATTTTCTCCTTTCTTTATTGTTTGAACAATTTGTGAATAAACTCGCGTCCGCGCTCCGTCCA
>JAILFH010000118.1 GCA_024697645.1 Prevotella sp.
TCAGAAAGTACATCTTACCAAATTGTAAATAATTATCAAACGCCAAAATATTATTGGCTTGTTATGATTAGAGGTGATGCTTATAATTTTCTTACAGTACGTAGTGTCTTTGATAGTGGATGTAAAGTGATAAGTTTCAAAAACGAAAAAGCATATTATAAGTTGTTAATTCCTATATGGTAAATAGGCAAAATATTTAAGAATAAAGCAAAAGAAATATATGATAGCATTTTTTAAAAGGATTTACAATGACATACTTGTAAGTTTGTTCTATATCATTATCACCGTATGGTTTATCTTAATGATTGGTACATTATTTGTTGGTACATTGGGCACCATGCTAAATAAAAATGTATCAGGCACAAACATTTTACAACTTCTATTTGTTACAACGATTTTTTTTGGACTTATACTACATTCTATTATAGGAGGAGTTATATATTCAAGCTGCCGCTTTAAAATAAAAAAACAATTGGCAAAACACCCAGTGCTTGTGATGACAGCAGTATATCTGTCAGGTGGATATTTCGCATCACATATACTTACCCTCTTTGCTGGATGTGAACGATATTATCATGGTGCCCTATTTGATGATGATTTTTGGTTAGGGCATCATTTTCCAATTATAAACATTACTAAATACATTAGATATTCGAAAGAATATAAATATTTATTAGAAGGTCATAATCCTGTATACTTATACCTTACTGGAAAATTGGCATACACTCTGTTACGTAATCAGGAAATATCCAAAGAATTAAATGGCAAGAAACACTGAACGCATGAATCTGATAGACTCTCAACAAGAGGATTACTACAAAGAACTTGGCATAGCTCCTGGTATTCCTACCATGAAGGGAAGTTACGGTGATCCAGAAAACACTGGCGTAGGCTATAATACAATCATTAAGGAATTAGCTGACCATACACCGGCTGTCCGAAAAAATGTGTACTTTTGCCCATGGTTATGTTTGTTTATGTTTGGCGACTGCAAAGATAACCAAAAGGGCTGACACCTTTGAATGGTGACAGCCCTAATTTTATCTGATGAATCAATGTTTAGCGGACAGTAATAATTTTTTTACTTTTTTACTTTTGAATATGGTAGGTCTATGGTAGGTGTGCAAAGAAGACCTACCATGCCCTCAGCCCTTTATTCATCGGGATTTGAAGGGGGTTATGGTAGGTCGGTAGGTCTTTTTGCGAAATTCTTTTTTCTTCAAATTCCACACGGATTTTCTATCAGACAAAAAGACGCAAAACGATGATAACTTGTCAGAAGTTTACAAATTCTGATTAAGAAAAGTCTTTCGGGGTTTCAAGAAACCCTTTTGTCTATCTACGGTTTACTCCATCGGGAAGAGACCGAAGAGTTTAGCGTCAATCATGTCGGTGACTTTCTGGAAGTCTTCGGTTGATTCTCCGAACTTAATGTTGTCGCCGTCTACAATGATGAGATTGCCTTTGTAGCCGCTAATCCATTCTTCGTAGCGACGGCCGAGACCTTCGAGATAGTCGATTCGGATTCCCTGCTCGAACTCGCGACCTCGCTTCTGAATCTGTGCCACCAGCGTGGGAATTGTTGAACGGATGTAAATCATCAGATCGGGCAACTTCACGAGCGAAATCATCAGGTCGAAGAGGTCTTCGTAGTTCTCGAAGTCACGATCCGACATCATTCCCTGTGCGTGAAGGTTCGGTGCGAAGATTCGTGCATCTTCGAAGATAGTACGGTCCTGAATGATCGTCTCGGGCGACTGCGAGATTTCCACCACCTCCTTGAATCGCTTGTTCAGGAAGTAGATCTGGGTGTTGAACGCCCACCGCTTCATGTCTGCATAGAAGTCGGCGAGATAGGGGTTGTTGTCAACAGGCTCGAACCTTGGGGTCCAGCCGTAACGTTTGGCAAGAAGTTTTGTAAGCGTTGTCTTGCCACTTCCGATGTTTCCTGCTATGGCTATGTGCATATCTTGGATATTTTAATGTTTTTTATTTCAGTCTTTGAATAAGCCGAACAAGGTGCGGTCGATTTTGTCGATGATTCCGGCAAAATCCTTCGGATTGTTCTGGAAGTCGAGTGGGTCAGCATCAACCACGAGCACTTTTCCACGATATTTATTGAAGATGAAGTCCTCGTAGCGATCGTTCAGATTCGATAGATAGTCGAGCGGAATAGTCTGCTCATAGTCGCGGCCTCGTTTCTGGATGTTTGCCACCAGATGAGGCACCGAAGCCCGCAGATAAATCATCAAGTCGGGGTGCTTCACAATATAGAGCATCGACTCGAACAGTTCCATATAGGTCTCGAAATCGCGGTCGTCGAGATTTCCCATCGCGTGATTATTCGCCGTGAACACATAGACTCCCTCGAAGATAGAGCGGTCCTGGATGATGGTCTTCTCCGACTGCGCAATCTCGAGCAAATCACGAAAGCGCTGCTTCAGGAAATAGACCTCAAGCGCGAACGACCATCGTGGAATGTCGGCATAGTAGTCCTCGAGGTAGGGATTATAGTCCACCGCCTCGAAGCGCGGCTCCCAGCCATAATGGCGGGCGAGCATATTGGTGAGCGTCGTCTTTCCGCTCCCGATGTTTCCTGCAACAGCAATATGCATAGTTCCAAAGTAACAAAGTAACAAGGTAACAAAGTAACATAGAATGCTTTTGTACATTAATTTTGGTGCTCTGTAAACCTTGTTCTTGTATTTTGAAGGTTATTTTTCTAAATTCTTATTATTCATATTCACTAATGTTCCATTCAGAATAGAACAGTCGTTGTCTATAGATAGATACTCCGAATCACTCAAATACTTTGATTTGTTCAACAATTCCAACCAGTAGCGAGTTTCGTCACCTTCTTTCAATGCTATCTTCAATTTATTGATATGGTCTGCTGTGCTCTGAGCGGCCATACTTTCGCTGACATTTGCACCAACGCTTGTTCCACATCTAACTATCTGACGCACTAAAATCGGCAATATTTTATCATGCTCATACTTATCAAGTAAATATCTCCCCATCTCAATGATTCTCAGAGAGAACTTCACACTCAAAGTATAGATAACACTCTCCTTATTCATATTCTTCTCCCACAATAGTAACTATGTTACTTTGTTACCTTGTTACTTTGTTACTTTGGCAATGGCTTGTACATGAAATCCCACCATGAAGAATCGTCTTTGAGCCATTTCTGGAACCAGGCGAAGATGGTGTTCTGCCATTTCTTGCGCTTCTGGTAATCCATAATCCAGTGGTTTTCGCCCTCAACGACTACGAAGGCAGTTGGTCGGCCGAGAAGTTTCAGGGCATTGAACATCTGAATGCTCTCGCCTACAGGTACATTCGTATCGGCTGCTCCATGAAGGAAGAGAAGAGGTGTATGAATCTTGTCGGCATTAAACAGAGGACTTTGGTCGACATAGAGGTCGCGACGGGTCCAGGGATAACTCTCTGCCATTGACACCTCGCTGTAACTATAGCCCCAATAGCCTTCGCCCCAATAACTCGTATGGTCGCTGATACCAGCATGACTAATGGCAGCGGCGAAGATGTCGGTCTGCGTCTGCAGATACTGCGTCATGAAACCACCATAACTGGCACCAATACAACCAATCTTCTTCTCATCGACAAACGAATGTTCGGCACAGAACCGCTTCACACCTTCGATGATGTCTTCGGCAACTCCCTTGCCCGCAGTGTTCACATGACGGCTGGAGAACTCCTGTCCAAATCCTGTGGCTCCGCTGGGATTGATAACGTAAACGACATAACCCAGTGCAGCATAAGCGTGCTGAGGATAGCGGGTCTCGAAGTTTCGGCTCGTCGGTGAGCAACCTCCGTAATAGTTCACAATCATCGGATAGCGCTTCGAAGCATCGAAATGAGGAGGCAGGTAATAACGACCGCAAATGGTGTCGCCCTTCGAACTAACAAAATCCCAAGGCTGACAGTCGCCCAATTCGATATCTTTGAGCAGTTCCTTGTTGGGATCATCGAGGAGCGTATACTTCATATTTACCACATTTACTCCCGATGAAATGGGCAATTTTTTAGTCTGACGGGCTTTTTTCATCTCCTTCAAGTCCAGCAGATAACTACGATTAGCGTTGCTGGCGCCCTGACCTGTAAACGCCATCAAGGGCGACGTACGAGCCAATGAGAAGTTCGAGATAATCTCCTCAGGCAATTCTATGCGGTCAATCTTCTGTGTCTTCGGGTTGAGTCGGAA
This sequence comes from Prevotella sp., assembly GCA_024697645.1. Classification (GTDB taxonomy): domain Bacteria; phylum Bacteroidota; class Bacteroidia; order Bacteroidales; family Bacteroidaceae; genus Prevotella. The sequence goes on from JAILFH010000118.1 coordinate 4,229, forward strand.
GAGATTCATGCAGTCGCGATCCTCTGCCGAGAAATAAATCTGACCGTCGGCCTTGCTCCATTGTGCTGCATGCACGCAGGGATTGAAAGTCTTTGTAAGCGGCGTTACCTTGTGGGAGGCTATATCAAAGAGATAAAGTTGGAGGTCGGTCATGCTGGGAATACGACCCTCAGGAACATTCTTGCCAATGCCGCCAAAACTCTCGGGCGAACCCGTAACGAGCAACTGGTGCCCATCGGGCGAGAAAATTGCATCATTCAGGAATCCATCATCGCTGACGAGCGTGTCGGCCTTCATTGTATTCAAGTCAAGGCGAACGAGCGAGAAAAGTGTCGTGGGGCGCTGTGTCAGGCGACTACGGCTGCCCATAAGCAATAGATAGCGGCCATCTGCAGAAACGTCGGAGACACCAACGTTGTGGAATCCGAAGGTCAGTTGCTGTGAAAGACCTGTCTGCGTATCATAGAGCGAGAGTGTAGAGCGCCTGCGCCAACCTGGCTGGCGGTCGTCGGGCTCAGTAATTTCATAGACTCCCTCGGGACGCTTCACCGCTTCTTCCTCGTGTGTCATAAGCAAATGACGCTCATCAGGCATCATGCGAAATCCATCGTTAGAAAGCCCTGTTGCAAGTGTCTGTTGCTCGTTGGTGGCAGGATCAACAACAATGATGCGCCGACCTGTTCCTTCTCTTTCCGTATAATAATAGCGGTTGCTACGGGGCATCCATGATATATTCTTATCGGTCGTAAGCAATTGCTTGCCCGTGCGTGGTTCTGTGAGTTCATATCGCCACGAAGAGTTGCCACCAGGCTGGGTTTCCACATAGCGTGAAATGAGATAACGACCATCAGGCGACAACGAAGCCGACTGAATGCGGGTCCCGTCAGTTACATCACTGAGGGTGTAGAGTCGCTTTGCCCCATTCGGATTTAATGCTTGTATTTGTCCCTCACCAGTAGGTTTGATGACCAAGACGGCTGTATCGCGGCTCGCCGCCTTTGCCAGATACTTCACGACAATCTCATGATTTCCAGCCAGCAAATCCTGCTCACCGCTCGCCTTCTTGCCATCTACAAACAACTGATAGTCCTTTAGATGCCTGATTTCAAACTTTGCCTTGGCGTAGCCCAATACTTGAACATCTGTCTGCAACAAACAAAGTGCCTGCTCATAAGGACAAGCGGGCAACAAACTGTCGGTAATTTCTGTTGCATGGCGCGCCAAATCGAGTTTCAACGGAGTATCAATGAGCGCCGAAGCCTTATAAGTCTCGGCATTCAAATTGACAGAGTCGAGCAACACTGGCTGACGGACCTCATAGGGACCTGCTACGCGGAATGTGGTCACAACAATATCGTCGGCCCAGGCCACTAAGGCCAACATGGTCCCAACGAAAAGGAATAGAATTCGTTTCATCGGCATCAAATGGTTTTTAGACCTACAAAGTTAATCAATTTTTCGAAGAATTGGGTGATTTTATATGATTTTTTAGAAATAATACGGAAAATATCTGTATTTTTGCAGAGAGAAACTTTTGAGACTTTAGACTTGAAACCTGAAAAGACAAGACAAAGCGTACTGGGACTTCGCGTCGCACCGATTGAAATCGTGCGTGTGGGGTTTGTTGGGTTGGGCGAACGCGGACTAAAAGCCGTGAAGCGTTTCAGCCAGATGGAACATGCCCAAGTGGCTGCTCTCTGTGATGTAAATGAAGAACACATGCTCGCCGCTTCAGCCGTTTGCAGCACAACAAGGCGCTTCTACCATTATGAAGATCTCTGCCGGATGCCCGACTTGGACCTTATCTATATATGCACCGACTGGGCTTCTCACACACCTATTGCCCTTGAGACTATGAACCATGGGAAACATGTGGCGATTGAAGTGCCTGCAGCCTCAACCCTTGCTGAATGCTGGGCATTGGTGGAAACAGCCGAACACACCCAGCGCCACTGCACCATGCTTGAGAACTGCTGTTACGATAGTTGCCATCTCGCAACGCTCGCTGCTATGCGTAGGGGTCGTATGGGAACCATTGTTCACGTTGGAGGCGGCTACATTCATCCGATGGACGGACGCTGGACACCTTGGCGAACTGAGGCCAATCAACTTTATCGCGGTGACCTCTACCCCACTCATGGCATGGGACCTGCCTGTCAGATGCTCGGCATTCATCGTACGGACTCCATCGAAACACTCATCTGCATGGACACTGAACCCTTCAAGCGGTCTGACTTCCATAATGGCGACCACACCATGACAATTATGCGGACACGTCTTGGAAAAACTATTCTTTTACAGCATAATGTCGTAGACCCTCACGAATATACCCGTTGCTATCATGTCATTGGCACGAAGCATTCTGTGGAAAGTCGCGACTGCACGCCTCACAGCCTCATGAGTCAGCGCATGGACAAGCGATTGGTGGAATGTCTGCATAAAGGTTGCCCGCTCGACATTGATGTCTATGACCTGGCAGAGTGGTGTGCGGTGAGCGAACTCTCACGACAGTCCATTGAACAGGGCTATAAGCCCGTTTCCTTCCCCAATTTCCTGCCTGATACCAACATTTTAAAATAAAATCAGGAATAGGTTGACTAATTGTCAAACTATTTTTGTAATTTTGCAGAACAATTGGCAATAAAAAATAATTACTTCAAAACCTATGAAACAAACAAGATTTTATGTATTGGTAGTGACGGCGCTGATGCTGTCATTGAACATGTGGGCTCAACAGCCTGAAGCAGGAAAATTCGACTGGCCGTACAAGGTCGTTAACGGAACAATCATAACCGATGTTCCTGACCAACCTGCCGGACAGCAGACCGTTCTGGGTCTGACTACTCCGAAAATGGATGTTGTTCGCGTAGCATTTGTTGGTCTGGGTATGCGCGGTCCTGGTGCCGTTGAGCGCTGGACCCATATCCCTGGTATTCAGGTTATGGCTCTCTGCGACCATGAAAAGGAGCGCGCAGAGGCTTGCAATGCTTATCTGAAGAACGCTTCCATGCCGCCAGCCGACATCTATTCGGGCGAAGATGGCTATAAGGAACTCTGCAAGCGAACCGATATCGATGTGGTTTACATCGCTACCGACTGGGTTCACCATTTCCTCGTTGCGAAGGAAGCACTCGAAAGCGGCAAGCACGTGGCTATTGAGGTGCCATCGGCCATGAATATGAACGAAATCTGGACGCTCATCAATCTTTCTGAGCAAAAGCGTCTGCACTGCATGATTCTCGAAAATTGCTGCTACGATTTCTTTGAACTGAATTCTCTGAATATGGCTCAGAAAGGGCTTTTCGGAGAGGTTATCTATGTTCAGGGCGCCTATCGTCATGAACTGTCACCCTACTGGAACGAATATTGGAAACGTGACGCCAATGACAAACTGGGATGGCGTCTGGACTACAACCAGAAGTTCCGCGGCGATGTCTATGCCACTCACGGACTGGGTCCTGTGGCTCAGGTTCTCGACATTCATCGTGGCGACCGCATGAAGACGCTCGTTGCTATGGATACGAAGTCGTTCAATGGCCGTCAGTTGGTGAAAGACCGCACGGGAAAAGACGAGCCTTTCCGCAATGGCGACCATACTACTACGCTCATCTCGACAGAGAATGGCAAGGTTATCGAGATTCACCACAATGTGATGACTCCCCAGCCTTACAACCGTATGTATCAACTCACGGGAACTACAGGTTTTGCCAACAAATATCCTACTGAAGGCTATGCTCTCTCAGCCAAGGATATGACCGATGCTGGTGTGAAACCCAACCACGAAGATCTCACTGCTCATAGTTATATGAGTGAGGAAGATACGAAGGCTCTGCTCGAAAAATACACTTCGCCCATCGTGACGAAATATGGCGAAGAGGCTAAGGAAGTGGGCGGTCATGGTGGTATGGACTTCATCATGGACTCTCGTTTTGTCTACTGTCTGCGTAATGGTCTGCCCCTTGATATGGACGTCTATGACCTCGCCGAATGGTGCTGCCTCGCTGAACTCGGCTCTATCTCTATGGACAAGGGCAATATGCCTGTGGAAGTTCCCGACTTCACACGTGGTCATTGGAACGATGTGAAGGGATTCCGCCACGCTTGGGCTGCTCCTGAGGATGAAGCCAAGACCGAAGCCAGTGGCAAGGCTTTCACCGAACAACTGAAGGCTTTCGGAAAGGTCTATTACGAAACGCTCGAGAAGAAGGGCGAAAAGGCTGCACGAAAGGCTCTTGCCGCAGCAAAGAAAAAGGCTGCCAAGAAGAATAAGAGAAAGTAAAATTCGCTATTTCACACTTCTATTGCATCCGACATGAAGTCTTTAAAAGAAATATTTAGAATAGGCAAAGGACCTTCTTCGTCCCACACGATGGGTCCGATGAAGGCGGCTGAAATCTATGCAAGTCGCCATCCCGAGGCTAAGCGCTTCGAGGTGACTTTGTATGGTTCTCTGGCTGCTACGGGCAAAGGCCACATGACTGATGTCGCCATTACTGAGGGACTGCAGCCTGTGGGTCCTGTCGACATCATCTGGAATGCCAAAGAATTCCTTCCCTATCATCCTAACGGAATGCTTTTCAAGGCGATTGATGCCGAAGGCAAAGCCTCTGATCCTTGGACGGTGTTTAGCATAGGTGGTGGTGCTCTCTCAGAAGGCAATGAAGACGGCTCAGATCTAGGTGGAAGGGAAGTCTATTCCATGCAGACTTTACAAGAGATTCTGGATTGGTGTGAGCGCTATGGACGTGGTTTCTGGGAATATGTCGACAAATGCGAAGACAGCGACATCTGGGACTATCTGCGCAAAATATGGGAAGTGATGCAGGCTTCTGTTGAACGTGGCATTAATCACGAGGGTGTTCTTCCTGGTCCTCTCGGATTGGCTCGCAAGGCTCCTACCTATTATGTAAAGGCTTCTGGCTATAAGGCTCATCTGCAAAGTCGTGGACTGGTGTTTGCCTATGCGCTGGCAGTGAGCGAGGAGAATGCTTCAGGTGGCATCATTGCTACGGCTCCTACTTGTGGCTCGTGTGGTGTGCTGCCCGCAGTGCTTTATCATCTTTCACGTGGTCATATGTTCTCAGAGGAACGCATTCTGCACGCTTTGGCTACGGCTGGTATTATCGGCAATGTGGTGAAGCATAACGCATCGATTGCTGGAGCCGATGTAGGTTGTCAGGGTGAAGTGGGTGTGGCTTGCGCTATGGCCTCTGCCGCTTCCTGTCAACTCTTTGGAGGTTCACCCGCCCAGATTGAATATGCTGCAGAAATGGGACTGGAGCATCACTTGGGAATGACCTGCGACCCGATGTGTGGACTGGTTCAGATTCCGTGTATCGAGCGTAATGCTTTTGCTGCAACCCGCGCGCTCGACTCCCAACTCTATGCCGCCTTCAGTGATGGTCGCCATCGCGTGACATTCGATCGTGTGGTTCGCGTAATGAAACAAACGGGTCACGACCTACCGTCACTCTACAAGGAAACTTCCACCGGCGGACTTGCCAAAGAGGGACTGTAGCCTTTAACTAATAGAAAACTTTAAAGAAAAAAGAATCGATTTCTTCTGGCATGAAGGAATCGGTTCTTTATATTTTAGACTGACAAATTTTCTCCTAAAAAGGCTATTTACTTCCGATGAAACCGCGGTTTTTTGAAGATTCTATGACTTTTTAGACGTCGAAGTAGACTTCTTTTTCGAGGAAGACGACTTGCTCTTTTTAGTTGAAGATGACTTCTTTTTGGTCGTAGTTTTCTTGGCCGCTGATTTCTTGGCGGCAGTCTTTTTCTTAGTTGTCTTCTTAGCCGTAGTCTTCTTTGCTGTCGCTTTCTTTTTGGTCGTAGTTTTCTTTGTAGTCTTTTTCTTCGATACTTTCTTGGTCGTCTGTTCTACAACCTCCTGATCTTGTGTCGCCACATTCTTTTGGTTGCATGATTCAATCTGACCACTAAGAAGCCAGACTGCCAAAATCAAACCCAGCAGTATCAACAACAAGCGTTTTCTCTTTTCCGGCGTCAGGTTCTTGAAATACTCTATCACCTTATTCTTCTTCTCCTCCATAATAGATTTTCTTTTTATGGCAATCTCATCAAAAACGTTAAGATTTCCCCGTTATTTGCAACAAAGTTACGAACAAAAAACGAGAAAATTTAAAAAATAACTAATTTATTTTGTATTTTCCACCTTTATTCGTACCTTTGCACTCGCAAACAAACCATTTGTATGCATCGGACTTGTAGCTCAGTTGGTTAGAGCAACAGACTCATAATCTGGAGGTCCCAGGTTCAAGCCCTGGCTGGTCCACACTGAAAATCAGCAACTTACAAAGATTTTGAGGTTGCTGGTTTTTCTTTTTGCGAACACGATGCGAACACGGATGTTTTTTATAGGATTGCTGTAAACACTCTATTTACTGATATTTCGGATTCGGTGTTCGCAAATTGTTGTTTCGGTGTTCGCATTGTCAATATAAACCATAGAAAGCATCTTATAATA
>JAILFH010000018.1 GCA_024697645.1 Prevotella sp.
TATGGGAAGAAATAAACAGTTGCGACAGGTGAACTCTACACCCAAGGCAGCCGGATTTCGTCCATTCGGAAGACGTTCGGGTAAGGACGCTCACGTCGAGTTGCTATTCGACGAGTATGAATCTCTCAGATTGCTCGACTATGAGGGTAAACAACAAATGGAAGCGGCTGAAGTGATGAAAATCTCTCGCCCAACGCTGACTCGTATTTATATGGAAGCGCGTAGGAAGATTGCTACTGCCATTGTCGAAGGTCGAAAAATCATCATCACTGGTGGAAATCAGGATTTTGAATCTTATCAAACAAAAAAAACGAATATTATCATGATGAATCAGAAAATTGCTATTCCAACGAAAGACGGTGTGTTGTTCCCACATTTTGGCAAGGCACCCCAAGTGACAATAGTATCAGTAGTTGAGGGAAAGGTGACGGAAACGGTTGTTTTCCAAGCCCCAGAACACGAACATGGAGCAATGCCGCGCTTCATTGCTTCGCATAGATGTACTGACGTCTTATGCGGTGGTCTTGGTGGAGGAGCGGTCAACTTGCTCAATCAACTTGGTATTCAAGTTCATGCAGGTGCTCCGGAGATTCCTGTTCAGGAATTGCTGGCGCAGTATCTTGGTGGAACAATCACTTATGGCGATGGAACTTGTCATCACGACGGCTGTGGCGATCACCACCATCATCATGAACATGGTGAAGGCAAAGGTGAAGGCAATGGTGGTTGTCATGGTCATGGGCATTGTCATGGTAGTGAGAAGGAATAATACGAATCTCAAATGAAAGTAGGAATCATTCGTTGTATGCAGACTGAGGACTACTTTCCTGGTACTTCTGACTTTATGGCGACGCGCTAAGAGTAACACTGAATAATGACGCCCTGTTTTTTCCTTGATGGAGTTGGCAGGGCGTCATGATTTTTGAGTTCGTATTTGATTTTAAACTTTATGGTTATCGTCATTTGTTGATAAGGATTTTCTTTCCATTTCGAATAACAATGCCGCGAGTAGCAGAAGTTGCCCTGCGACCATCGAGGGTATAGGTGTCGTTGGACGATTGGGAGTCGTATTCTGTTGAATTACAGGTGTTGTTAATGGTGTCTATTCCAGTTGTCTCATTGATGATGCCACTACCGCTGCTTTTAGAAACGGACAGTGTGTAGCCATTTTTATTGACAATACCATTGTTGACAAGTGAACTGAGATAGGTGTCTGCCGTTAGATTCCAGACTGCACCGCTTTCAAGCGTAACTGTTGCTGAGAGAGCATCGTTGTTGGTGTCAGCAGCACCGTTCCAAATAACATTCTTCCCTATGTTTACTGCTATATTGTTCACCTCGTCAGCATCAACAATTCCTGTGTATTCCCAACTGTCTGAAGTTGTCTGAAGGTCTAGGGTACCAGTAGAACCATTTCCCCGCTTATAGTATTCTACGCTCATCAGACAGCCACTGGCAACATCGAGGGTTACGTCAGTTAAGGTCAGAGTTCCCGTGACGTTTGTCACAAAGCATAATGGTGCGCTACTATTCGTAGTGGTAAGCGTGGAATTGGAAATAGTACATACAGGCTTTGTACCATCTGCATCTCCAGAGTTTGATTGGTGCAACAGTATTCCTCGTGCATCTGACTGCGACGTCATTTGGCTATTTTTGATGATAACAGTGTTTGCTCCTTCTACTGTTGCCATTGGTCCTTGTTCAGATAACCCCGTGATATTGTCTACACTGATAGTTCCAGTACTATAGATGACCGATGATTTCTTTCCTTTGGCGGTTATGTTTCCTCCGCTTACAGTAACAAAGCCGCCACCTCGGTCTGTGGCAACTGTTGAGGATGTTTCGCCATTCGTAGTAATGTCGACATTAGAAGCATTGATAATACCGCCTCCTGTGCAGTGAAGGCCGCGTGATACGTTCTTGGAATTATCGATACTTAAATTGTTGACCGTAATGGTCGCCCCGTCAGTTGCAAATACGGCATTTGCACCCTTTGCATTGGTGGAGACACTGCCACCATTGATATTGATGAAAGCAGAACTGCCCGATGCGAAAACTGCAGAGTTTGTACCATAGAAACTTGTGTCGTCGCCCGAATAGTTGCTACTATAGTCACCCGTTTTAGTGATAGAACAGTTGTTGAGATTCAGTGTTCCATTGGTTACTTGCACAACATTATAGTCTGATGTCTCTGTTGATAAGGTCTCATTGGATTTGCTTGCTGTAGAGCCATCACTAATGATATATGTTGCTCCTGCTGGTTTTTTCGTAGAGGAACTGCTCGCCATTGTCTGTGCCATTATGCTGGCACTAAGGGAAATTAATGCAGATATAAACAATAATTTTTTCATTTCAACTCCTTTCTGTTAAGAAAACGTTTCAACAAAGATAATACGTTCTCGCTTCACTTGCAATTATATTCAGTTAATGTGCCGAATCAATCAGCGAAGGGAGTGAATAATGAAAAAAATCACACAACTTTTCATACAAGAAATTTCAAAATTCCTTGTATCCTAAATTGAAAAAAATGAGTTTTGATAAAGTGTTTCTTACTTATGCGATTCCTAATAGTTCTATCTCAAAGATGAGGGTAGAGCCTGCGGGAATACCAGGTTGTGAGAATCGGCCGTAGCCCATTTCGGCAGGAATATAGAGTTCCCATTTGTCACCAATATGCATCTGCTGCAAGGCGATAATCCAACCTTCAATCAGATCGCAGAGTCGACAGGCCAGAGGTGCTCCACCTCGGCTACTGTCGAACAGTTTTCCATTGATGGTTCGACCTGTGTAATGTGCTGTGATAATACTGCGGACAGAGGGTTTCGCGCTTGAAGGATTTCCTTCGTTCAGCACCTTGTAGAAGATTCCCTTCGGCAGAGCCTTTACTCCTTCCTCCTTCGACTTGGCTTCGAGCCATTCCTTATTTGCCTGTATATATTCGCGTTTAGCCATCTTTGTTCTTTTTCTGATAAGTTGAAATATATTAAATCACTGTAAAGGCGGGATATCCTCCTTAGAATAAAGGTCTATCTTTTCACGCAACCAGTGGTTAAAGTTTACTTTACTAATTCCTATCTCCTTCTTAAGAAATCCGTAAAAGTCAGCATCTTCTTCGCCTGAATCCAATGCTCGCTTCAAAGCCTGAAAGCCACCTCTCTTGAAAAGTTCGTAACATACAATCTTGCCGACCAGATAAGAAGGAGCAGTCTGATTATCCATTGTATAGAATTTGTCATCCAAGTCTGTTAAGTCTGCATCTGGGTGAGCATTCAACCATACTTTCATACGCCCGTAATGTTCGCGATGTGATAAGCCGAATTGCTTTTGCGATGTATTCACATATTCCGCAATCCCTTGAATGAAAAGAAAATGTGCATCGGGGTATGTCGGATTGATAAGTCGTGCTATTTCGTGCTGATAATTCTCTCCGTGAACAGAGTCACCGTATATAATGAAGTTCTTCCTATCAAAAGAACCGCCAGAGTTGCCTTGCTCATCACCCATGCCGATGAGATAGTCAAAACCTTTCAACTTTTGTTGCTCATACAAATTAGGTGCGATGAATTGTGTGATACGTTCAGGAAGATTTACTCCAAGTTTGTCGTGCAACAAATTTATCAGTTTGTTGGCGGCCATTGCTTTCGTTTCATCAAAATGAAAACTTGGATAATAGCAATAATCTATATGTCCGACTGTTTGATGTTGCCAGTTACGTGTATGATAGTCCACCCAGTTATATATCTTGAATTCACCCTTCTCGTCCCTTTTTACAACATGATTGGTGATGGCGAGAACAAAGATTGCTTTGTCGTCGTTAAAAGGTGTGTAGAACATTGAACGGATGATATACGCATCATTTTCAGGACGTATTTCCAACACCTTATTCAGATAGGAATACAGATTTGCGTTTAAGAAACCTTCACTGCTGATGAGGTCTGGCTGTTTCCATCTCATCTTGTCTTTTTCATTCCATTGCGGAAAGATAGTTGTGGAATCGTTATGAGCATCTAAGAATGATTTCCATAAATCATAAACTAATGCTTTGTTAGGGTCGGCATTATTCTCTACATTTACTTGATTGGAAACCCAATCCCAGTTTTGTGCCTGACATATCAAAGATATAGTCAAAAATGATGCTATTAAAATCTGTTTCATTGATAGTTTCTGTTCGTTAAAATACGAATTATTTGTTTTTTTGTAATAGTGCAATGGGTTACATTTGCACATTTTATGTTTTTCTTATCAATCACCTTGCAATGTAAAATCTATTTTCCCACGCAAAATCTACTTTCCCACGCAAAATGTTCACTTTCCCACGCAGAAATGAGAGAAGATATTGTTGAGGGTTTCCTGGGGAGTGATTTGGCCACCAGTAATCTCGGCGAGAATATCAAGAGTGAGGTGGAGATCTTCGCTGAGCAAGTCGGATGATAAACCATCTTGTAGGCCTTGAAGTACACGCTGAATGCTTTCGTGGGCACGAAGAAGTGCATCGTAGTGGCGGGCATTAGTGACGATGATACTATTGGCCGTTAGTTCAGGAAGATTTGCTGCCTCGAAGATTTGTTCTTCGAGGTTTTCTATTCCAATATCCTTCTTCGCAGAAATATCTATCGTCTGATAATTCGGAATCGAAATCTGCGAGTTCTCAAGATCAATTTTGTTATGAATGACGATAAGTTTCTTATCGTCAGTACGTTTCATCATGTCGACAATTTCCTCATTGCTGGGTTGCCTATCGATGAGCCAAAGGACGATGCGTGCTTTAGAAATCGCGGCGTAGGTACGCTCAATGCCGATTTGCTCGATAGTGTCAGTAGTCTGTCGTAGACCAGCAGTATCGATAAAGCGGAACTGCACTCCATGAATGTCGATAGTGTCTTCAATGGTGTCTCGCGTAGTGCCGTGAATATCGCTGACAATTGCGCGGTCGTCTTTCAATAGGTGATTCAGAAGTGTCGATTTTCCAACATTAGTTTTACCAACAATCGCAACAGGAATTCCTTCTTTCAGCGCCTTTCCCGTTTCGAAACTCTTCGCAAGACGGCTTATATGGCTTTCAATAGTTTGAGCAAGATTCTCAAGTTCACTGCGATCGGCAAATTCAAGGTCCTCATGATCAGAGAAATCGAGTTCAAGTTCGAGCAGGGTAGTGAGTTGCAGCAAATGCTGACGCAAATCAGCGAGTTCTGTGGAGATTTCACCACGAAGTTGCGACAGGGCCATTTGATGAGTTGCTCTATTGGTTGAAGCGATTAAGTCGGCAACGGCTTCTGCTTGCGAGAGGTCGAGTTTGCCGTTGAGATAGGCACGTTTTGTGAATTCGCCCGGTTCAGCCATTCGACACCCCTGACGAACCAAAGCCTCAAGAATCTTCTTTGCTATATATGATGACCCATGACAACTGATTTCCACAGAATCCTCACCCGTGTAGGAGTGGGGCGAACGAAATACCGTCACCATTACCTCGTCGATAACTGCCCCTTGAGTATCGACGAGATGGGTATAGTGAGTCGTATTCGCTTCAACGCTACTGCAACTAATAGAACAGAGCGCACTGACCGCATCAAAGGCTTTAGACCCTGAAATACGTATGATTCCCAATGCTCCACCAGGGGCTGTTGCTAATGCGCAGATAGTATCGTTGTTCATTTATTCTTTGCCCAAGTTTTGACAAGTATCATAATGACTATGACTAGAATGAAAAAGCCTCCAGTCATTATGAATAGCAGATTCTCAAAATTACCTTTTACTATAAATGGAATAGACAGGCAGTAGATAGATGCAAAGAAGGAAAGAGCAGCCATCAGAATACGCAATCGCTTCGTCTGATACAGATGTCTTAATTCCTCTTTGATTAAGAATTTATCTCCTTTTCCACTGAGAAACATTGGGATAGAGGAGATGAAAATCAGCGTCATCAAGATACTGACTGTCCATATTGAAGTCATATTCTGTCAAGTACTTTTTCGATAAGTGTATCGATGCTGTTCTTGTACTCGGTGTTCATTTCTTGCGCATAACGATTCGCGATGACCATACAGCAAGTCATGGCGCGATGACCGAGGATTGAAGCAAGACCAGCGAGGGCAGACGACTCCATTTCGAAATTGCAGATGTGCATTCCGTCGTATTCAAAAGCCTCAATCTTCTGATTTTGTTCAGGATCAGCAATATCTGCACGAAGTACACGTCCTTGAGGACCATAGAAGCCGTTACAAGAAACTGTGTAGCCACGAACCATATCGTCTTGAGCGATCTGATCAATAAGTTCAGCATCGGCTACAGAAATGTAGGGTGCACCTTTAATGGGGTCCCATTTCATGTGTTCCTTAAATGCCTCTTCCATCTCGAGGTCGCAAACTTTGTTACGGTCAGCATAATAGTTGAGCAATCCGTCGAAACCGATACTCTTCACTGAGGCTACGAAGCAACCTGTCGGTGTGAATGGCTGCAGACCGCCACAAGTTCCGATACGAACACACGTAAGAGTGCGGTGCTCAGGGCGCTCTGTACGAGTTTCGTAGTCAACATTTGCGAGCGTGTCGAGTTCATTCATGACGATATCGATATTGTCGCATCCGATGCCGTGACTTTGGCAGGTGATGCGCTTTCCTTTGTAGGTACCAGTAATGGTGTGGAATTCGCGACTAGACACTTCGCACTCTATATTGTCGAAGTGAGCGGCAACTGTGTTCACGCGGGCGGGATCGCCAACAAGAATGACTTTATCAGCCAGTTGTTCGGGGCGCAGATGCAAGTGGAAGCACGAACCGTCGGCGTTGATGATTAGTTCTGATTCGGGAAAATGCTTCATAATTGGTATACGATTTGGTTTTAATGTTCTATTGTCTAATTCTATTGTCTAATTCTATTCTCGATGTATCTAATCTCCTTGGCCATCTGGTTGAGACGGGGTAGGGATTCTTGAATTTGGTTCTCGAGTCGCAGGATGGTTCCTTTCATCTGGCGTTGCTCACGTGCTGAAGCGTCAGCATATTTGTCGCGCTGCATCTCAAGAGTGCGTTTGTCTGTAGCCAGCGTTGACTCGAGTTCGGCGTATTGCTTGTAGAGTTGTCGTGACTGTGGAGAATGGAAGTCACTAAGTTGATGATAGGTCAGATTATCGTTGATGACAAAGTTGAACGATTGGCTGCCTTTCTTCTGGTCTTGATGGCTGCTGAGCATATTCTGATAACGTTCGAAAGCCGCCTGACGGTCACCAAATGCCCACGTGTCACTAATGCTTGTGAGTTTTGCATAGCGACGGAGTTGCTCATCTGAAAGGTCTTCATCCTCGAATCCGACACGCGGAAACTTAGGCACAAATGTGTAGATGCAAACCTTATCAGCGGCTTGGTAACGATCGCTGACAAGATAGCCGAGTTCGTTCAGTTCGTCAAACGCAATGAGATAGTCATTGGCTGTAGAATTGAACGGAAGACCGAAGTTCTCAGGACGATAGAACGTTCCTGACTCAGAATCAAGAAGTGTCATGAAAATGTCGTAGCCTCCGATGCTGTGTTCGCCTTTAGCAGCGAAGAAAAGCGTCATTCCGTCAGACATAAGGAACGGGTAGTTAAGGAAACGATAGTCGTTGCCAAACTCCGTAAGTTCATGTGGCTTGCTCCACTTGTTTCCCAATCGGTCGATAGAGTAGAGACGTGTTGACAAAGTATCACCATCAGCATAATAGCAACGGTCGCCGAACTCGTTCTGATAGACTGAGAGTGGAACCAGTGACTGACGGTCGAAGAATTTCTCGTAACTACTGATGCTACCTGCTTCAGAACCGAGCGGGATGCTATTCAGGAAATCGGCTTTATCAACAACGATGCTGTCAACAAACATGACTTTGGCCGTTGCAGGCAACATTGTTTTGAAAAGACGCTGAGCAGGAGTCTCTTCAACGACAACAGGCTGTGCTACTGCCTTGTGAGCAGCCTTTCGCTTTTGTGCAACTGCTGGCAACGTCAAAGCCAACATAAGTATAATCGCAAGAATATTCTTTGTTCTCATTCTTTCTTTAGATATTTAAAAAACAAAGATACGAAAAATTTATAAAGAATGGAGAAGTGAAGATGAAGAATTAAATGTTTTTAATATAAATCCTATGGTTGATAGGTTATTCCTCAATGAGTTTCTGCTCACGCTCCAATGCGTGCCAGAGGGAATAGCGGAGTTCAGGATTCAACTGTTCCATTTGATTGTAAATGGTGCGAATGTTTGTGCGATGAGTGTTGTTGTCGTAAGGGCAAAGTTTCCTCTGCGGTTGATATTGATGCTCTTCGGCAAGGGCTTGAATATCTGCCTCGTGACAAAGACAAAGTGGGCGGATAATTGCCAGCGGCATCTTCTTCATTCGCAGAAGAACGGGCATTGAACCGAAACGCCCCTGAAAGGTGAGATTCATCAATGCTGTGTGGAGAATGTCGTCTTGATGATGACCAAGCGCAATCTTCGAACAACCTAACTCTTGGGCAAGATTGAAGATCTGCTTGCGGCGATTCCACGAACAGAGAAAACAGGGCGTTTTCTGCTTGCGCGAAAGTGAAGATATAGACGTCTGATCATTCGTTTCTGATTCATCATACGAGTCGATTGTTTCAAAACGAGTTGTGATGACGTGAAGTGGAACATCAAGTCGTCGACAGAAATCTTCAAGATAAGTTGTGTCAGTTTCGTAGGCGATATTCTCCATTCTCACGTGAACCGCTGAGAGTTGAAATCGCGGCGGATAGATGTGTCTCCGTTGTGCAAGGAGTTCAAGCAGACAAAGGGAATCTTTGCCGCCAGAAAGAGCCACAAGCACATGCTCGCCGTCGTCGATGAGGCGATAGTCGCGAAGCGCACGAGTGAGAAGCCGAAGAAGTCGTTGTTCTACCAAAATGACGTTGTTTTAAGAGAGGAGAGGGAGGATTTGATAATGGAGAGTTGAAAGTGAAGAGTTAAAGTGGAGATTTTGAGTTGAGAGTTAACCCACCGACCTATATTCTTTTTTGATTTTGAGATACTTTGCCGCTGAACCGCAATTCTTCATTCGATTTCACGATACTTCACCGATGAGTTGCTATTCTCTTTCTATTTATCGATTCCTCACCGATGAACCACTATTTCATAAAGACAAGATAGACGGCACAGATGATGAGGAAGAAGGCAAGAATGTGGTTCCAATGCAAGTGGTCGCCCTGAAACATAATGTTTGCAATCACCGCAAATACCGCCAGTGAAATACATTCCTGAATGACCTTCAGTTGAACGAGAGTGAAGGGACCTCCGTTTCCTGTAAAGCCCATACGATTGGCTGGAACTTGACAGCAATACTCAAAGAAGGCTATTCCCCACGAGAACACAATCACACCCAACAGAGGCCAGTTGTTACTGATGCCCGACTGCTGTAAACGAAGATGCCCATACCAAGCGAGCGTCATAAAGACGTTGCTTAGTATGAGCAAAATGATAGTATAAAGTCCGTTCATTATTGTTACATGCTGCAGCGTTATGCAGCCAACACTAATTTACTGTTTGCTGAGACGCTCATGCA
This sequence comes from Prevotella sp., assembly GCA_024697645.1. Lineage (GTDB taxonomy): Bacteria > Bacteroidota > Bacteroidia > Bacteroidales > Bacteroidaceae > Prevotella. The sequence goes on from JAILFH010000018.1 coordinate 9,545, forward strand.
TGTTTTGAGCAGCACGACGACCATCACCCATAGCCAGAATGACGGTTGCACCACCACGAACAATATCACCACCTGCAAAGATGTTCGGACGCGACGACTGCATAGCATCGTTGACGGCAATGGTGTTCTTGCGTCCCAGTTCAAGTCCTTCGATTGACTTCGGAACAAGAGGATTGGGCGATACACCAATAGCCACGATAACCTGATCAACATCGATGGTAACAGTCTTGCCTTCAACGGGCACAGGTGAACGGCGGCCAGAAGCATCGGGCTCACCAAGTTCCATCACCTGAAGCACTGCAGCACGAACTGCACCCTTCTCATCGGCCAGATACTCAATGGGATTGTGCAAAGTCATGAAGTTGATACCTTCTTCCTTCGCATGCTTCACCTCCTCGAGTCGAGCGGGCATCTCGGCCTCTGAACGACGATAGACAATCGTCACCTCAGCGCCCAGACGCTTGGCCGTACGGCAAGAGTCCATAGCAGTGTTACCGCCACCGACAACAAGCACACGATGAGCCTCATTGATAGGAGTATCAGTCTTCGGATTTGCAGCGTCCATCAGGTTCACACGAGTCAGATATTCGTTTGACGACATGATGTTCAGGCAGTTCTCACCAGGAATATTCATGAAGTTAGGCAGACCAGCGCCACTTGCAACGAAGATTCCCTTGAATCCATCATCCTCAAGTTCCTGTGTGCTTATGGTCTTACCAATAATCACGTCAGTCTGGAAATGAACGCCCATCTTCTTCAGGTTGTCAATCTCAACGTCGACAATCTTGTTGGGAAGACGGAATTCGGGAATACCATATTTCAGCACACCACCAATCTCGTGAAGTGCCTCAAAGACGTGAACGTCGTAGCCCAACTTGGCCATATCGCCGGCAAAAGACAATCCAGCAGGACCTGAACCGACGACAGCAACCTTGATACCATTTGCAGGAGCCATCTCGGGCAGTGAGATTTGTCCACTCTCGCGCTCATAATCTGCAGCAAAACGCTCCAGATAACCAATGGCAACAGCCTCGTGCTTCATCTTCAGATGGATACAACGGCTTTCGCACTGCTTCTCCTGTGGGCAAACACGACCACAGACTGCGGGAAGAGCAGAAGTCTGTTTCAGTACCTTAGCAGCACCGAGGAAATTGCCTCGCTCGATGTTCTTGATGAACGAAGGAATATTGATGTTTACAGGACAACCCTCAACACAAGTAGGCTTCGGGCAGTCGAGACAACGCTTAGCCTCAGTAAGAGCCATATCGGCAGTGAGTCCGATGTTGACTTCCTCTGTGCGTGTCGTAGCACGATAGACAGGATCGAGTTCAGGCATTACGACGCGAGGAATGAGCGTGCGCTCCTTCGGCTTCATCGAAGCACGCAGGTCAACACGCCACTGAGCATCGCGATCGGTCAGCAATTCGGTGGGCTCGTCGGCAGCAGCACCAGTGGCTTTGCTCTCGGCGGCACCCTCCTTCTTTTTGTCTTCAGTGCAAGTCGGACAAATATGGTCCTCATAGTGTTCCATTTCCTCAACCTCAGCCTTCTTGAAACTGCCCATACGCTTGAACATCTCGTCCCAATCCACCTGATGTCCGTCGAACTCTGGTCCATCGATACAGACGAACTTCGTCTTGCCGCCAATAGTCAGACGACATGCTCCACACATACCTGTACCGTCGACCATAATCGTGTTCAGCGATACGTCAGTAGGAATGTTGTATTTCTGAGTGAGCAGGCAGCAGAACTTCATCATGATGGGAGGGCCAATGGCAAACACGCGGTCAACGTGGGGTTCCTGTTGGATGAATTTCTCAATACCAACAGTCACAACACCCTTCTCGCCATAAGAACCGTCGTCGGTCATGATGATGACCTCATCGCTTGATTCGCGAACCTTATCTTCCATAATGATAAGTTCCTTAGAACGGCCTGCAAGAACAGAAAGCACGCGATTGCCTGCTGCTTTCAATGCCTGAATGATAGGCAGCATTGGGGCAACGCCCACACCGCCACCAGCGCAGATTACCGTTCCGAAGTTCTCAATGTGAGTAGGATTGCCCAATGGTCCAACGACGTCGGCAATCATGTCGCCTTCGTTAAGACGACATAACTTTGTCGAAGATAGACCAACGGCCTGAACGACGAGAGTGATAGTGCCGCGGGCTATGTCAGCCTCGGCAATGGTGAGCGGCATACGCTCTCCCAAGCGGTCAACGCGTACGATGACAAAGTTGCCAGCCTTGCGGCTTTTGGCGATGAGCGGAGCCTCCACTTCCAGCAGGAAGACTTTCTCAGAGAGTTGCTCTTTGCGTACGATCTTGTTCATAATGTCTTATGTTTTTACTAATAATCTAAGTTATAAAACTTGATGGTATAATGAGTTAAAAAGGTTTCTCGTCAATAATTTCGAAACCACAGTAGGGAACGAGTGCCTTCGGAACACGAATGCCCTCAGGAGTCTGGTTGTTCTCGAGAATGGCTGCAACAATGCGCGGAAGGGCAAGAGCCGATCCGTTGAGTGTGTGGCAGAGTTCAATCTTCTTGTCCTCAGCATGACGATAGCGGCACTTCAGGCGGTTGGCCTGATAGGTGTCGAAATTGCTGACCGACGATACTTCGAGCCAACGGCCCTGGGCTTCTGAATAGACTTCAAAATCGTAGCAGATAGCCGATGTGAAACTCTGGTCGCCGCCGCAAAGCAGAAGGATGCGGTAGGGAAGTTCGAGTTTCTTCAGCAGGCCTTCAACGTGCTCAAGCATTTCACGGTGACTCTCCTTCGAATGTTCGGGTTTGTCGATGCGAACAATCTCAATCTTCGAGAACTCATGCAGACGGTTCAGACCGCGAACGTCCTTTCCATAGGAACCAGCCTCACGACGGAAACATTCCGTATAGGCGCAGTTCTTGATGGGCAGATCCTTCTCGTCGAGAATCACGTCGCGATAGATGTTCGTCACAGGAACCTCGGCTGTGGGAATCAGATAGAAATCGTCAACCTCAGCATGATACATCTGACCTTCCTTGTCGGGAAGTTGGCCAGTTCCGTAACCCGATGCAGCATTGACAACTGTTGGCGGCATGATTTCAGTGTAACCGCTCTTGCGGGCCTCGTCGAGGAAGAAGTTGATGAGTGCGCGCTGCAGACGGGCTCCCTTGCCGATGTAGACGGGGAAACCAGCACCTGTAATCTTCACACCCAGGTCAAAGTCGATGAGGTTGTATTTCTTAGCAAGTTCCCAGTGGGGAAGGGGATTCTCCATACCCAGTGAGGGATTCAAGTCCCAGTTGCCGACTGTATCCTCAGGAGTGCATTCCTTCAGATTCGATTTCACCACGTGGTTGTCTTCGGCAGCACGTCCTTCAGGTACTTCGTCGTAGGGAATATTAGGAATCTGACAGAGCATCGTGACAAGTTCTTGTTCGGCCTTGTCCATCAGTTCCTGCAGATCTTTGTCTTTCTGCTTGAAATCTGCTACCTGCAGTTTGATTTGTTCAGCCTCGTCGCGTTTGCCTTGTTTCATCAGCGCACCAATCTGTGCGGCCAGTTGCTTGGCTTGTTGTTTTGTTTGGTCAAGTTCGCGCTGGGCTTCACGGCGACGACGGTCCACTGCCAGCACGTTGTCTATGGCTTCGCGGGCTCCCTGGAAATGCTTTTTCTCCAGACCTGCGATTACCTGTTCAGTTCTCTCACTAATGAGTTTAAGTGTAAGCATAAGTCAATTTCTATTTAACATTTTGTTATTTACAATCTGCAAAATTACAAAAAATATTTATCATACGGAGCAAGAATTCCGATTAAATGTTTAATTTTGTACCAAATTTGTTTGATATGCAACATTCATTCACCTCAAAATTGCTCGATTGGTTTAGTGAAAACGGACGTCATCTTCCTTGGCGTGAAACTCGTGACCCTTATGCTATCTGGTTGAGTGAGGTGATTTTGCAGCAGACTCGCATTCAGCAGGGAATGGCCTATTGGGAGCGATTTATGGCTCGATGGCCTAAGGTGGAAGACTTGGCTGCGGCGAGTGAAGACGAAGTCTTGCGAATGTGGCAAGGACTCGGTTACTATAGTCGGGCAAGAAATCTTCATACTGCAGCAAAGCAGATTGTGGAACTCGGGCATTTCCCTCAGACATTTGAGGAAATTCGCCAATTGAAGGGAGTAGGTGACTATACCGCTGCGGCCATTGGTTCTATTGCCTTCGATTTGCCCAAGGCCGTTGTTGACGGAAACGTCTATCGGGTTCTCGCCCGTCATTTTGGGATTGAAGTACCCATTAATACGACAGAAGGAAAGAAAACGTTTACTGCATTGGCGCAAGACCTTTTGCCTGAGGACGAGCCCTCTGCCTTCAATCAGGCGATGATGGATTTTGGCGCTATTCAGTGTACTCCTCAGTCGCCTCGTTGTCTTCTTTGTCCGTTGGCTGAAACCTGTGTGGCCCTTCGAGTGGGAAGTATCGATCGCTTGCCCGTCAAATTGCGTAATCTGAAAGTGAAGACTCGTCGCTTCTCATATATTTATATAAGGTGTAATGGGCAAACGGCAATTCATCGTCGGGGAAGCGGTGATATCTGGCAAGGTCTTTGGGAACCGCTGGTGATTGAAGAGAGTTCTGCGCAATCTACTTCTGAAAACAATGAATCTCTGCTTCCTTCATCAGCCGCATACGATAGTCTGATTGCTTGGTCAGAGCAATTTGAGGATTCCAGACTCAGTCTGATTGCCAAAGACGTAAAACACGTTCTGACTCATCGGATTATTCTCGCTGATTTCTACTTGCTTGAATGCAAAAGTCGCCCTTCATTGCCTGATGATTATATCTGGATTCCAGAAGAAGAAATTGACAATTATGGAGTTTCCCGACTTGTCGAAACTCTTATCAGCAAGGTCCGGGAATAGGTTTGTGCTTCATCTGATTTAGTTAATTTTGTATCGTCCAAAACAAAGCAATACTACCTTCTTGATAAAGATATTCTTTTGACTAAAGAAAGCAATGCTTTGGACCATAGAGAGATATGCTTTAGACCATAGAGAGGTGTCCTTTCGACCATAGAGAGGTGTCCTTTCGACTATAGAAAGGTATGCTTTATATAGGTATAAAGATATGCTCTGTAGGGTCAAAAGGTATGCTCTGTATAGTCTAAAGATGTGCTTTATACAAATTGTTCTGATATTCAACGAAAAATCGCGGAAAGCAATGTTCCCGCGATTGATATTTGGTTGAATGAATTGTCTTTAAGGCAGTTGTTCCATTTCGAGTGCAGCCCAGATGAACGGACCTACGCCCTTTGCATCGTTGTCGCGAATGGGTTCCGAAATATAGTAGTCGAACGATCCATCACGGCGACGATTATTGTCGGGACCAAGACCGCTCACTTCGCAGCAGCGAGTCAGAGAAATGGTCTTGTCTGCATTCACGCGAACGAACTCCTTCACGATTCCATTGAACGCCTTCACGCCTGCTTCGCGATATTTCTCATCGAGCCAACCCTTCCGAGCGCCCTTCAGCAGCACATAGGCAAACATTGAAGAACAAGTAGCCTCCTGATAATTACGGTCGTCTTTCACATCGAGAACGTCGTTCCAGACACCAGTCTTCTTGTCCTGATGGTTTACGACTTCAGCCATTGCCTTCTGCAGCAAATCAATTACTTCCTGACGACGAGCATAGTCTTCAGGCAGATTCTCAAGAACCTCAGCCATAGCCATAACGTACCAACCTAAAGCGCGACCCCAGGTGTGTTTGCTCTGTCCAGTAGTCGGGTCAGCCCAGAACATAGAGTGAGTCTCGTCCCATGCGTGCTTCCAGAGATTTGTCTTCGGATCAAAGGTGCGAGCGTCGGTTTTGGTAATCTGGTCAACGGCGTCATCATAAATCTTCTTCACCTTCTTGGCCTTCACCATCGAAGGAGCAGCGAGCGTGTAGTAGGGGAGACCCATGAAGATTCCGTCGAGCCAAACCTGATTGGCGTAGATTGCCTTATGCCACCAGACACCTTCCTTCGTACGAGGCTGCTTCACGAGTTGCTGGAAGAGAGTCTTCAAGGCTTTCTTCACATTAGCCTGTGGCCCCAGTTGGTTCATGCGATAGATGTATTTGGCTGTACGCACGTTGTCGAGATTGAAATCCTCATATTTGTAGCCCGTGATATTGCCTTCGGCGTCAATCATTTTAGCAGGATATTCCTTCAGATAGCGCAGAATGTCTTCGTTGCCATAAGCCAGATAGGTGTCGAGCATTGCTTCCTGCTCAATACCCATCACATAACTCCAGCGGGGCTTCTTGGCGAAGTCGAGCATATAAGGATGATTGACGCGCTGCATTTCCGACCAAGTGAGCCATTCGGAATAGCAGGGAACCTTTTGTCCGTTGACCATCTTCGGCTGTCCGTTCTTCATCAGTACGAAAGGCGGCTCGAGCAGAATCAACTGACCATTGATGAAGAGATTCTCGAAGTTCAGATCATGACTCTTTCCAGTTCTTCTGACAGGTTCGCTCTGAACGCCCTCAAATCGGCAGTTCTTCACATTGATGTTGTAGATGTTGTCGGAGTCGTGCAGACCATTGAGCAGAATGCCGTATTTACTCTTGTTGCAAGTCACATTCTCCATATAGACGTTGCGAACAGTTGGAACAAAACCTCTCTTGGCGGGCTCGTTGGGCTCGTATTCGAGGTTGATGCGCATCACAGCCTCACGACATTGTCCTACGCGCACGTTCCTCATATATATATTCTCAGTCACGCCACCGCGACAGGTGTTGGTCTTCAGACGCAGCACGCGGTCGAGATTCGGAGAGTCCATTTCGCAGTTCTCGACAAACACGTTGCGACAGCCGCCGGAAATCTCAGAACCAATCACCACACCTCCGTGACCATCGGCCATCGTGCAGTTGCGAACGATGATGTTCTCTGACGGAATGTTCCACAAACGTCCGTCCTCATTACGTCCGCTCTTGATGGCAATACAGTCGTCGCCAGTCTGGAAGCGACAGTTCTCAATAAGCACATTCTCGCATGACTCAGGATCGCAGCCGTCGCCGTTAGGACCGTCGTTGATGATAGTGAGCCCTCTGACGGTTATATTCTTCGAGAGAAGGGGATGAACTACCCAGAAAGGAGAACGCAGCAGCGTGACTCCCTCGAGCAGAATGTTCTCGCACTTGTAGAGATTGATGAGTTGTGGACGGAGGCCCTTTCCCTGGAACAGACGTTCTTCAATCGGAGTTCCGGCTTCAGCATATTTGAACAGAAGCGGACGACCAATCTTCTGGCTCTCTGTCGTTTCTGGTGTCCAGCCGAATGTGTCCTTACCGCACATCGGCCACCAAGTCTGCCGAGAACCATTTCCGTCAATCGTTCCCTGACCCGTGATTGCGACATTCTTTTCGCCGTAGGCATAGATGCAAGGCTGGTAGTTCATCAGGTCCATTCCTTCCCAACGGGTCTTCACAATGGGGAACAGTTTTGTGTCGAATGCGAAAAGTAGGGTAGCGCCTTTCTCCAAGTAGAGGTTCACATTGCTCTTCAGCGTAATCGGACCAGACTCCCAAGTACCTTCAGGAACAACGACTCGGCCGCCTCCTGCCTTTGAGCAGGCAGCAATGGCCTTGTTGATAGCCTTCTGGTTCTTGGCAGGTGTTGCCTTCAGTTTAGCCCCATACTTTGTGATGGGAAAATCACGTTGGGCAAATTCGGGCTGCTGAATACTTTTCTCAATCTGCTGGTAGACATTCTCGTCCCACCCTTGTGCATATGCTCCCAATGAGATGAGGCATGCTGCGATGATTAGTCTTAGGATCTTCATTTTGCTCAATTTTGAGGTTTTTGATGCACAAAGATACGAAAAAAATGGCAAAAGTGTTAAAAACTTGCATTTTTCTTAAAGAAAATTTGCTTTTTTCAGATTTAAACCCTATATTTGCCACACGTTTTTTAGATTTCGAAGTTTTATGAAATCGTCCCTCGAGGTTGGTAGCATCCTGCACCAACCTCTTTTGATGAATATAAAATAATACTAAATTTGCGTTTTTTTGCGTTTAAATGTTTTCAGATGTCAAAAAAAAATAGTAATTTTGTACGCTTAAAATATAGCCCTAAACGGCTTAGAACGAAAATAAACGGCATTTTAGATAAATAATGGACGAAAATCAGACTTTTGACGGTATGCAAACCGTCGACAATGACAGAATTATTAAAATCAACATCGAGGAAGAAATGAAGTCCTCGTACATCGACTATTCTATGTCGGTGATTGTAGCCCGTGCACTTCCTGATGTGCGCGACGGCTTCAAGCCAGTTCATCGTCGTATCCTCTACGGTATGGCCGGAATTGGCAATACTAGTGACAAACCTTATAAGAAATGCGCACGCGTCGTGGGTGAAGTGCTTGGTAAGTATCACCCCCACGGAGACAGTTCGGTATATGGCGCATTGGTTCGCATGGCCCAGGATTGGAACATGCGCTACACACTCGTCGACGGACAAGGTAACTTTGGTTCTGTCGATGGTGACTCTGCAGCCGCTATGCGTTACACTGAGTGTCGCCTTTCGAAGATGGGTGAGCACATTATGGACGACCTCGAGAAGGACACTGTTGATATGGTGAACAACTTCGACGACTCTTTGCAGGAGCCGTCGGTGATGCCTACAAAGATTCCTAACCTGCTGGTGAACGGCGGTAACGGTATTGCTGTAGGTATGGCAACGAACATGCCGACTCATAACCTGAGTGAGGTGATTGATGGTTGCTGCGCCTATATCGACAATCCCGATATCGATACTGAAGGCCTGATGCAGTATATTCCCGCACCAGACTTCCCCACGGGAGCCTATATCTATGGTCTGCAGGGTGTGAAAGACGCCTATGAGACTGGTCGCGGTCGCATCATCATGCGTGCTAAGGCCGAGATTGAGAGCCACGAGACTCACGATAAGATTGTCATCACGGAGATTCCCTATGGTGTGAACAAGGCTCAACTCATCGAGTACATTGCTGATCTCGTGAAGGAAGGCAAACTCGAGGGCATCTCGAACGCCAACGATGAGTCAGGCCGTCAGGGTATGCGCATCGTGATCGACGTGAAGAAGGATTCCAATGCAAATGTCATCCTGAATAAACTCTTTAAGATGACAGCCCTACAGAGTTCATTCTCAGTGAATAACATCGCTCTGGTGAAGGGTCGTCCTCGTCTGTTGAGTTTGAAGGAATGCGTGAAATATTTCGTTGAACATCGTCATGACGTGACTATTCGTCGCACTCGCTACGATCTGCGTAAGGCAAAGGAGCGTGCCCACATTCTGGAGGGCTTGATTATTGCCGTTAATAATATCGATGAGGTGGTTCACATCATTCGTCAGTCGAAGACTCCTACTGATGCCCAACGCAATCTGGAGGCTCGCTTCGAACTCGATGAACTGCAGTCGAAAGCAATTGTCGACATGCGTCTTTCGCAGTTGACAGGTCTGCGTGTCGACCAGTTGCATCAGGAGTTCGACGATTTGATGAAACTCATTGCCGAACTGCAGGAAATTCTCGACAACCCCGAGCGTTGTAAGGAAGTAATGAAGAAGGAACTCATCGAGGTGAAGGAGAAGTATGGCGACGCGCGTCGTACTGAGATTATTCCCGACGAGCATGAGTTTAATGCAGAAGACTTCTATCCCAATGATCCTGTTGTCATTACGGTTAGCCATCTGGGTTACATCAAGCGTACTCCGCTGTCGGAATTCCGCGAGCAGGCTCGGGGTGGAGTAGGTGCCAAGGGTGCTTCGTCGCGCGACAAGGACTTCACTGAGTACATCTATCCTGCCACGATGCACCAGACGCTGTTGTTCTTCACCAAGAAGGGTCGCTGCTACTGGCTGAAGTGCTACGAGATTCCTGAAGGCGACCGCACGTCGAAGGGTCGTGCTATTCAGAATATGCTCAACATCGAGCCCGACGATGCAGTGAACAACATTCTTCGTCTGCGTGGTCGTGGACTGGAGAACGAGGAGTTCATCAATTCTCACTATGTAGTGTTCTGCACCAAGAACGGAACAGTGAAGAAGACTGTGCTCGAGGCTTACTCTCGTCCTCGTACAAATGGTGTGATTGCCATCAATATTGTTGAAGGCGACGAGGTAGTTGACGTTCGTCTGACCAATGGAAAGAACGAATTGATTATTGCCAACCGCAATGGTCGTGCAGTTCGATTCCATGAGAATACGGTTCGCACGATGGGTCGTGTGGCTACAGGTGTTCGCGGTATGCGCCTCGATGGTGGCGACGATGCAGTTGTCGGCATGATTGTTGTGAATGATGCAGAAGCAGAGACCGTAATGGTTGTCAGCGAAAGCGGCTACGGCAAGCGCTCACAAGTTGAGGACTATCGTATGACCAATCGTGGTGGTAAGGGTGTGAAGACTCTCAACATCACCGAGAAGACTGGCCGTCTGGTTGCCATTAAGAATGTGACCGACCAGAACGATCTGATGATTATTAATAAGAGTGGTATCGTGATTCGCCTCGCTGTTGCTGAGTGCCGCGTAATGGGTCGTGCAACTCAGGGCGTACGCCTGATCAATCTTGCTAAGAAGAACGACGTGATTGCCAGCGTATGCAAGGTGATGAGTTCTGAACTCGAAGCGTTCGTGACTGAGGAAAGCCGCGCACAGTGGCTGAAAAACAACGAACAATTCCAAAAAGAGACCACCGGAATAAACGAAACGGCAGAAGAAACGTCAAATGGAGTAGAAGGCTCTGATTCGTCTGAGAATGAGGCTGCTCCATTAGTCGATTTCGACGACGATGACGATGCTGTAGAGATAGTAGAAGAATAAATAGTAACTAACAACCTTTAAATTATTTAAACGCTTATGAAGAAAATCTTGTTTGCGGCTCTGATGATGTTTACCACATCTACCGCATTTGCAGGTGACAGCGATGCACTGAAGGCCATCATGAAGGTCAAGAACTATGCTGAGGCTGCCGCTTTGGTGAAATCCTCGCTTGGCCAACTCGCTTCTGATGCTGAGAAGGCTAAAGCCTATAATCATCTGGTGAACCTCGCTATGGAGAAGTTCGACAAGGAAGGCACAGCCCAACTCGAAGGTCAGGCTCTTGTTCAGACTGGTAAGGAAGCACAGCCTTATGACACCGTAGGCTACTACGAGGCTGCATACAATGCACTTATGAATGCTGTTGAGTGCGACAAGTATGATAATATGCCTGATGCAAAGGGTAAGGTGAAGCCTAAGTTCCATGAGGCTAATGTCACTCGTGTTGGTAACGCACGTATTCAGTTGGTTAACGCTGGTCAGCGTGAGGCTCAACTCGCCAACGATCAGGGTGTGCTGAAGTACTGGGGTGCATTCCTCGACACTGAGGACGCTCCTTTCCTGAAGGACTACGACAAGAGTGGTGAGGCAGGTTTCCTGGGTCAGGTGGCTTATTTCACTGCCCTCTATGCAAATCAGAACAAGCAGACCGACCTCGCTCTGAAGTATCTCGACATCGCTATGAAGGATCCCGAGCAGGCTGCTGAGGCACAGGCTCAGAAGTTCGCTATCGGTCAGGCTGCCCTGAAGACAAAGGAAGACACCGTTAAGTTCATCAACGAACTGAAGGACTTCTATGCTCAGAATCCTGACAACGAGGCTGCTTTCGGTACACTTTGCAACCTCTATGCTGGACAGAACAATAAGGACGCTGTGACCGAGTTGATCAACGATAAGATTTCTCGCGATCCTAACAACCACACTGCTTGGGCACTGAAGGGTCAGAGCGAGATGAACGCAATGGACTACGACAATGCTATCGAGTCGTTCAAGAAGGCTTGTGAGATTGACGACACCAATCCTGTTGTGCTCACCTATCTGGGCTTCTGCATGAACAATAAGGCTGCTGGTATTGAGGGTGATATTCCCGCTCAGAAGGCTCTCTATAAGGAGTCGATGAAGTATCTGGAGCGCGCTAAGGAGATTGATCCTGACCGCATGAAGGCTAACTGGGCTTATCCGCTCTATCAGTGCTACTACATCAACTACAGTGCAAACGATCCTCGCACGAAGGAGATGGAGGAAATGCTGAAGTAAAATTCTTCGCTGGAGCCTGCCACTAAGCAGGCTTCAGTTTTTAAGGGACGGATTGGTTCCCCGTCCGAAGGAGTGAGTGTCGTTAGTGCCTCGCGTTTTTGCTTTCGGTTGGGGAACGAATCCTTTCCTTATTTATTATAAGGTAAAAGGGAAAGATTGTTTTAGAAGAATAACACAACACATTGAAACTGAATATTCACATGATAAATAGGGTTCTCGCCATATTGATCTTCGCCTTTCTGACAACCACAGGGTTTGCTCAGAAGGAGGTTCTTCGTGCGACGAAGAAAGACATCTCACAGGCGCGAACCTACTTGAAAGCCGGAAAGAACTTCGATAAGGCAGAGAAACTCATGCGCGACCGATTGAAAGATTCCATCAATCGCGACAATCAGCGCATCTGGCTTCTGCTCTTCGAATCAATTAAGAAACAATACGATCAGGGCAATGAGAAACTCTATCTGAAGCAGAAATATGACACTGCAGCACTCTTTACGTTGACAATGAAAATGTTCGATGTGCTCGAAGGTCTCGACACCATCGATGCTCGCCCTGATGTCAACGGGAAAATTCGTCCCCAATATCGCAAACGTCATGGGGAATTTCTGAGTAACTATCGAAAGAATCTCTACAATGGCGGTCTCTATTATCTGAGTAAGCAGAAATATTCTGAGGCTTACCATTTCTTAGATAAATATATTGCTTGCGCCCATCATCCGCTCTATGCGCCTTTCCGCTATGCGGAGACCGACAAACTCCTGCCTGAGGCTTCCTACTGGGCAGCCTACTGCGGTTATAAGAATCAGGATGCTTGCGCCACATTTCATCATACCTATCTGGCACTAAAGGACACTGCTCACTACTGTTCGATGCTTCAGTTCCTAGCCGACACTTACAATATGGAGAGCGATACGACGCGCTACGTGAAGACTCTTCGCGAAGGTTTTGAGAAATATCCTTCGGAACCTTTCTTCTTCTCACGTCTATACGATTTCTATAGTACGCAAGCCAACTGGAACGAAGTGCTCAGTCTGTCGGAACAGGCACTTCGAAATGATTCTACCGACATGACAGTGAAACTTGTAAAGAGTTCGGCATTGCTCAATACATCCCAATATGATGAGTGCATTGCCTTTGCCGACAAGATTATTGCAACGAACAATAGCCTCGCCGAACCATTCTATAATGCGGGAATGTCGTGCTTCTATCAAGCAGTAGAGTTCGATAAGAAACTTCGTAAGACGAAGAAACAGCAACAGCAGATTACGAAACTCTATCAGAAGTCGCTCGCTTATATGGAACGATACCGCGCTTTAGCCCCGAACGAGAGCAAGCGCTGGGCACTGCCTCTCTATACGATCTATCTTAATCTGAACATGGGTTCGGAGTTCGATGAGATTAATAGTATTATCAAAAAGAGCAAACCTTAAGAATATAACGCACATGATAAACCTACAGGACATATTGTTGAAACTGGGAATCGACGAACTTAATGCAATGCAGCAGGAGTCGTACGAAGCCGTAGCCCATTCGGATAAGGATGTTGTCATTCTCTCGCCGACGGGCTCGGGCAAGACTTTGGCTTATCTGCTGCCATTGGTAGGATTGATCAATGCTGACGTTGATGAGGTACAGGCTGTTGTCGTTGTTCCTGGTCGCGAGTTGGCGATGCAGTCGGCTGATGTGCTGAAGAGCATGGGAACTGGTCTTCGCGCTTGTGCCTGTTATGGAGGTCGAATGGCGATGGAGGAACATCGTGTGCTTCGACAGGTGTTGCCGCATATTGTGTTTGCAACTCCAGGACGACTCAATGATCATCTCGACAAGCAGAACATTTCACCTTATCATGTGCGTTTCGTCATTATCGATGAGTTCGACAAGTGTCTGGAGATGGGATTCCAGCAGGAGATGTCGAAAGTGATGCATCGTTTTGTCCATACGCCACATCGCACGTTGTTGCTTTCAGCGACAGATGCAGAACTCATTCCACAGTTCGTCAGCATGGGCAGAACTACCCGCGTTGATTTCCACGATGATGAGGAACAGGTGCCTGACCGCGTAGAAATCTATAAGGTGATGAGTCCGCAGAAGGACAAACTCGATACACTTCGCCATCTGCTTCTGACCTTAGGTGACGAGAGTAGCATCGTTTTTCTGAATTATCGCGACAGTGTGGAACGAGTAGGCAGTTATCTGCGTTCTGAAGGTTTTTCTATCAGCACCTTTCATGGTGGGCTCGAGCAAAAGCAGCGCGAGGATTCGCTCTATAAGTTTGCCAATGGTTCTGCCAATATTCTTGTTTGCACCGATCTTGCTAGTCGTGGTCTCGATATTCCTGAGGTTGCAAACATCATTAATTATCATCTGCCTGAAACGGAGCAGAACTATGTTCACCGCATTGGCCGTACGGCTCGCTGGGACAAGCAGGGTAGGGCGTTTTTCCTACTGAATAGCGAGGAGACGGTTCCCGAATATGCTGATGTTCAGCCAGAACCCTATTCGCTTCCTGCAGTTGTCAATAGCAAGCCCGCACTCCCCCGGATGGTTACTATCTATATCGGTAAAGGTAAACGCGACAAACTTTCACGAGGTGACATTCTCGGTTTCCTCTGCAAGAAAGGCGGACTTGACGGTTCGCAAATCGGAAAGATTACCGTTGCCGACCGATACACTTATGCTGCTATTGAGCGCCAACAACTGAAGCCTCTTCTTCAACGAGTTCAGGGAGAAAAAATCAAAGGTTTGAAAACAATCATTGAGGAAGTCAGATAATTTTCTAAATCTTCCTCTTTAATAATAAATGCCCGCATCAGATTTGGTGTGGGCATTTCTTTTATTTACCACAAAGGTCACTTTATTTATTGATAACTTCAACGCTTATCCGAATTTCTCTTCTAATATTCATTATCTTTCATCTAAATGTTCAATGGAAATAGAAATATTCTCTTCGTCCTTTTCGTTTTATAGATTCAAGAAAAGTATCCTCATTTAGTTAAAGATGCTTAATTTCGGACACTTTTATAGTACTTTGTATTGCAAGGTACTAATATTTTACCTATCTTTGCATCGAGAACTAAACAGGGATGGAGTATTTCTGCTCCTACGCCAACAAATAAAATGATTGAAAACGATAAGAAATCGTGAAACCGTAAATTCAAATTCACATGGTAAACATCGACAATGCCAAATCACAAATGCGAAAAGGGATGCTTGAATATTGTGTCCTACTTTTGCTTCGGCGACGTCCTTCGTATGCATCTGACATCATTCAGCAGTTGAAAGACGCTGAATTGCTTGTGGTCGAAGGTACGCTTTATCCGTTGCTTTCGCGCTTGAAGAACGAACACCTGCTCTCATACGAATGGCAGGAGAGTACGCAGGGACCACCTCGTAAGTATTATGCGCTGACAGCCGAGGGCGAGGCTTTTCTCGCTGGGCTCGACTCAGCCTGGGGAGAGATTGAGAAAACGGTAAACATTTTGAAACAGTAATTTATTGATTCTATGAAAAAGAATATCACGATCAACCTGTGCGGACGCCTCTTCAATATCGATGAAGATGCTTACGAACTGCTCCGCAACTATATTGAAACGCTCCGCTCTTATTTCATGAAGCAAGAAGGTGGTGAGGAGATTGCCGATGACTTGGAACAACGAGTGGGAGAACTTCTCGAAGAACTCAAGAATCAGGGCGTTGAGGCTATCAATATTGATCATGTAAAGGAAGTTATTTCGCGTTTGGGGAAGCCTGAAGAGATGGAAAGTGAAATACCAGGATCGTCATCTGGACCCGAGAACAAACTTTCTGGACGGGTTCATCTTCACGAAGGTACTGCTGACGATGATGCATCTGAGGAGAAAGAAAAGAAGAATACGTTCAGTGATTTCATGGAGCAACTCAGTGAATTGTTCCGTGAACGACGTTTCTATCGTAATCCCAAAGACAAAATGCTGGCAGGTGTTATCTCGGGATTGGCATCGTCGTTCGAGGTCGATGTGACCTTGTTGCGTCTCCTTTTTGTGGCAGTTGCGATTCTACTGGGTGCGATCCCATTCCCCTTCTTCCATTATTGGCACATGGGGTCGTTGTTGTTCATGGTGCTTGTCTATGCCCTTATGGCACTGATTATGCCGGAAGCCGAAACTCCCGAGCAGCAACTGAAGATGCAGGGTAAAACCGTTAACGTTCAAACTCTGGCCGAAGAAGTTGTGCAGAATGTGAACGAGAAGGCTGATGATGAGAAGAAAATCGGTCGAGCCAAGAGTGTCCTGAATGGTTTTCTGAAGTTTCTAGTCAGTTGTTTTAAGTTCCTGATGGTTATTCTGGCGCTGGCCTTGTTCTTTGGAGGTTTGTTTGCCATATTGTATGGTCTGTTTGCAATCCATTCGCCCAATTATGTAGATCGTTTTCTTGATTGGGAAATGACACCCATTCTTCAAGGAAATCTGAATATATTTGTTGCATTTCTCATTGCACTTCTCGCGGTGTTGTTCATTCCTGCTTATGCTATCTTGCAACATTTGGTTCGCCCCTTGAAGATTTATCAGCGATTGGCCTTAATCTTAGTTTGGCTTGTTGCTTTGGCTGCAACCGTAGTGACGGGTATCATGTTGACTCAGATTTGCGAAAAATACTATAATGAAACCCATATTTCAAGTAACGCAGATATTGTCACAGAGAATGGCATTACGATGAAATTGTATGAATACGAATTCCTTTCAGATCATCGTTGGACGATTCTCAATGGTGAAGGTTGCAATGAGCGTTTTACGGCCCAAGGTGAATACTATATCAACAATCGCGGTAATGCACGCTATCTCGATTGTTACGACGAAATGCACAGTCAGCGATATCGTGCTGAGCGAACTGATACACTCATGCCAGGTCGCTATAAACTTAGTGTGGCTGCTCGTGCTAATGGTAAAGGTGCTTTTGTCTATTTGCTCATTGATGGCAAGAAACAATTGAAAGAGATTCCTGCAACGGGAAATACGGGCGGTAGCATTTGGCAGGAGGCTGTTGATTCTATCAATCAAATTCGAGTTGCAACTCAGCCAGGAGAAGACGGTCGTTGGGAAGTACCTGATTATATTCATGAAATTGCAATCGCTAACAATGGAGACGGTTTCGGTTGGAACAGAATTGTTTTTGAGCCTTTTGTCATAACAAAACCTAATACTGCAGTGAGTTATGGTCTGAGCAGTGATCCTGCTTTTACGGGACAGACTTGGTTGGGGCAATACTTCTCTGCTTGCGATTTTATCATTGAACGAGTAGAAGAAGGCTCCCCTAAATGATAGATACAATTTTTTGATTTCGTTAGATAAAATTGAATTAGTTTTAATAGCGCTATAAAAAGAGGTGGCACTGGTGCGTGAGCATCGCTGCCACCGATTTTTTTTACATTTGCGAAATTATATTTGCGAGTTTAGAAGAAAATAACTAACTTTGCGATTGAAATAAAGTGAACTTTTAGGATATGAAACAGAAACTTATTTCCTTTCTTCTCCTGTTTGCCTTAGCACAGACTGCTATCGCCCAGGAACCTGTTGTGGAAAATGTGCCGAAGAAGCGCCCCAAAGTGGCACTTGTTCTGAGTGGCGGTGGTGCTAAGGGCATGGCTCATATTGGTGTGATCAAGGTGTTGGAGAAGGCTGGAATGCCCATCGATATCATCACGGGAACGAGTATGGGTAGCATTATTGGCGGACTTTATGCCTGTGGTAATAATGGTACAAGACTCGACTCCATCGTTCGAGCACAAGACTGGTCTTATGTCCTTTCCGACCGAGAGGACCTGAGCCATCAGAGTTTGCTTGAAAGAGAAAAGCAGAACACCTATGTCATATCCAAGGGCATTAGTTTTGGAAAAGGTCCCAAGATTGAAGGCGGTGGTGTAATTATCGGTAAGAATATCATGACGCTCTTCGACGCGCTCACAGCTCCTTATAATGACTCCATCGATTTCAACACATTGCCTATTCCCTTTGCCTGCGTGGCAACAAATATCATCGACAATACCGAATACGACTTCCATTCTGGCGTTCTCAGTCAGGCAATGCGCGCCAGTATGTCGATTCCAGCGGCGTTCTCGCCTGTTCGTGTGGGCGATAAAGTGCTCGTTGACGGTGGTCTCCGTAACAACTTCCCTGCCGATATCGCGAAAGAGATGGGAGCCGACTACATCATTGGTGTGAGCGTGCAAGGCGAACCGCGTACGTCTGAAGATATCAATACTTCAATGGATCTGATTTCGCAGATTGTCGATGTGAACTGTAAGAATAAATATCAGGAGAACTGGGACATGACCGACGTGCCTATTCGCGTGAACGTGAAGCCTTATGGTGCTGCCAGTTTTAGTCCGAGCGCTGTTGATACGCTGATTCGTCGAGGCGAAGAAGCCGCTATGCAGCATTGGGATGAGATCATTGCCTTGCGCGACAGAATAGGCGTTCAACCTAAAGCCAGCAAGATTCGTCCACGTATCTCTACGGTTCGAGTTCCGTTGCCAGTTACCCAGCGTTATAAAATCGAATCATTGGAATTTGTGAATATGTCCAAGAACGATGAGTCGTTCATTCGCTCGAAGTTCCGTCTTCATGAGGGAGACACCATCGATGCTGATCGTGCTGATATTATCACGACGAGTATTCGTCAGGACCTATACTACAAGACGGCCAGATTCCGCTTCTTCAACAATGAAGACCATTCGGCCACGCGTGTTGTCTTCACTGCTGGCGAGAAGAAGTCGAGTCAGGTGAGCGTTGGTATTCGTTTCGACACTGAGGAAACGGTTGCCCTTCAGGCGAATGCCGAGGTGCCTTTGAAGACTAAGATGCCTATGGACCTTGACTTCACACTTCGACTTGGTAAGCGCATGTTGGGGCAGATTGACTGGTCGGTACATCCACGCAGTTTCTTCCGTCCTACATTCAGATATGCTTTCCGTCGCAACGACCTTGACCTCTATGATTACGGTGATAAGGCGTTTAGTGTCACTTACGACCGACATACTCTGAAGTTGGCACTCTTCAATTTCAACGTGCGTAATTTCAGCATAAGCCTGGGTGCAATTGGCGATTATTATCATATTCGCTCATTGCTTGTTGATCAGCAGCCTGAGCATATCGATGACCTCAATACGAAGGATAAGGGATATATCAGTTATTTCGGAACTATCGACTACAATAGTGAGAATGAGTATTATTTCCCGACTCGTGGTGCACGATTCAGGGCTCGTTTTGTATATTACACCGACGACTTGGTGAAACTGAAGGGAGAAACAGGTTTCCGCGATTATACGGCAGTTTGGCGTATGTCGTTCCCCATCAATAGTCACCTCTCTGTTCAGCCCATGCTTTACGGAAGACTCCTTTGCGGCAATAATGTTCCTTTGCTGCTCGGCAATGTGGTTGGTGGTGAATGGATGTTCCATTATGTGATTCAGCAGTTGCCATTTGCTGGTGTCGGAAACTTGCAGACAGTTCAGGATAAGTTCTTGGCTGCACAATTCCAGACTCAGGTCAACATCACTCAGAATAATATCGTATTGCTCCGTGTTGCCGCAGGCCAGGATGCTGATAGGTTCGGAGATTTGCTGAAACACAGAACGAGACTTGGTGGTTCCATCAGTTACTATTACAACACGATGTTTGGTCCGCTTGGTGCAACGTTGGGCTACAGCAATGTTACGAAGAACGTCAACTTCTACATCAATCTCGGATTCGTATTCTAAACCAATAGCGCTATAATTAAGTACAGCCGATCACTTTTCTTCCTCTGGGTTGAAAGTGGTCGGTTTGTTGTTTAATAATGAGCAATTATTAATGATTAATACGTGATATTTGTTTTTAAACTTCTCAGCAGTTATTGCATTTCTCTTGCCCCTTGTCCCTTGTCCCTTGACCCTTTTTCTTGTTCCTTTATTTCTTCATCCACATTCGTCTTTCTTCTACCGACATTTTTTCAATGGCGTAGCGAAGGGTTGTTCGATGCATTTCGTCTGAATGTTGACGGAGGAAATCACGAAGCAAATCCATTGAAACCTGCTTGCCCATTTCGCGTAGCATCCAGCCAACTGCTTTGTGCATGAGGTCGTGTGGGTGATGGAGATGAATCTCTGCATAGCGTAGGCACCACGACGGGTCACCTTGTTGTGAAGTCTTCCACGTGGATACCATACTGATGCGCTGTTTCCATAAGCATTTACTCTGCGCAAGTGTGTCAACGAGTTGTTGTTTGAAGTCTCTGTCGCCTAAATTTGATGGGAGCAGAAGCCAATGTCCAAGAATCTTTGGAGCCGATAGGTCAACAAGGTCCCAATTGTTGGCTTGTTCTGCATAGTCGAGATAGAGTTTCAGAAGTTCATCACGTGCTGAGATTGCTTGTTTGTCGTTAATCAGCCTTTTTGTTGCATTTCTTTCAAACTTGTCAACGAGCAATAAAAAACCACAGAGTCTAACCTCATGCCAACGGCTCATCAGCAGTATGGGCACTTCGCTGAGTGGAGTTTCTCTGGCCTCTCTGACCACTTCACGCGTCTGAGGTACTTTTAATCCCAGGAATTCGTCACCAAAACCATATTCCCCAGGTGCAGTTTTAAAAAACCGCATCAGTATCTCTCGCTGTTTTTCGTTCTGCAGCGATTCCATATACTCGATTATTTCTTTTGCTGTTGTCATGCGAACATCTTTTTATATTTTGCAAAGTTACAAAAAATGTGACATACAAGTGCGTTATCAAACGTAAATGTTGTCAAAAATTGTTCGGGTTTTCTTCTATAAAAATAGATGGTCTTGCAACTGCGGTGGAATATAATTATTGGGTGAACGAAAATTCTGTTGTCACAAATTTTGGGAAAAACAGTATCATTTGCGCTTAAAACTCACTAAGCATAACCCCGTAATTTCCTTCGTTTTGCTCATTTCTCCCTTTCTTTTGCGTTGATTTATCAAAAAATGGGGCAATTATTTTGCAGTTTTGCGATTTAGTAGTACCTTTGTCCCCGATTTAACCGAGCACTCACCCTCGTCCGTTTGAGGGCGCTCAACAAAATGCAATAAATAATGAAAGTTTTAAAATTCGGCGGAACATCAGTAGGTTCCGTAAAAAGCATTCTGTGCTTAAAAAAGATTGTTGAAAAAGAGGCAAGAAAACAGCCCGTAGTAGTGGTGGTAAGTGCCCTGGGAGGCATCACCGACAAACTGATTGCAACATCGCAGTTGGCCCTTAATGGCGATGAGCGTTATAAGGCGGAGTTTGATGCAATGGTCAATCGCCATCATCAAATGATTGACACGATTATAACGGACAACGACAAGCGCGAAAATTTATTCAACACCGTCGATGCTCTCTTCGAACAGTTGAAGAGTATCTATTTTGGCGTCTATCTGGTTCACGACCTGAGCGAGAAGACTCAGGACGCGATTGTCTCCTATGGTGAGCGCATCAGTTCGAATATCGTTGCAACCCTTATCAAGGGTGCCAAGCGGCTTAATGCACGCGACTTCATCAGAACCGAGCGCAAGCACGGTAAGCACCACGTTGACTTTGACCTGACCAACGAACTGATTCGGAAGGAGTTTGCCAATATGCCGCGTGTCGCTGTCGTTCCAGGATTCATCGCAAGAGACCGCGATACTTTCCGCACAACCAATCTCGGTCGAGGTGGTTCCGACTATACTGCCGCCATCATTGCAGCCGCCCTGAATGCGGAAGTCCTTGAAATCTGGACTGATGTCGACGGCTTCATGACTGCTGATCCTCGTGTGATTCACACAGCCTACACCATCAACGAACTGAGTTACGTAGAGGCTATGGAACTTTGCAACTTTGGTGCAAAGGTCATCTATCCCCCGACAATCTATCCCGTTTGTGTCAAGAATATTCCTATTAAGGTTAAGAATACATTCAATCCGAACTTCCCCGGAACACTCATCAAGCAGACAATCGACGATGACAATAAGCCGATTAAGGGTATATCCAGCATCAGCGGCACTACGCTGATTACAGTTTCTGGTTTGTCAATGGTGGGTGTGATTGGTGTCAACCGTCGCATTTTCACAGCATTGGCCAACAACGGAATCTCCGTGTTCATCGTGTCTCAGGCCTCGTCGGAGAACTCCACGTCTATTGGTGTTCGCGACGAAGATGCTTCTGCTGCTGTCGATGTACTCAATGAGGAGTTTGCTAAGGAGATTAAGACTGGCGCTATGTTCCCCATGCATGCTGAGAGCGGACTCGCTACAATTGCCATCGTGGGTGAGAACATGAAGCACACGCCCGGTATTGCGGGTAAGTTGTTCGGCACTCTTGGCCGAAGCGGTATCAGTGTGATTGCCTGTGCTCAGGGCGCATCCGAGACCAACATCTCTTTCGTCGTCGACGGCATGTATCTGCGTAAGTCGCTCAATGTGCTTCACGACTCTTTCTTCCTGTCAGAATATCAGGTGCTTAACCTCTTTATCTGTGGTGTTGGAACCGTTGGTGGCAAACTCATCGAACAGATTCGCAGCCAGTACGACGCCTTGAAGCAGGAACGTCGACTGAAGTTGAATGTCGTAGGTATCGCCAGCAGCAAGAAAGCCATTTTCTCCCGCGATGGCATTAATCTCGATAACTATCGTGAACAACTGAAGAATGCTGAAGCCAGCGACATCAATCGTCTGCGAGACGAGGTGGTCGGCATGAATATCTTCAACAGCGTATTTGTCGACTGCACCGCCAGTCAGGATGTGTCCGACCTGTATCAGACTTTCCTCGAGCACAACATCAGCGTGATTGCGGCCAATAAGGTGGCTGCATCTTCCGACTACGATAAGTACATGATGCTGAAGAAGACTGCTCTCACACGTGGCGTCAAGTTCCGTTTTGAGACCAATGTCGGCGCAGGACTTCCCATCATTGGCACTATCAACGACCTGAGGAACTCCGGTGACCGCATCCTGAAGATTGAGGCAGTGCTGAGTGGCACATTGAATTTCATTTTCAACGAGATATCTGCAGATGTTCCTTTCTCCGAGACGGTGCGTCGCGCTAAGGAGCAAGGCTATTCCGAACCTGATCCACGTATCGACCTCAGTGGAACCGATGTGGTTCGCAAGTTGGTTATTCTTGCCCGCGAGGCAGGCTACAAACTCGAGCAAAACGATGTAGAGAAGCATTTGTTTGTGCCTGATTCCTATTTCAAGGGCTCGCTTGAGAGTTTTTGGGAAAATCTACCGCAACTCGATGCCGACTTCGAGGCTCGTCGCAAGGTACTTGAACAGCAGAACAAGTGCTGGCGCTTCGTTGCCTGTATGGATCAGGGCAAGACGCGTGTCTCGCTCGAGGAGGTTGAACAGGGTCATCCGTTCTACAATCTTAAGGGTAGCAACAACATCGTGATGCTCACCACTGAGCGCTACAAGGAATATCCTATGCTCATTCAGGGCTATGGTGCAGGTGCGAGCGTGACGGCTGCCGGCGTATTTGCCAACATCATGTCTGTTGCCAACATTTAGAATCGTTCGCATTTGATGACTTTTAAATTGGATTGAAAATGAAGACGATTATTATCTTAGGCGATGGAATGGCCGATCATGCGGTGGAGCGACTCGGTGGAAAGACCCTGCTCCAATATGCTGAGAAGCCTTATATGGATATGATTGCCCGTAAGGGCAGATGCGGTCGGCTCATCACGATTCCCGATGGATTTCAGCCGGGTAGCGAAGTGGCGAATACTGCCATTATGGGTTACGACCTAAATGAAGTCTATGAAGGACGCGGTCCGCTTGAGGCTGCATCCATTGGTTATGAGATGACTGCCGACGATTTGGCACTCCGATGCAATATCATCAATGTGCAGGATGGCCGAATCATCACCCATAATGGAGGTAATCTCCAGACCGATGATGCTGACGTGCTCATTCGCTATCTCAACGACAATCTTGGCAGCGAGCAAGTCCGTTTCATCACGGGCATTCAATATCGGCATCTGTTGGTTATCAAAGGTGGAAACAAGCACATCGAGTGTGCTCCGCCTCATGATCATCCCGATGAGGAGTGGCGACCACTGCTTGTCAAGGCTGAGTCGGGTTGGGAAGACCGCCACGATGTCTATGTTGACGCGCAGGGTCGTGAACATTCGCGAATGACGGGCAATGAGACAGCAGCGCTCATCAACGACCTGATTCTTCGTTCACAGGATTTGCTTTCGCAGCACCCTTTCAATCGTGCACGCGCCGCGAGAGGTGAGCGTCAGGCGAATAGCATCTGGCCGTGGAGTGGGGGCTATCGTCCAAACATGCAGACACTCATGCAACTCTATCCGCAGGTGAAGTCGGGTTCGGTCATCTCTGCTGTCGACTTAATTCGCGGAATTGGTCACTACGCAGGTCTCGACATTATTAAGGTGGAAGGTGCCACAGGACTTGCCGACACTAACTACGAGGGTAAGGCGCAGGCGGCGATTGAGATGCTTCGAAAGCAGGATTTTGTGTTCCTTCATGTCGAGGCTTCTGATGAAGCGGGTCATGATGGCGATCTGGAATTGAAACTGAAGACCATCAGCAACCTCGACCATCGGATTATTGAGCCTATCTTCGAGGAAATCAGCAAGTGGGACGAACCCGTATGCCTTGCGATTCTGCCAGATCATCCCACACCGGTCGAAATGCGCATTCACGTGAATGAACCCGTTCCGTTTATCATCTATTATCGAGGTATAGAGCCAGACACCGTGCAGTCCTACGACGAAGTCACTTGCGTCAGTGGTTCCTATGGTTTGCTCCGACTTAATCAGTTCATGAAGATGCTGATGGAGATTCAATAAACAGAATTCTGAAGATTAAAACAATTAGAAAAATGAAATATTATAGCACAAACAAGAAGGCACCAGTTGCAACCCTCGAGAAAGCCGTTGTGAAAGGCTTAGCTGAGGACAGAGGACTCTATATGCCCGAACGCATCAAGCCGTTGCCCGCGTCGTTCTTCGAGAATATCGAGCAACTGTCGTTCCAGGAGATTGCCTACACTGTTGCAGATGCATTCTTTGGCGAGGATGTTGATGCCGAGTCGTTGAAGAAAATTGTCTACGACACGCTTTCTTTCGATTGTCCAGTCGTCAGGGTCACTGACCAAATCTATAGCCTCGAACTCTTCCACGGACCTACGCTCGCGTTCAAGGATGTAGGTGCTCGTTTCATGGCTCGCCTACTCCAGTACTTTATCAATGCTAAGAATTCTGATGATCAGGGGCTTGTGAACGTTCTCGTGGCTACGTCGGGCGATACGGGAAGTGCTGTTGCAAATGGTTTCCTCGGTGTCGATGGCATTCATGTCTATGTGCTCTATCCGAAGGGAAAGGTAAGTCCGATACAGGAGTGTCAGTTTACTACACTCGGCCAAAATATCACGGCAGTTGAGGTCGATGGTGTTTTCGACGATTGTCAGGCGTTGGTGAAGAATGCGTTTATGGACGAGGAACTCAATCAGCACATGAAGTTGACCTCTGCCAACAGCATCAATGTGGCTCGTTTCCTGCCGCAGGCATTCTACTATTTCAATGCCTACGCTCGTATGAAGGAGGCGCTTGGTTCGTCGGCTATTGACAATCTCGTGATGTGTGTGCCCAGCGGCAACTTCGGCAACATCTGTTCTGCGTTGTTTGGTCGTAAGATGGGACTTCCCATCCGTAGATTCATTGCAGCCAACAATGCCAATGACATTTTCTATCACTATCTGCTCACGGGTAAGTATGAGCCGAAGGCAAGCAAGCAGACCATTGCTAACGCGATGGATGTGGGAGATCCTTCGAATTTCGCTCGCATCTACGACCTCCATCAGGGCAACTATGAGGAGATTGTTTCCTACATCAGTGGTGCAACTTACACCGATGAGCAGATTCGTAAGATCATGAAGGATTGCTTCAACAAAACGGGCTATATCCTTGATCCTCATGGTGCTTGCGGTTTCCGTGCACTGAGTGAACAACTGTTACCTGGAGAGGTTGGCGTATTCTGTGAGACTGCTCATCCTGCAAAGTTCAAGGATACTGTCGAGGCAGTGATTCAATCGGAAGTAGCAATTCCCGATCGTCTCGCAGCGTTCATGAGAGGAACCAAGCAAAGCATTAGCCTCTCGAAGGATTTTGCTGAATTCAAATCATTCTTGATGAAGAGATAATAAAGCCCAACCTTTTGTTTAAAAATAGGCGGTTGATGCTCATAGCACCAGCCGCTTTTTTCGTTATACAATTATTAGACCACTATACCCTCGAATTACTCATTAACATTTCTAATTACTGATTATTCTTGTTAATAATGCTATTATTGAATATGAATGGTTACGACAAGTTTTCTAAAGAGTGTTACACTTTGACATTGTTACACTTTATTTTCATTC
>JAILFH010000029.1 GCA_024697645.1 Prevotella sp.
TCCTTCTGGCGATTATAAGTAAACACTTTATTGCCTGAGACCAGCCATAAGGTTCCATCGGCTGTCTCCATCACGCGATTCACATCGCTGTTGTAATTGCCGACTTCGTTCAGCATGAAGTTTTTGTAGATATAACCGTCATAGCGGCTTAGTCCGTTGATGGTTGAGAACCACATAAAGCCATAGGAGTCGCGCGTGATATCACGTACATAGTTGTCTGCCAGACCGCCTTTCACGTCAAGAGTTCTGAAGTTCAGATTCTGCTGGTCCCATGCAGTCGCTGCCAATCCACAACAGATAAAAAGAATAAAGATAGATTTCTTCATGTAATGTCTGCTTTTTTGCAAATATAGTGTAAAAAGTGCGTTTCTCGTACATTGGTCGTCTAAATTGTGTCTGCAGATGTATTCTTTTTAACTATATGATAGAAATATTGTATTATATTGTGACGTGAATGTATTATAAATACAATTGTTCCAGTAAATAGAAAAGAGGATATCACGCGTGTGATATCCTCTTTGTCTTGACTCTTGAAAGGAGGGAATGCTATGTCATTATTTTGCTTCCTCTTTCTCCAATCCCTTCGAAGCCATCAGCAGGTCAACAAGCCCCTTGTCCTTGAAATCGTGCTTCTTCTGATCCCAGAATCCGAAGTCGGCATCGTAGCACCATGTAGTCCAGGCAATGTTGAACTCGTCAAAGACAGTCAGCATGTCCTTTGTCCATTTGTAGGCCAGTTCGCGGTCAACAGGCTCATATACGCCCCACTCACCGCAGAACAGTTGAAGGTTATACTTTTTGGCAGCCTCAATGGCATCCTTGAAGTCGGCACGAATCTTGTCGATATTCCACTCTTCCGTGGTGAATTTGTTTTCATCGATAACCGCCTTGACGGAGTCGCTGGCAGCCTCATAGTCTTCCTTCGAAACGAGCACACCAGGATAGTTCACTTTGCCGGTATATTTGCCGATGGGCGTCCACCATGCACCGTAATGGGTCAGAATCATCGGGTTGTAATAGTGGAACGAGAGGATGATGTTCTTGTCGTTCTCGGGCACCTTCAGATACTTGATGGTTCCGTAACTCTGCCACATATTTGAGCCAATGACGAGGGTACGCTGCGGCTCACGCTCGCGCAGGGCCTTGTGAACCTTGGCAATGAGTTGGTTCCATTGTTCATGGTCTTCAGCCACGGGCTCGTTCATGAACTCGTAAGCCACGGAGTCGACGCTGTATCCTTTCAGCACGTCTGACAGTTGATACCACATGTTGATGAGGTCTTGCTGTGCCTTCTCAGAGGTGAACAGCGTATTGGCATCACCGCCTCCTTCGTTGACGGCATTGAAATAGTGGGAGCGGATGATGTGCAGGTCGACGATAGTGCGCAGATGATGCTTCTCGGCCCAATTGATGGCATTAGTCATCAATTCCCATGCCTCGGGCAGTTTGTTGCCCTCTTCGTCCCAGAACTGTACCTCGTCAATCGGTAGGCGCACGAAGTCAAAGCCGAGTGAATCCAGACGTGCGAAGTCATCTTCCTGGATATGCAAACGACGGGCCTCGCCACGATCTTCGTTGTTCTGCGACAGCCAGTGGCTCACATTAGTACCACGTTTGATGCGGAAATTGTTTGTCGTGCCTTCCTCCTTTTTGGAACAGGCTGTGAAGGCTAAAATCATCACGGCAACAAAAGCTAAATAGCTGATAATTCTTTTCATAATTGTAAGGATTTAGTTGATAATTAATTTCGGTTGCAAAGATAATAAATTATTTATAATCTATGAGATTGTCTAATGAAAACTTTATTTCATTTGTAAAGACTTTGGGAAAAAAGAGCATTTTGAGTGCACTTGTGAATCGAAACATGCGCTTTTTAGTTTTTTTTCATTAATTATTTGCAACTTTGCATATAGATTGCGTAAATAATCACTATCTTTGCAATGTAATCAGATAATGAGGTCTAAGAGAGACTTACTCCTTGTATTTACGGGGCTTCGGTCCTGATTCTCAGTTTCTCAATTACCTCTTTTAATATTAA
>JAILFH010000030.1 GCA_024697645.1 Prevotella sp.
TAATCTCTCTTTCTATTCCATCTAGTTTGACAAGTATCGGCAATTATGTATTCTCTGGCTGTAGTAATCTCATCTCTCTTTCTATTCCATCAAGCGTGACGAGTATTGGTAATAATGCATTTAGAGATTGCAGTGGCCTAACCTCAGTTACGATTCCTTCGAGTGTAAAATATATCTATGATTCTGCTTTTGAAGGATGCAATAATATTAGTAAGTTAATCGTTGGGAATGGAATTAAGTCAATTGCTTCTCGTGCTTTTGCTTTATGTTCAAACATTGAACACGTATATTGTTATGCAGAAGCCGTTCCTTCTACATCAACTAATGCTTTTGAAGATTCATATGTTAACTATGCAACCCTCCATGTACCAATATCTGCCATAGATGCTTATAAATCCGTTACACCTTGGAGCACTTTTAAAACGATTAAATCTTATTTTCCCTTTGTTGATTCAAATGTTGAGGCTCTCTGTGTTAATAATTGGGACACCAATGGCGATAGTGAGTTGAGCGAAGTTGAGGCAGCAGCCGTAACAGATTTGGGAGATGTTTTTAGGGGAAATACAACTATCACGTCATTTAATGAATTGCAATACTTTACTAGTTTAACGAGTATTGCTAATAACGCTTTTAATGGGTGTACAGGATTGGCTTCGGTCGTCATTCCTTCAAACGTTGAAGTAATTGGTTCAAACGCATTTACAAGTACTTCAATTACCAAAATTGTCATTCCTGATAATGTTACAGAAATTGGCGATGGTGCATTCAATGGGTGTTCAGGATTGGGTAGTGTAACTCTCTCTCCATCACTGATTATTATTGGCACAAACGCTTTTTCTTGTACTCCAATTTCCAGGATGGTCATTCCTGGTAATGTTACGGAAATTGGCAATGGTGCATTCGCCAACTGCACAAATCTTGCCGTGTTGACTGTTGGAAATAGTGTAACGAAGATAGGCGCTGATGCCTTTGCTGGATGCTCATTATTAAAAACTGTCACCATTCCCTCGAACGTGACTAGCATTGGGGATAATGCTTTTGGACTTGGTACTGATACAACGACCGATTTGACATCAGTGATAGTGAAATGGACAGAACCATTAGCCATCACAGAAAATGTGTTTCCTAATCGCGCCAATGCCACCCTCTATGTTCCTGCTGATTGTAAGGCTAAATATGAAACAGCCAACTATTGGAAGGATTTTAAGACGATAGTAGAAAATAGCGAAGTTACAAGTCCTTTTTTAGTTAATGCTGGTTTTGATGAGGATTTGACATGGCTGTCTGATGGCTCTATGAAGAACATCGTCAGCACTACGACCTCTTTGAGCGATCGCAGCTGGGCTTACATTGCTGAGGATAACTCAGTTTATGCCAAGCCGAAGTCGACGAGCGGTCAGAGCCGTCCCGATGGACGTAAGCTCGAGGCCACCAACGGTTTCATCGGACAGGTGCAGGGTTGGACTCTTGAGACCAACCAGACTTTCCCAAAATGTGAGTGGGTGTATTTCGGAACTATTCCCTATGATCTTCAGGACCAAGCAATTCCCATAGCCGATGATGGTAGCACCTATCTGCAAGTCCCTGCCCGTCCCGCTGTTGCCAGTGGTGATAATAATGTAGGCTTCGCCTATTACCGTGCTGGTTGGGGCGGTCGTGCTGTTTTCAAGCAGACTGTCAATTTGCCTAAGGCGAAGTATCGTCTGGAGTATTGGGCCATCAACATCAACCCCACTGCCTCGAACGGTACGAACCTCTCGAAGGTTACCTGCGGTAGCGATGTATGGGCTGATGAGACGGGCTTTAATGACCAAGAGTGGACGTTGCACACGATTCTCTTTGAGGCAGATGGAGAAACCAGCATAGAATTAGGGTTTGAATCGTCAGGTGGTTCTGGGTCTAATCCCTTCCTCTGTATTGATTGTGTTGAACTTTTCAGTATTGGAAATCCAGATATTAATGGAGTTGTGCAATTTGTCGACGAAGGGGGTAATTGTATAGAGGATGGTTCTACTATTAATATTACTGAGGGTATAGAAGACGTCTTTGGTGATATTCAGTTCCCAACTGGTTTGTATGTAGAGAATTTAAGTGACGAGGATATATATGTAGGTTTGTCATTCAATGTGATAAGTCTACCAAACGGATCGTTCCAGATTGCTTTTCCTGTTAACTGCATTAATTATTCGAGAGTGGGATCAGGTAAAACTTCAGAAGGATTATTAGCAGCAGGAGAAAAGAGATCCCTTCAGGCAGAGTGGATTCCCGATGTGATTGGCTATGGCACGTGTACGGTGGATTTGCAGATTAACACTTACACCTATAACTCGATAACGAAAAAGTATATTTTGGACAAAGAAGGACCAATAGTAACTGTTAATATGATCTATTCCGATGGTGATATTCCCCAGCCTTCGACGAACTCTCTATCTGCCACGTCTCCCACTATCCTCACAGGCAATAGCTCGACTTTAAGTTTTGGCATGACGAATGAGGATGAGATTATCATGACGGAGTTCTACATGCAGTTGCCGGAAGGCATCTCAATTGAGGAGGATGAGGACGGATATCCAATTGTTACCATCAGCAGCGAACGCGAGAACAAGCATGTCATAGAGGTGAACAGAAACAGCGAGGGGTTGTATCACTTCCTCTGCTACTCCTCGAAGAACAATGCGTTCAAGGGCAACGAGGGTGAGCTGTTCAACATGAACCTCGTCTGTGCAGAGGGTGTGGCTGCCGGAACCTACACTGCGACGGTGAGAAATATTATCATGTCGGATGTCGACAGGAACGAACTCACGCAGAGCGACTTTACGTTTGATATCACCGTGATGGATGTGGTGATGGGCGATGCGAACGGCGACGGCCGTATCAACGGAATGGACATCGTAGAGATGGTTGACTACATCATGGAGCGACCGTCGAACTCCTTTGTATTTGCTGCAGCCGACCTGACAAGTGATGGCAAGGTGAACGGTATGGATCTTGTGGAACTAGTATCATTGGTGATGGCGCAGGGGGGACAAGCCCCATCCTCCGCCCTTCCCCGTAGGGAGGGAACTCTCCAGACAGAGAAACTCGATGAGGGTGCTCTGACGCTTAAAAGAAATGAAAACGGCGGATTGATGCTGGGCGTTGAGAATCCTGATGAGTTTATCTTAGCTCAGATGGTTGTTGAGATTAGTGATGGTTCTTTGACGGACGTCACGACTGATAATGCTCATGTTGTTGCGTGGAGTCCCATTGGTGAGAACCGATATGCTGTGCTGGCCTATTCGACGAGAAACCGTTCGTTTACCACGAATGACTGCCTGCTTACATTCCTCGGCTGTGAAGGAAACATCACGGTGAAAGATGTGATGTTCGTCGATGCAGACCGCGAGGCAAGATTCTTAGCGGATGTCACATATAATGGAACGACAGGAATAGAGTCTACCCCCGACCCCTCCTTGAAGGGAAGGGAGAGTATCTATGATCTGAGTGGACGCAAACTAGAAACTCGAAACATGGAACTTGGAACAAGCCCAAAGGGCGTGTATATTGTAAACGGTAAAAAAGTCGTGGTGAAATGAAAACAACGAAATCGATAATCCTATGTGCGTTGCTCGCTTTTGCGGGCAATGCCCTTCGTGTCTCGGCTGCCGATGGTTTACATGTAACTGATTTCACGATAGCTCCCGGCCAGACAATGACCATCCCCGTAGAACTGCAGAATCCCGATGACAGCTATATCATGTTGGAGTTCTGGATGCAACTGCCAGAAGGTGTTTGCATCGATGAAGACGAGGATGGCGAATTGCTGGTAACAGCCAACACGGGGCGACTGACACGACACGTTTTGGAGATAGAGGCCAAGGGCAATAATGCTTACAAGGTATTGATCTATTCAGGACGAAACACGGCTATCCAAGGCAGCGAAGGTGCTATTTTTACCATGCAGGTGACGGCGGCTGCCGATGCTGCTGTGGGTAACTATCAAGGTCGCTTCTACTCGCAAGTGTTCTCGAATGTTGACAAGCAGGAATACGACCCGGCGGAAAGCACGTTCGGTGTCTCTATCAACAAGACGACTTTGCGTGGTGACCTGAATGAAGACGGCAAGGTTGATGTTGCCGATGTGACAGAGTTAGTCAACATTATTCTCGGCAATTCCGATATGTAGGACAGAGCCAGTTGAGATGCAATTTGCATTCCTTATTCTAAAAATTCGCAGAAAAATTTGGCAGATTCGAAAAATTGCTGTACCTTTGCATCCGCTTTTCGTGTCTGCTAGCCGGAAACGGCTCTATGAAGGCCCGAGAGTGGTAGTGTTGAACGAATTAAAACAAATAGTATAACAACTT
>JAILFH010000050.1 GCA_024697645.1 Prevotella sp.
AGTGCTTTTGCACTTACAGCGCGACATTTTGTATTGGCATTTTAAAACCCAGGGCGATGCCCTGGGCTAAGATCTCATTGGCCCTTCAGGCCGCCGTGGTAGCGAACCATTCTGAACCTTTGAGCATTCCCCGTTGGGGAAGCGGCGTAAGCCGAAGGGGCTTCAGTTACGCTCTGTTCAGAATAGTTCAGAGCGGTTCAGATTAGTTAAGAATGGTTCCACTGCTACGCCTCCATACGGCGTCACGCCAAACACGACGTGACTCCGAGCGTGGTTCCGATCGCCGTTAGAATCGCGATAACCGTTTGTATGATGTATTTCCAAAATTCCTTCTTGTCCATTTTCATAGAAATATAAGTTTCAAGTTTCAAGTTTTAAGTTTTAAGTAAATAGAGGAGAGTGGAGAGTGGAGAGAGATTTGCTTTGCCTGCTGATCTTTTGCCCACAGATTACACAGATGAACACAGATTTTTCGATTTCACAGATTACTTGCTGACGCAAAGTTTCAGGTTTCAAGTTTCAGGTTTCAAGTTTTGTTCTTGTTACTTTTTTACCTTGTTACCTTGTTACTTTGGTAAATCGCAGCCACGATTTTCGGATTAGAAAGGATGAGATGTTTCTTTGAAACAGGTGGCTGGCAGTTGGCTGCGAAGGCAAACTCGTTTGTCGTTCGGAGCAGAACTGACGCCAAGCCTTTCAGGCCATCCTTTCGTTTCGTTTTTTTTTCGTCCATTTTCGGAATCTATTAATTTGTCATCTGTTGTTATGGTTGTCTTTTGAATCCCTTTGGGCTTAGGCCGCTTCCCCGATTAACGGGGACCGCTCAAATCTCGTTCCTCCTTCCTCCTTTCTCGTTCCTCAAAATATGTAAAGATTATTTACCAATAGAGTACGCCTTTCGACCTTAGAGAGCACGTGTTTATACCTATATAAAGCACGTGTTTATACCCCTATAGAGGATGCCTTTCGATAGTCGAAAGGATGCTTCTCTAAGGTAGAGAGCAATGCTCCCTGACCTATGGAGCATTGCGCTCTAGAGGGGCCTCTCCCCCCGCCCTCGGCCCCTTTGTTCTTAGCGTCTTCTGCTTCGACTTGGGCTTCGCCAGTCTTGCAGGAGCCGAGAACTGCACCCTTAGGCGTCGTCAAAGATTATCAATCTTCGTCTTTCCTAGACCTTCAGGGAGGGAGCCTGTCCTCTGGCATTTCCTGCTGAGTCATCCTAGCTACCCCCTCCCTACTGGGGAGGGCTGGGGGTGGGGCCCCTTTCCCCTCCCTACGGGGGAGGGGTCAGGGGTGGGGCTCTTACTCCACCGCATTCTCCTGCGTCTCCTCACAGGTGATTCCATCGAGGAAGACACGGTTGCGAACGCCGCCGCTGGCACTGGTCCAGTGAGTCTCGGGCTGGAAGTTGATGCGCGAACCGACCACATGCTTGGCTGCAGTGAACTCACGGGCGGTCTCTGCCGGCTTGGTCTTGAGGCCCACCTTGAACGAGCCGAAGCCGTCGAGCTTGATGCGGTAGCCTTCACCGAGCCAGAGGCTCATCACAACGACGAGCTCATCGAGCACGGCGAGCACGTCAGACTTCTTCACTGACACGTTCTGCTGGATCTGGTCGGCGAGCGTCTTCGTGTCCTTGATGCCGCTGACGAGTGCACGAGCATACCACATACCCTTGTGGGTAGAAGTCGTGCGGTTGTCCTGATAAAGCTTATACTTAACTGCCATAGTACTGATAAAGTTTTTAAGAAGCCTACCCCCATCCCCTCCCTCAAGGGAAGGGAGTTGTCCTCTGAAAAGAGGCTGTGGGTTTGGCTTGGGTTAGTAATTAATTTAGTTAGTAATTAAAGTTAGTAATTTGTCGAGGGGCGAGTAGCGTGGAGCGAGGAAGGAAATTTGCTGAGCATCACAAGCGTCCCCGTGTGCTGAGCGTTACTCGGTTGAAGGCGTCCCTTCGCGTCGAGTGCCTGCAGGACTAATCCCTTGCGCCAGGCTCCTTGCACCCTGTCCCTTTGACTTCGCAAAGTTACTAAAAATTTATAACCTATGCAATAGTTTGGAGCGCATTAAAGTGTGAATTTGTGTAAATTTTGGCAGACGAATTGTTAACGGATGCAAAAGTGTGACATGTGACATGTGACATTAAGCTTTTTGCACCCCTAAAACACGCTTGCTTCCTATGAGTTATATTATATTATAATATAATTATAATATAATATAAAATTTATAATATTACAATCTTTCATTTCTACCACCCAAATAGTTACAATTTTAAACAACACCTTTGAATACAACATGTCAACCTTTGCAGGAACACTGTCAACCTGTACAGGAAATTGACTGTCAACCTTTTCAGGAAGAAGGCATAAAACTGTCAACAAAAATAGTAAAAGACAGTCGAAAAACCTTAATGTCACATGTCACATGTCACATGTCACAAAATGAAGTTCCACTGTCTTTCCTGATTACTCCAACATTGATTCCATTATTTCCTGACATAGTTGACGCCCACTTTCCTGAACTGGTTGACAAAAAACGAAGGCTCAAAATTGCGCTTGTTCATACGCAAGGCAAAAACGTAGACTAAGCCGACGTATTCGAATCTGGAGACGGTGAACAATTCGTTCACCGTCGGGGGGATGGACACAGAAAGCAGATACCTAATTCAGGTATGTGGTTCAACTCATTAATAACAACGACCAGAAACCAGGGCCCCGAATCAGGGCAGTGGTTAGCATCCTTGTCTGTAAATATGACCGACCCCTGCTGAAGTTCTATGCAGATAGATTCAACGAGGGAAAAATTGCGCTCGTTAAAAAAAATCCTGTATGTGATTTGGCAATTTGCAATCGTGATTATGTTGTTTGCAATTTGCATTTTAAGAAAAATATTTACACATTTTTTCCTTAAATTTGTCATGAAAGACTGGCAATTTTAAGCCAATATTTTGTAAAGAAATATTACCGACTTCCGATGAAATGGGCGATTTTTGAAGTCAAAATCTGGAGTTTTTTCGCCTTTTTTGACAATTATTTTCCCGAATTTTCAGCCAGTTTTTTCTCTTAAATATACTCTGTTTTTGAAATATTCTGACAAATGGTACGAGCGCAAATTTGTGCAAGTGTTACTACTTTCAGAAGTAATTTTCCAAGGTAACAAAATAACAAAGTAACATGTGGTGAAAACAGCAGGGTGTCCGATTAGAAATTTACTTACCAATCCAAAATATTAGACATTTATTTATCAATTCAAAAGATTAGAAATCTTACTTATCTATTCAATGAATTGAAAATAAAAAGGCTATTTCTTTTATTTTTAGAATACTTTTAAACGAACTCGAAGAGCGATAGAACTAAATATTAATGCCGATTGAACTTGACAAAGTCAGTTGTTTTTTTGATTTGAGAAACTTTTTTAATATTATTTAGGTAGGAAGATTCGCCACTCTCTGAAGTTTGTTGTACTTTTGCACTAAATTTGAAAATAACAAACTATATTTGAGAAAAAACTATGGCAGAATCTATTGATATCCGTGAGTTGAACATACGGATTGAACAGGAAAGCGGGTTCGTGACCAATCTGGTTACGGGAATGAACCGCGTAATTGTGGGTCAGCGTCATCTTGTTGACTCGTTGCTGATAGGCTTACTGAGCGACGGCCACATCCTTCTTGAGGGTGTCCCTGGCCTTGCCAAGACACTGGCCATCAAGACATTGGCACAACTTATCGATGCAGACTATAGCCGAATCCAGTTTACGCCGGACTTGCTGCCGGCTGATGTGATCGGTACAATGATTTATTCACAAAAGGATGAGAACTTCCAAGTGAAACGCGGACCGGTGTTTGCCAATTTCGTGCTCGCCGACGAAATCAACCGTGCTCCAGCGAAGGTGCAGAGTGCACTGCTTGAGGCAATGCAGGAACATCAGGTGACAATTGGTGAGAAGACATTCGCGTTGCCAAACCCGTTCCTCGTGATGGCCACTCAGAATCCCATCGAGCAGGAAGGTACCTACCAACTTCCTGAGGCACAGGTTGACCGTTTCATGCTGAAGGTAGTCATCGACTATCCGACGCTGGAGGAGGAGAAACTCATCATTCGTGAGAACCTCGCAGGTGCTCTGCCCGAGGTACGTCCTGTGACCACAGCCGAAGAGATTCTTCGTGCTCGCAAGGTCGTTGGTGACGTATATATCGACGAGAAGATTGAGCAATACATTGCCGACATCGTGTTTGCAACCCGCTATCCCGACCGCTACGGTCTGCCAGAGGTGAAGGACATGATTACGTTCGGTGGTTCACCCCGTGCGAGCATCAACCTCGCGAAGGCTGCACGTGCTTACGCATTCATCAAGCGTCGTGGCTACGTGGTGCCTGAGGACGTGAGAGCCGTTGCCCACGACGTGATGCGTCACCGCATCGGTCTGAGTTATGAGGCAGAGGCAAGCAACATCACCAGTGAGGAAATCGTATCGAAGATCATCAATAAGGTTGAAGTTCCCTAAGAAATAGGGTTCAAAAACGACTAAGACATTGGAGACTCAAGAATTAATAAAGAAAGTCAGGAAGATTGAGATCAAGACTCGCGGACTGAGTTCGAACATCTTCGCAGGCCAGTATCACTCTGCCTTCAAGGGTAGGGGCATGGCGTTCTCGGAGGTGAGAGAATATCAGTTTGGCGACGATGTGCGCGACATCGACTGGAATGTCACCGCCCGCTTCCACCGACCCTACGTGAAGGTGTTCGAAGAGGAGCGTGAACTGACGGTGATGCTGATGGTCGACGTGAGCGGCTCGCTTGATTTCGGAACAACTCACCAGATGAAGCGCGATATGGTGACGGAGATTGCAGCAACGCTGGCGTTCTCCGCCATACAGAACAACGATAAGATTGGTGTGGTGTTCTTCTCTGACCGAATTGAAAAATATATTCCTCCGAAGAAAGGTCGCAAGCACATTCTCTACATCATTCGCGAGATGCTCGACTTCAAGTCAGAAAGTCGCCGCACTAACGTGAGTCAGGCTGTGGAGTTTCTGTCACAGGTGATGAAGCGTCGCTGTACGGCGTTCATGCTGAGCGACTTCTACGAGCAACCCGACATCGACGGCAGGGGTGAGAAACTGGAGCACGCATTGGTTATCGGCAATCGCAAGCACGACATCGTTGCAATCCAGGTGTATGACCCACGTGCGAAGACGCTACCCGACATTGGTCTGATGAAGGTACGCGACGCTGAGACGGGTCACGAGATGGTGATCGACACCAGTTCGAAGAAACTCCGACTTGCTCACACGCGCTACTTTATGGAGCGTCAGGCGCTGTTGCGCGAGGTGTTTGCCAAGACGAATGTAGACTGGACATCGGTTGCGACAAACGAGAACTACGTGAAGGCACTCATGGTGCTCTTCAAACAGAGAGGTTAAGAAGAGGAGGAAACGAATTGTAAGTTGAATGACGAAATGTTGAGAAAGATAGGATTCATAATCGGTTTTCTGACCTTGATGCTGACTGAGGCAAATGCGCAGACGGTTCAGGTGGAGCAAACCCTTGACTCAATTAACGGCATCTTCATCGGCCAGCAGGCCCATATCACAGTGGGCGTAACGGCAGACGAGGGTGCTAAAATCGTATTCCCTCAGTGGAAGCCGCAAACCTATCTGGTGCCAGGTGTAGAACTGTTGGCCATAGACGGCGACACAGTAAGTGCTGATGGCGGCAAAACGACCATAAAGCGCAGACTGACCATCACGAGTTTCGACGAGAATCTCTATCCGATTCCCCCCGTTGAGGTGAAGGTGGGCGGCAAGACGTTCAAGGGTAATCAACTGGCGCTGAAGGTGATTACGGTAGATGTGGATACGGTTCATCCCAACCAATTCTTCCCACCGAAAGACGTTCAGAACAACCCGTTCCTCTGGAGCGAGTGGCGCACGCCATTCCTGTTGAGCCTTCTGTTTGTTGCTCTCATTCTGCTGGCACTCTGGCTCTATCATCGTCTGAAGGCTAACAAGCCCATCATCACCAGCATCAGAATCATCAAGAAGATACTGCCTCACCAGCGCGCCATGAAGGCCATCGACCAGATTAAGGCCGAGCATATGACCGCTTCTGAGGACCAGAAGGAATACTACACTCGTCTGACCGATACGTTGCGCGAATATATCAGGGAACGTTTCGGATTCAACGCAATGGAGATGACAACTCCAGAGATTATCTACAACCTGCAGCAGTCGGGCGACAAGACAATGATCAGCGAACTGAAGGACCTCTTCGAGACCGCCGACCTTGTGAAGTTTGCAAAGTATTCAACACTGATGGGCGAGAACGACATGAACCTCGTGAATGCCATCAACTTCATCGACCAAACCAAGTTGGAGGGACAGCCCACAGAGGAACGCATCGTTCCGCAACTCACAGAGGGCGACAAGCGTACTCGCAAGAACCGACTGACCATCAAGGCGCTGCTCTGGACGATTGGTGTCGTTGCTACCGCGCTGCTGGTCTATGTAATCTACAGCGTAGTTCAGTTGCTGTAGTGAAAGAAAGGCTGATATGCTGAAGTCCAATGAGGCTAGAACCAAATGAGGCAAGAGTCAATTGCGGCAAAGGCTAAATGCGACAAACATTAAATGGTCAAATGAGGCAAGAGCCAAATGATATCTCTGAAAAGAAAATGCCCTATTCGGCAAAAAAGAAATGATACGGTTTGAGCCAACTGCGATTGTTCGACAAGTAAATCGCTCGAGCCGACTACAATAAAAATAGAATCTGTAAAAAGAAAATATAGACGTGGAATTTGCAAATAAAGAATACTTTCTGCTACTACTGTTGCTTATACCTTATTTAATATGGTATTTCGCATACAGGAAAAAGAGCGAGCCCACCATACAGATGAGCGACACCTATGCCTATCTGAAGGCTCCCAAGAGCCTACGCATGAGGTTGCTCCATCTGCCGATGCTGCTCCGACTGGCTACATTCGTGCTGTTGGTCATGGTATTGGCTCGCCCGCAAACCCACAATTCATGGAATCAGCGCAACACTGAGGGTATCGACATCATGCTGGCTATGGACGTCTCGACGTCGATGCTCGCTGAGGACCTGAAACCTAACCGAATGGAGGCAGCAAAGAATGTGGCTGCTGAGTTCATATCCGGACGACCGAACGACAACATCGGTCTGACCATCTTTGCGGGTGAGGCATTCACGCAGTGCCCGATGACCACAGACCACGCTTCGCTGCTGAATCTGCTGCAGGGCGTTCGTACCGACATCATCACTCGTGGACTGATGAGCGACGGAACGGCTGTGGGTATGGGACTCGCTAACGCCGTCTCGCGTCTGAAGAACTCGAAGGCAAAGTCGAAGGTGGTGATTCTGCTCACCGACGGTTCCAACAACATGGGCGATCTTTCGCCGATGACGAGTGCACAGATTGCAAAGAGTCTGGGCATTCGTGTCTATACTGTTGGCGTGGGAACCAACAAGGCTGCTCCATATCCGATGCCTGTGGCAGGTGGTGTGCAGTATGTGAACATTCCCGTTGAAATCGATACTCAGACGCTGGCCGACATTGCTGCCGCCACCGACGGCAATTTCTATCGTGCCACAAATAATAACGAGTTGAAGCAGATCTATGCCGACATCGACAAACTGGAGAAAAGCAAGATGAGCGTGACGAAGTTCTCGAAACGCTACGAGGCCTATCTGCCGTTTGCACTGGCGGCCTTCGTGCTGTTGTTGCTCGAGATTCTGCTCCGCACAACGGTGCTGCGACGCATTCCATAAAGGTGGCGGGAACGTCACAATTTGGAGAACTGATTGAAGAAGAAAATGTTTTTATAGAACAAGATACTGAAATAGAATGTTTAGATTTGAGAACCCGATATATCTCTGGCTACTGCTGATTATTCCCCTGTTGGCGTTGATTCGCTTCTGGGGTTGGCGACAGCGCCGACGCAAACTGCGCAAGTTTGGCGACCCAGCATTGCTGAAAGAACTCATGCCCGACGTGTCGAAATACAGACCCACGGTGAAGTTCTGGTTGCTGCAGGCTGCATTGGCCCTGCTCATCGTGATGCTCGCACGGCCGCAGATGGGTACAAAGATCTCGCGCGAGAAGCGCAACGGAATTGAGACCATCATCTGTCTCGACATCAGTAACTCAATGTTGGCTCAGGACGTAGTGCCTTCGCGACTGCAGAAGAGCAAAATGCTTGTAGAGAATCTGGTGGACCATTTCACCAACGACAAGATTGGACTCATCGTGTTTGCAGGCGACGCGTTCGTGCAGTTGCCCATCACGAGCGACTATGTGTCGGCGAAGATGTTCCTGCAGAGCATCGACCCATCGCTGATCGACATGCAGGGAACTGATATTGCCCGGGCTCTGTCGATGGCCACGAATAGTTTCACGCAGCAGGAGAAGATAGGCCGCGCCATTATCCTGATTACCGATGGTGAAGACCACGAGGGTGGGGCGCTCGAGGCTGCTCAGGCTGCGAAGAAGAGCGGAATGAATGTGTTTATTCTTGGCGTTGGCGACACGAAGGGAAGTCCGATTCCCGATGGTCAGGGTGGTTATATGCACGACGCTCAGGGCAACGTGGTGATGACGGCGCTCAACGAGGACATGTGTCAGCAAGTGGCCCAGGCCGGAAGCGGAAAATATATTCATGTCGACAACACAAGCGACGCTCAGGAGAAACTGAACGACGAGTTGGTACGTCTGCAGAAAGGCGAAACCGACAGTGTGGTCTACAGCGAGTACGACGAGCAGTTCCAGGCGTTTGGCATATTGGTGCTGCTGCTCCTGATCATCGAGACACTCATTCTCGAGAGCAAGAACCCACTCACACGCAAGTTCTCACTCTTCGGAAAGAAGACCAAGACCGCCGCAATGATCATCGTGATGCTCTGCTGCAGTTTGACCTCGTTCGCACAAGCCGACCGTCAGCACATTCGTCAGGGCAACAAACTCTATCATCAGGAGGAATATGCGAAGGCGGAGGTGGAATACAAGAAGGCTCTCTCGGCCAACAGCCGCAATCCACAGGCGCTCTACAATCTGGGCTGTGCGATGATGATGCAGCAGAAGGACTCGGCCGCTATCGTACAGTTCGAGAACGCCGGCAAGTTGCAGACGTCGAAGAAGCGCAAGTCGATGGCTTATCATAATATCGGTTGGATCTGTCAGCGTCATCAGATGTACGCAGAAGCGATTGAGGCGTATAAGGAAAGTCTGCGCAACAATCCCACCGACAATGAGACCCGCTACAATCTGGCCCTCTGTCAGCGTCAGCAGAAGCAACAACAGCAGAACGGTGGCGGCAACGACAACAAAGACAATAAGGACAAAGATCAGAAAGATAAGAAAGACCAGCAGAAACAAGACCAGCAGAAGCAGGAGCAGAAGCGACAGCCCCAGGAACAGATGAGCAAGGAGAACGCTGAGCAACTGCTGAATGCTGCCGTTCAGGAGGAGAAGGCCACTCAGCAGCGCATGAAGAAGGCAATGCAGCACCCGAACCGCCGTCAGTTGCAGAAGAACTGGTAAAAAACAAAACAGACAAAACAAGCGAGGAAAATTGAAAATGACAGAAATAGACACAGACACATATATAAATAAGGTGGCGAGGCTGCAGTTGGCAAAGAGCATGCTTCTGGCTGTGATTTGTTGTTTCGTCGCCGTGTTGCCCATTGGGGCACAAACGATGACCGTCTCGGCTCCGTCGCAGGTGTCAGCAGGCGAGAACTTTCGTATCGCGTACACCATCTCTACTCAGAACGTCGAGGACTTCCGATCGGGAATCCATTCTACCGACGTCGCTGAGATCATAGCAGGTCCCTACACGTCGTCGCAGTCGAGCATCAGAATGGTGAACGGCCACACGACATCGTCTTCGTCTGTCACCTATACCTATACGCTCTACGCCCAGAAGAACGGAACATTCAATATTCCCGCCGC
Organism: Prevotella sp.; assembly: GCA_024697645.1. GTDB lineage: Bacteria > Bacteroidota > Bacteroidia > Bacteroidales > Bacteroidaceae > Prevotella. The sequence continues at coordinate 9,970 of JAILFH010000050.1, forward strand.
ACAGGCCGTAGTCGACGGAAAGACAATTCACTCGAATCCCGCGAAGATTGTGGTCTCGGGAACGGCTAAGCCGCAGAACGGCGCACCGGGAATGCATCAGGATCAGGAGCCGCAGATGAGAGCCGCAGGTTCGAGAATATCGGGTAACGACCTGTTCATCAAGGTGAGCGCCAACAAGAAGCGCGTTCACGAACAGGAACCCGTGCTGCTCACGTATAAGGTCTATACGCTTGTGGAACTGACTCAGTTGAATGGTAAGATGCCCGACCTGACGGGATTCCACACACAGGAGATTCCGCTGCCACAACAGAAGAGTTTCCATATCGAGAAGGTGAACGGCAAGCCCTATCGTTGCGTGACTTGGAGCCAGTATGTGATGTATCCGCAGATGACGGGCAAACTGGAGATTCCGAGCATCACGTTCAAGGGTATTGTGGTTCAGCAGAACCGCTCAGTTGACCCGTTCGAGGCTTTCTTCAACGGTGGCTCAGGCTATGTGGAAGTGAAGCGCGACATCGTGGCTCCGGGACTGACGATTCAGGTTGACCCACTTCCCACACGTCCCGACAACTTCTCCGGAGGCGTAGGAAAGATGAACATCTCGGCTCAGATCGACAAGACAAGCGTGAAGGCTGGCGAACCGATTTCGATTCGCGTAGTCGTGGGTGGAAATGGTAATCTGAAACTCATCAAGCAGCCGACCATCAACTTCCCGAAGGACTTCGACACCTACGACGCAAAGGTGACCGACAAGACGCGACTGACGGCAAACGGCGTTGAGGGAAATATGGTCTACGACTTCCTCGCTGTTCCCCGTAATCAGGGCAAATACACGATTCCCGCAATCGAACTTGTCTACTACGACACATCGGCCAACGGCTATCGCACCGTAAAGACACAGGCCTTCAACATCGATGTGGCTCGTGGCGACGGCAAGGGCACGACAATTGCCGACTACGCTGAGAACAAGGATAAGGACATCAGAGGCATCAAGGCAGGAAAGGACGAGAGCAGTGTAGTGAGCGATTCGTTCTTCGGAAGCACCACCTACTGGGTGAGCATGCTGCTACCGCTCATCGCATTCCTCGTGCTGCTGATTGTGTTCCGCAAGCGCGCCATCGACAATGCCGACTTGGGCAAGATGCGCGGCAAGAAGGCAAACAAGGTGGCTACGAAGCGTTTGCGCAAGGCCAGCCAGTTGATGAAGCAGGGTCAGGCATCAGCCTTCTACGACGAAGTGCTGCGCGCACTCTGGGGCTACGTGGGCGACAAACTGAATATGCCTGTTGCCGACCTTTCACGAGAAAATATTGCCGACAACCTCAAGGAGAAGCAAGTGGACGAGCAGACCATCAGCCAGTTCCTCGGTGCACTCGACGAATGCGAGTTCGAGCGTTATGCTCCCGGTGACCCAGCGGGCAACATGAACAAGACATTTAGCGCAGCGATGACTGCGATTGAACAAATTGAATCGACAATGAAGAAAACGAAGAAGGCCGGAAACGCGAACAAGCAGAGCGGCTATTCGTCGGCCAGAATGATTCTCGTGGCACTGATGACGCTGGGATTCGCAATGAACTCATTCGCGCTGACCAAGCAGAACGCCGACGAGGAATACAAGAAGGGCAACTATCAGCAGGCCATCAAGGACTATGAGCAACTGCTGAAGACGAAGCCTTCGGCAACATTGTACTACAATCTGGGCAACGCCTATTTCAGAACCGACAATATCACTCAGGCGATACTGGCCTACGAGCGGGCGCTGGAACTCAACCCAGGCGACAACGACATTCGATTCAATCTGGAGTTTGCACGTAGCAAGACCATCGACAAGATTACCCCCGAAAGCGAGATGTTCTTCTTCTCGTGGTATCGGTCGCTGGTGAACTATACCTCAGTTGACCGATGGGCAATGATTGCCCTTGTCTCGGTGATTCTGATGCTTGTTCTCGTGCTTTTCTATCTATTCGGTAATCGTCTCATCTTCAGACAGATAGGCTTCTATGGTGCAATCTTTTGTTTATTGCTTTTTGCCTTCAGCAATTTGTTTGCCTATCAGCAAAAGAAGAGCCACGAAGAGCGCAGAGGTGGAGTAGTGGTAGTGCCTTCGGTCAACGTGAAACAGACACCTGACGCTAACGGCAAGGACGGCTTCGTGATTCATGAGGGAACACGCGTGAACATCACCGATAAGACCATCAGCAAGTGGCTCGGCATCAAGCTCGACGACGGACGTGAAGGATGGATTCCCCTGCAGTCGATAGAGGAAATATAAGCGTTCACGAACGAAGTTGATAAACGATAAGACAAACGCTCATCAAGGGAATTAATTGCTGATGGGACAAGCGTTCAAAAAGCGATGTTGAATCGAGTATTCATAAGCGATGTTGATCGCTGATAGCATAAAGCGTTCAAAAGCAAATTTCCGATAGAACAAGCATTCATAAAGACAATTGACTGCAGAAAGCATAAAGTGTTCAGAAGCGGAATTGATCATCGATAAGAAGTAAAGATAGAAGTGGATTTATCAGTTTTACAGGAAATTGACCAGCAGATATTGAGTTTCTTCAACGGAAGCGACTCTCTATTCATTGACGGAGTGGCGATGACGTTCACCTCGGGGTTGACGTGGATTCCGCTCTACATCGCCTTGATCTATCTCGTGATCAAGAACAATGAGAACATGAGTCAGATTTTCCTGATTATTGGGTGTGCCGTTGGCTGCATCTTCCTTGCTGACGGAATCGCCGACTACATTGTGAAACCGCTTGTAGGAAGGGAACGACCGACGAACGACCCACTGATCAAATACACGATTGACGTTGTGAACAACTATCGCGAGAGCAACTTCAGTTTCTTCTCCGCACACGCGGCAAACACGATGTCGCTGGCAGTGTTCCTATCGCTCGTCATCAGGAGCAACCCCCTCAACTACGCACTGATTATCTGGTCGTTGCTGAACTGCTGGACGCGCCTCTATCTGGGCGTTCACTATCCGAGCGACATCTTGGTCGGCATCATCTGGGGCGTCATCGTGGGCTTCCTGTTCTACATGATCTACCGGAAGATCTACTTGCGGATTAGCCCGAAACTCAATTATGTCTCGTCCTACTACACATCGACCGGATATAGTCACGACGACATCAACATCGTATTTTTAGTGATTAGTCTCGAACTCGCCTATATCATCATCTGGGGAGGCATTCGATATAGTATGTAAATATTCGATATGATTTATTGTATGAATCCGAAAGAAATAGAAATCAAAGACTTTAATTATAATCTTCCTGACGAACGAATTGCAAAATTTCCAGTAAAGCAACGCGACCACAGCAAGTTGCTTGTTTACAGACAAGGAAACGTAACCGACGACTTTTTCTACAACTTACCCGACTATCTGCCCACAGGTGGACTGATGGTCTATAACAACACGAGGGTGATTCAGGCACGTCTGCATTTCCGCAAGGAGACGGGTGCCCTGATTGAGATATTCCTGCTTGAACCCCATCTGCCTGCCGACTATGAGCAGATGTTTCAGACGCGCTCTACGTGCGAGTGGCAGTGTCTTGTGGGAAACGCGAAGAAGTGGAAGGAAGGTCCGCTGAAGCGAATCGTAAAGACAACCGTAGGCGACTACGAACTTTCGGCCACACGCGACCCAAACGACCCGCAAATCGTAAGGCTCTCGTGGGCTCCTGTTGAGGGGAACGACGAACAGCAGATGCAGGCCTCTGATGAATTAAAGAAGAATTCTAAGGAGCAGGCAAATAATTCTCCCCAACTACAACTCTCCTTTGCCGAAATCCTCGACGCTGTAGGCGAATTGCCCATTCCTCCCTATCTGAACCGCGAGTCGCAGGAAAGCGACAAGACCACCTATCAGACGGTCTATTCGCGCATCAAGGGCAGCGTGGCCGCACCTACCGCAGGACTTCATTTCACCGACGCCGTTCTTCGCCATATCGACGAAAAGGGAATCGAGCGCGAAGAAGTCACCCTTCACGTGGGAGCAGGAACCTTCAAGCCTGTCAAGAGCGAACGCATTGAGGGTCACGAGATGCACAGTGAGTTCATCTGCGTCAACCGAAAGACCATCGAGCGGCTGATTGCCCACGAAGCAAAGGCGATTGCCGTAGGTACGACGAGCGTCAGAACGCTTGAGAGTCTCTACTTCATCGGCGGAAAGATTCTTGCCAACAAGAACATCTCGGCCGACCAACTGCACGTGAACCAATGGGAACCCTACGAGAACGGAACGCCCACGTGGAGCGCACTGGACGCTCTGCAGGCCATTCTCGACTGGCTCAACAGAACCCATTTGAAATCGCTCCAGACAAGCACTCAGATCATCATCGCCCCAGGCTACGAATACAAGATTGTGAAGATTCTCATCACGAACTTCCATCAGCCGCAGTCCACACTGCTTCTGCTCGTGAGTGCATTCGTGAAAGGCGACTGGCGAAACATCTACGACTACGCGCTGAGTCACGATTTCCGCTTTTTGAGTTACGGCGATTCTTCTATTTTGATACCATAGTGGGGTCGGTAGTTGAAAAAAAACGAGGTTGATGCCACGATTCTCACAATTATTTTGTAATTTTGCACAGATTTTTACAAATAGGATAAAATAGTCTTATAAAAATATGAATATTTCGTATAAATGGCTGAAAGAATATGTTGACTTCGACATGACAGCAGAGGAAGTTGCCACCGCACTTACGTCAGGTGGCCTCGAAGTTGGTGGTGTCGAAGAAGTACAGAGTATCAAAGGTGGTCTGAAGGGACTCTTCGTGGGTCAGGTGCTGACGTGCGAGGACATTCCCGACACTCATCTTCATCTCACGATCGTCGACCTGGGCAAGGAGCAGCCGCAGCAGATTGTCTGTGGAGCACCTAACGTCGCTGCAGGTCAGAAGGTAATCGTGGCTGATGTGGGCTGCGTGCTCTATGATGGCGATAAGGAGTTCCAGATCAAGCGCGCCAAACTGCGTGGTCACGAGAGTCTAGGTATGATTTGTGCTGAGGACGAGATTGGTATCGGCACCTCTCACGCTGGCATCATCGTGCTGCCTGAGGACGCTGTTGTGGGAACACCCGCTGCAGAATACTACCACCTGGAGAGCGACTGGCTCATCGAGGTCGACATCACCGCTAACCGTTCCGACGCACTGAGCCACTGGGGCGTAGCACGCGACCTCTACGCTTGGTTGAAGCAGAATGGCTACGAGACCAGCCTCCATCGTCCTTCGTGCGACGCATTCGTCGTCGACAACGAGGATCTGCCCATCGATGTGGAGATTGAGAACAAGGAGGCTTGCAAGCGCTACGTCTGTCTGAGCGTAACCGATTGCGACGTGAAGGAAAGTCCCGATTGGATGAAGCAGAAACTCATGACCATTGGTCTGCGCCCCATCAACAATATCGTCGATATTACGAACTATATCATGATGGCCTATGGTCAGCCGATGCACTGCTTCGACGCTGATATGGTCACTGGTCATAAGATTGTCGTACGCACTCAGCCCGAAGGCACGAAGTTCGTCACCCTCGACGGCGAGGAGCACACGCTGGGTCGCCACGACCTGTCAATCTGCAACGCTGAGGAGCCGATGTGTATCGCTGGTATCTTCGGCGGTAAGGGTAGCGGAACTTACGAGACGACACGCAACGTTGTGCTCGAGGCCGCCTACTTCCATCCCACATGGATTCGCAAGTCAGCCCGTCGTCACGGATTGTCCACCGACTCTAGTTATCGCTTCGAGCGCGGCATCGACCCCAACGGAACCATCTACGCGATGAAGCAGGCCGCCATTCTCTGCAAGGAACTCGCTGGTGGCAAGATCTCGATGCAGATCAAGGACGTCTATCCCGAGCCCATGGAGAATCCCCGTGTCGACCTGAAGTACGACTACGCATTCCAACTGATTGGTAAGAACATTGGCAAGGACACCGTGAAGAGCATCGTCACTTCGCTCGAGATGAAGATTCTCGAGGATCGTGAAGACGGACTGCTGCTCGAGGTTCCCGCCTACAGAGTCGACGTTCAGCGCCCCTGCGACGTTGTTGAGGATATTCTCAGAATCTACGGATATAATAATGTGGAGATTCCCACACAACTGAAGTCGTCGCTCACCGTAGCCGGCGAACAGGACAAAGACCACAGACTCCAGAATCTGGTGGCCGAGCAGTTGGTGGGTAGCGGTTTCAACGAGATTCTGAACAACTCGCTGACCAAACTCGCTTATTACGAGAACGCAGAGTTGTCGCCATATTCGCTCGAGACTACGGTGAAGGTGATGAACCCGCTGTCGGCCGATCTCGGTGTCATGCGTCAGTCGCTGCTGTTCGGTGGTCTTGAGAGCATCGTTCGCAACGTGAACCGCAAGATTGCCAATCTGCGCTTCTTCGAGTTCGGCAACTGCTATCACTATAGAGACCTCAAGAGCAATCAGGAAGGTGAGGAGATTCTCCCCATCAAGAAATACTCTGAGGAGATGCATCTCGCCCTCTGGGTAACGGGTAAGCATGTTGAAGGCAGTTGGATTCACCAGAACGAGGATTCTTCGTTCTACGAACTGAACGCCTATGTTCAGAACATCTTCGGCCGCCTCGGTGTTCCCCAGGGAATGGTGGTTGCCGAGAAGAGTCAGAACACCATCTTCGCCAATGGTCTCACGCTGAAGAATCGTGGCGGTAAGGTGCTCGCTGAGATGGGCATTATCAGCCGCAAACTTCAGAAGGAGTTCGGACTGCAGAACGAAGTCTACTATGCCGACATCGCCTGGGCAACGCTGATGAAGATCATCCGCAAGAACAAGGTAGAGTATAGCGAGATTTCGAAGTTCCCCGCTGTGAGCCGCGACCTCGCATTGCTTATCGACAAGGACATTGAGTTTGCTCAGGTTGAGCAGATTGCCCTTCAGTCGGAGCGCAAGTTGCTCAAGAAGGTCGAACTGTTCGACGTCTACGAAGGCAAGAACCTGCCTGAGGGCAAGAAGAGTTATGCCGTGAACTTCATCCTGCAGGACGAGCAGAAGACGATGGGCGACAAGCAGATTGACGCCATCATGCAGAAGATCATCACAAACCTCAAGAAGCAACTTGGTGCTGAACTGAGATAATCATTCGGAAATATCAATAAAAAGTAATATAATTATGGGAAGAGCATTTGAATATCGTAAAGCAGCAAAACTGAAGAGATGGGGCCACATGGCCAAGACATTCACCAAGATTGGTAAGCAGATTGCCATCGCCGTAAAGGCTGGCGGTCCTGACCCCGACATGAATCCTACGTTGCGTGCTATCATCGCAAACGCCAAGCGCGAGAACATGCCGAAAGACAACATCGAGCGCGCTATCAAGAACGCTATGGGCAAGGACCAGAGCGACTACAAGGAAGTGACCTACGAGGGATATGGTCCTCACGGAATCGCCATTTTCGTTGACACCCTGACCGACAACACAACCCGCACCGTGGGCGACGTTCGTTCGGTGTTCAACAAGTTCAATGGCAACCTCGGCACACAGGGTTCGCTTTCGTTCCTGTTCGACCACAAGGCTGTCTTCACCTTCAAGAAGAAAGACGGTCTGGATATGGACGAGTTGATTCTCGATCTGATTGACTTCGGTGTTGAGGACGAGTTCGACGAGGACGAGGAAGCAGGCGAAATCACCATCTATGGTGCTCCCACAAGTTTCGGTGAGATTCAGAAGCATCTGGAGTCAGAGGGATTCGAGGTGACTGGTGCTGAGTTCACACGTATTCCTAACGACCTGAAGGACGTTACGCCCGAGCAGCGCGAGACGATCGACAAGATGGTGGAGCGTCTGGAGGACTTCGACGACGTTCAGACCGTTTATACGAACATGAAGCCTGAGGAGGGAGAAGAATAAAATCTATGGCCCAACATCTGACTTACCAGACCCAAGGCACTTGCTCCAAGTTAATCGATATTACGGTCGATGATGAAGGCCGTATTGAGGACGTTCAGTTTTTTGGCGGCTGCAATGGAAACCTGAAGGGCATCTGTCAACTCATTCATGGGCAGAAAGCCAGCGAGGTGAAGAATCGCCTCAATGGAATTCTTTGCGGCAACAAAGCGACGAGTTGTCCTGACCAACTGGCACGCGCCCTGACCGAAATGGGATTCTGAACTCAGTTAGTTGAGCACATATATTATCAATAAAGTGGATTGAAACTCATGCTTCAATCCACTTGTTTTTTATGTCGTTGGAATCGGACCTATATATCTGCTGCAAGGGTGAGAGGAAAAAGTGTTCTCAAATTCCACGCTACACGAATAAGAGGAAAAAGTGTCCTCTAAATTCCACTCAACTCGAATGAGAAGAAATAATGTTCTCAAAATCCCACGCTAACGCGGATGCTAATAAAAAGTTCTCTCAAATTCCTCACTACGCAGATGAGAAATTCTCACAGGGTTCCACACCCCTGCACGCTGTTCAACTTTCAGCGTGTCCAGCCAACTTATTTGCTGTATTCCTTGGGCCCGATAGTTGTATCAAACAGCACCACATCAGGATTCTTGGAAGAACGGATGACGTAGCGGAATGACAGACCAGCATCCTTGTAGGCCCGCAATTGGGCTGAATTCTTCGTATCTTTGATCATACCCTCCCTTATTTCAGCATTATGGGGCGCAAAAACCACAGAATCGTCCATCGGACCCTGCAGCAGACTATAATAGGTGAAAGTCTGCGTAGCGCGGTCATACGTAAGGCTGTCGGTACGTATATTATTAATAAATGGAGTAGGGCAGTTCTTCTGCGTATATTCCATCGCTTCCCTCTCCGCACGATCATCCATACTCCCCTGACATCCCGTCAGCGCAAGAACTGAAATAGCAATAATAAATAATTTTCTCATCGTTTCTACTAATTTTCTGCAAAGTTACAAAAAAATATTCAATCTGAATGTTGAAATTTGCTATCTTTTTCGTAACTTTGCAAATCAAAGTCACTGCATATTTATGAATCATATCAGAAATTTCTGTATTATAGCCCATATCGACCATGGTAAATCGACCATAGCCGATAGGCTTCTCGAATATACGAAGACCATCCAGATCACCGAAGGGCAGATGCTCGACGATATGGATTTGGAGAAGGAACGCGGCATCACGATCAAGAGCCACGCGATACAGATGGAATATGATTATGCAGGCAATGACGACTTGGGACTCAGCCGCGGGAAGTACATCCTGAATCTTATCGACACTCCGGGACACGTCGACTTCAGTTACGAGGTGTCTCGTTCCATTGCTGCTTGCGAGGGTGCTCTGCTGGTGGTCGACGCCACTCAGGGCGTTCAGGCTCAGACCATTTCCAATCTCTATATGGCCATCGAGCACGATCTGGAGATCATTCCCGTGATCAACAAAATCGATATGCCTTCGGCAATGCCCGATGAGGTTGAAGACGAAATCGTCGAACTGCTCGGTTGCAAGCCCGAGGAGATTCTGCGCGCCAGTGGTAAGACCGGTGAGGGCGTAGAGGACATCCTGAAGGCTGTCGTCGAGCGCGTTCCCCATCCCAAGGGCGACAAGGAAGCACCGCTTCAGGCTCTCATCTTCGACTCTGTGTTCAACTCCTTCCGCGGCATCATCGCCTACTTCAAGATTGAAAACGGAACCATTCGCAAGGGCGACAAGGTGAAGTTCTTCAACACCGGAATGGAATACGACGCCGACGAGGTGGGCGTTCTGAAGATGGACATGATTCCCCGACAGGAACTCTCCACGGGTGAGGTGGGCTACATCATCTCGGGCATCAAGGATGCGAAGGAGGTGAAGGTCGGCGATACGATTACCCACGTTGCCCGACCTTGCACAAAGGCGATTGCCGGCTTCCAGGAAGTGAAGCCGATGGTGTTTGCGGGTGTCTATCCAATCGACCCCACGGAATATGAGAATCTCCGCACTTCGCTTGAGAAACTCCAACTCAACGACGCCTCGCTCACCTTCCAGCCTGAGTCTTCTGTGGCATTGGGATTCGGCTTCCGTTGCGGTTTCCTCGGTCTGCTCCACATGGAGATTGTCCAGGAGCGTCTCGACCGCGAATTCAATATGGACGTCATCACGACCGTTCCCAACGTGTCGTATATGGTCTACACGAAGCAGGGCGAGGAGAAGGAGGTCCACAACCCATCAGGCCTTCCCGACCAGACGATGATCGACCACATTGAGGAACCCTACATCCGCGCATCGATTATCACCACGACGGGATTCATCGGTCCCATCATGAAACTCTGTCTCGACAAGCGCGGCGAACTCATCAAGCAGGAGTTTGTGAGCGGCAATCGAGTGGAACTCCACTTCTACATTCCGCTCGGCGAAATCGTCATCGACTTCTACGATAAACTGAAGTCCATCTCGAAGGGCTATGCGTCGTTCGACTATCATATCGACTCGTTCCGCCCGTCGAAACTCGCCAAACTCGACATCCTCCTCAACGGAGAACCCGTCGACGCCCTCTCGACCCTGACCCATCAGGACAATGCAGTGACCCTGGGCCGTCGTATGTGCGAGAAACTCAAGGAACTTATCCCGCGCCAGCAGTTCGACATTGCGATTCAGGCTGCCATCGGCGCGAAGATCATCGCCCGCGAAACCATCAAGCAGGTGCGAAAGGACGTCACTGCGAAATGCTACGGCGGTGATGTCTCGCGTAAGCGAAAACTCCTTGAGAAACAGAAGCGAGGCAAGAAGCGCATGAAGCAGATTGGCAACGTAGAAGTGCCGCAGAAAGCCTTCCTCGCCGTCCTGAAACTTGACTAATCTTTACAAAAAACAATCAATACGAACTACTTACCAAACACGAAAAAGAAAGGTGGAATAGAAAAATGAAAGGGATAGTGAATACACCACGTGACATCGCCCGCGAACTAGCGCGACGCTACAGTACGATGACACATGATGAATTGAGTGCGCTTGAGAGCATTCTCGTACCTCTGAAATACGCAAAGGGAGAAATGATTCTCAAGGAAGGGGATATATGTCGGAACATATATTATATTGATCATGGGCTCATCCGACAGTTTTATCACAAGAACGGGAAAGAGGTAACCGAACACCTGGGCGAAGACCACACGATCTTCATGTGCATTGAGAGCCTGTTCAAGGAAGAACCAACTCGCCTGCAAGTCGAGGCTCTTGAGCCGACGATTGTCTACGCAATGCCGAAGAGCGATCTGGAGGTCGTCGCATTGCACAATGTGAACATTCAGATGATGTATCGTAAGATTCTGGAGGAGTCGCTCATCATCTCACAGATTCACGCCGACCTGATGCGATTTGAGACCGCTCAGGACCGCTACAAGAAACTCTGCAAACTCTTCCCGCAGGTTTCCATGCGTGCGCCGCTGGTCTATATTGCAAACTATCTGCAGATGGCACCTGAAACGCTCAGTCGCGTGCGTGCTGCAGCCTTATACGAGGATTAATTTTTCCAAAAACTATCTTAATCCTTCACGCCCCTTTGTCTTTGGCGAACGGCCTCATAGAGTAGTATCGCAGCACTGACTGAAACATTCAATGAGTCCATTTGCCCAAGCATCGGGATACGGATATGTGCATCGGCGGCCACGCGCCATTGCTGGGTCAGACCAGTTGCTTCTGTTCCCATCACGATGGCAGTGGGTTTGCACATATCGGTGTCGTAATACAATTTTGAATCCTGCAACTGAGCCGTGAGGATTCTGATTCCTTTTTCTTTCAGAAACTTGATGCATTCCTCTGACGTGCAAGCGACAGTGGGAACGCAGAACGCTGCGCCTATGCTCGATCTGATGAAGTTGGGGTTGTAGAGGTCAGTCAGCGGGTCGCACACGATCACCGCATCAGCGTGGGCAGCATCGGCCGTACGCAGGATTGCGCCTAAGTTTCCTGGCTTCTCAACTCGCTCCACAATCATCAGCAGCGGATTCTCCGTGAGCCGTAAGTCACTGAGTCGTAGCGACTTAGACCTCATTTCTGCAAGTAATCCTTCAGTGCTTCCGCGATAGGCAATCTTTTCGTAGATTTCAGGTGTAACCGTAAACCGTCGGGCCTGACTATTTCCCAGCACGCCGTTCAGTTCCTGTTCGGAAAGCAGAGTAGGGCAGTAGAAAACCGAATCAACCTCGTAGCCTGCCTGTATGCAGTGCATCAGTTCTCTTCGGCCTTCCACCACGAAAAGACCAGCCTTCTTACGTTCAGAAGACTTCTGCTGAAGGGCCAGCAGAAGTCTTATCTTTGGATTCTGTATGCTTGAAATAGCGGAGTCCAGCATGTCAGAGTTATAATTTCTTTTTCTATTCTGTTCTACGGATAGAATTCAGTTCTAAAGATAGAATTTAGTTCTAAAGATAGAGTTCAGTTCTACGGATAGAGTTCAGTTCTACGGATAGAGTTCAGTTCTACGTGTAGAGTTCAGTTCTACGTATAGAGGTAGCGCTTGATGCTCTTCTTTGGCGTCTTCTCAAATTCCTCCTCATGGAGTTTGATGGCCGAGAGTTTACTGTAGGCGGGCAAAATCTGGTTCAGTTCCTGACGGTTCTGCTCCATCACGTTCTCAATGTCCTCCTGACTGAAGTTCATGTTCTTCGCCTCGTCGTAGTCGGGATAGACCAGTCCGATGAGTTTGTCGCCCTGCTGAATCACCACGCTCTCAACCACCAGAGCCATCGAGTTCAGTTTGTCCTCGATTTCCTCAGGATAGATGTTCTGTCCGTTCGAGCCGAGCAGCATGTTCTTCGAGCGACCCTTGATGAAGACGTTGCCGTCAGCGTCCATCAGGCCGAGGTCGCCAGTGTGATACCAGCCGTCCTTGTCGATGGTCTGTGCCGTTGCTTCCTCGTTCTTGTAGTAGCCGAGCATCACGTTCAGACCGCGCGTAAGGATTTCGCCGGGAATGTTCACTGGGTCGGGGCTGTCGATAATCACCTCCATGTTCTTGGCCGCGCGTCCGCACGAACCTGCAGCGAAGTCGTCCCACGGAGCGTAGCAGATAATCGGTGCACATTCCGTTGCGCCATATCCCACGGTGTAAGGGAACTTGATGCGCTTCAGGAACTGCTCTACCTCCTGATTCAGTGCAGCGCCACCAATGATAATCTCATAGAAGCGACCACCGAAGGCATTCACCACCTGCTCGCAGATCTTCTCGTTCACCATCTGGTTCACTACGGGCATGCTCTGAAGCAGACGCATGCGGTTGGTCTGAACCTTCGGCAGCACCTTCTTCTTGATAATCTTCTCGATGATCAGCGGAACCGCAATGATGATCGATGGCTTCACGTCGGCAAAGGCCTGAGCGATGATGGCTGGCGAAGGAACGCGATTGAGGAAATAGACGTGCATACCAATCATGAACTCATAGGTCAGTTCAAAGGCATTGCCGTACATGTGGGCGAGGGGCAGTATCGAGATCGACGTGTCGCCAGTCTTGATTTCTTTTCCCATCACAGCACCTGCGAAGTCATAGTTCGACCACAGTGCGCGATAGGGAATCATCACACCCTTCGAGAAACCAGTCGTTCCGCTCGTGTAGTTGATCAGCGCCAGTTCGTCGGGCGACTCCTCGTGATAGTAGTGCACGTGCTCCTTGCGGAAATACTTCGGGAACTTCTTGCCGAACATCTCGTTCAGGTGCTCGCGGGCGAACGTCAGTTTGTCCGTACGCGAAACCAGCAGCGAGTAGTCGGGAATATTGATGATTCCTTCCAGCCCGGGCATCTTCGTCGGGTCAATGCCCTTGGCCACCACATCGCCCACAAACAGCAGTTTGGCGTCGCTATGGTTCACGATGTTATGAACCTGATCGGGAGTGAACTCGTGGAGAATCGGAACGGCAACGGCTCCGTAGGTGAGCGTAGCCAGATAGGCGGCAGCCCAGTTGGCGCAGTTGCGTCCGCAGAGGGCAATCTTGTCGCCTTTCACGACTCCACTGTTCTCAAACATGATATGTAGTTTCTCTATCTTTCGGGCCACGTCATGGTATTGGAGGGTAGCGCCTTTGTAGTCGGTAAGTGCGTCTAAATCCCAGTGGTCGATAATGCTCTTTTCAATGAGCGCGTTGAAACTTGGTACTGATTTCATATATTTTTCTTATATTGAGTTCTGGTATAAGTAGCGTTTAATACTCTTCTTCGGGGTTTTCTCAAACTCTTCCTCGCGCAAGACCACAGATGAGATCTTGCAGAAGGGAGGCAGTTGGCTGTTTAGTTCCTGTCGGTTCTGTTCCATGATATTAGCCAGATCCTCGGCAGAGAAATTCATGTTCTTTGCCTCGTCCATATCTGGATAGATGAGTGCAACGAGTTGGTCGCCGTGCTGCACGACAACACATTCGCTGACCATTGCCATTGAATTCAGTTTGTCCTCGATTTCCTCAGGATAGATGTTCTGTCCGTTAGAGCCGAGCAGCATGTTCTTAGAGCGTCCCTTGATGAAGATGTTTCCGTCGGCATCCATCAGGCCAAGGTCACCCGTGTGGTACCAGCCTTCGGCGTCGAGGGTCTCCTCCGTAGCCTCGGGATTCTTGTAGTAGCCCAGCATCACGTTGGTGCCTCGTGTGACAATTTCGCCTGGAATGTTCTCGGGATCGCTGCTCAGGATCTTCACCTCCTGATGGTAGATGGCCTTACCGCACGATTTCGGCACAAACTCCTTGTAGTCGCGGTAACTGATGAGCGGAGCACATTCCGTAGCACCGAATCCAACGGTGAAGGGGAAGTCGATGCTCTTGAGGAACTCTTCCACCTCCTGGTTCAGCGCGGCGCCACCGATGATCACCTCGTAGGCCTGTCCGCCAAACGCATTGTAGACCTGTTCGCAGATCATCTGCTTCACCTTCTTGTTCACCACGGGCATCATCAGCAACAGACGTACGCTGTTGTTCTGAATCTTCGGGAACACGCGCTTGCGGATAATCTTCTCCACAATCATCGGCACCGCAATCACGAGCGACGGGCGAATCTCAGTGTAGGCCTGAGCAATCAGCGACGGACTCGGCAGACGGGTCAGATAGTAGTTGTGGATTCCGTGACAGAAGGGGAATATGAACTCGAAGGCGAGACCGTACATGTGGGCCATCGGGAGAATCGACACCATGTTCGTGTATTGCTTCACCTTCGGTCCGAGTTGGGTCAGCGCAAAGTCAAGGTTTCCCCACAATGCACGATAGGGGAGCATCACTCCCTTCGAGAACCCAGTCGTTCCGCTCGTGTAGTTGATCATGGCGAGTTCCTCGGGCTGATCCGCATAATAATGTACGTGTTCCTTTCTGAAATACTTCGGGTATTTCTCGCCGTACATCTGGTTCAGATGCTCGCGGGCATACGTGATGCGCTCGCTGCGGGAAACAAGAAGAGAGAGATCGGGCAGATAGATAATGGCCTCGAGAGCGGGCATCGCGTCCGCATCAATCGTCTTAGCCACTACGTCGCCCACAAAGAGCAACTTCGCCTCGGAATGATTCACTATATTATGCACCTGATCAGGTGTAAACTCATGTAGGATGGGCACCACCACGGCGCCGTAAGTAAGCGTGGCCAGAAACACAACACCCCAGTGCGAACTGTTACGTCCACACAGGGCAATCTTGTCTCCTTTCTCGATACCACTTTCTTCGAAAACAATGTGGAGTTTTTCAATGATGCGGGCTACGTCGTGAAACTGTAATGTTGCACCTTTATAGTCTGTCAGAGCATCACGCTCCCAGTTTTCAATAATACTTTTCTCAATATAAGAATTGAAACTTGGTATTGATTTCATTGCACAATTTTCAAATTATTGTGCAAAGGTAATCACTTTTCTGCTCATTTCCAAAAAATATGTGCAATATTTTTATCAAATATCGATTTTATATGAAATATTTTTCACATCGCTCTCAAAAACAAATCTTTTTCTCCATATTATTGTCCTCTTTTTCGTATTGCCCGATTCTAAAAGGTTCAAAAATTCAAAGTTCAAAGGTTCAAAGGTTTAAAAGGTTCAAAGGTTTTTAACCACGGATGACACAGATTACTTGCTGACGCAAAGTTTCAGGTTTCAAGTTTCAGGAGTAATCATAACTCTCAACTCTGAACTCTTAATTCTCAACTTTATATCGACCACAGATTACACAGATTTTCTCAGATTTTTTTATTTCGATTTATTCGTGATTTCACAGATTGGTTGCTTTACAAAGTTAAAGAGTTCAAAGGTTTAAGGTTAACGTCAACGTCAAGGTTCAAAAGTTTTCTTTGATTTCATTTTTATAGTCAAGAATTTGCGATTTATAAATATATTTTCTATCTTTGTTACATTGTTTAATTAAAGAACCGACATTATGAAATTTAATGAGTTGTCAATCCGTGAACTGAATGCTCAGGCAACAGCAGCATGTACTAAAGTCGCGTCCATATTGCCAGATAAGCAAAAGTTGAAGTTCGAAAATATCATAGTCGATTTCATTGAACCATGCGTAATGGAAGATGAGGAAGATGAGGACTTTGAGTATTTCAGCGTTCTTGGTCACGTTCGTCTGATAGACGAAACGAATGTCTCTTTCAAGGCCGATTTAGTCTGGATGGGTGATGATTGTGATCTTGCTGGTCCAACTGAGGAAGTCGTAGCGTTTTTGGGTATCGAGGTACCTGGTTTCACATTCCAACCCTAATATTGATAGGCTTCTCCCAGATTTGAGCGTTCCCATTAGGAAAGCGGCTTAAGCCCAAGGGGATGAATAAGACAACGGAAATAAACGAAAATAAACGGAAAACACGGAAATTTGTATTGATTGGGCATTGGGATAGCCCTTGGGCTAGAAATCCATCCAATAATCGCTGCAACAGATTTGAGCGTTCCCCGTTATCGGGAAAGCGGCCTAAGCCCAAGGGACCGCCTAGGAATACGCTTCGCGTAGAAATCCATCAAATACCGCTTCGCGGGAAATATACGGCGCTCTATACGGAGCCTCTCAAGTCTAATCAAAAAGCGGGCTGAAAGCCCAGCAAGCACACAGCCCAGGGCAACGCCCTGGGTATATAGATGAACAACAAATATTCGCCCTACAGGGGCAAAAGATTTAATATTTTGCCAGTAAAGAGGTAATCACAACTCTTAACTATCAAATATCAAAACTCAACTATAATTAGTGCTTTTGCACTTACAGCGCGACATTTTGTATTGGCATTTTAAAACCCA
>JAILFH010000051.1 GCA_024697645.1 Prevotella sp.
CCTTGAAAACAATCTTCACCCGGCTACACAGGTCGTCTTTGACCCGTCGTTTGCCGACGCCCGTCCCATATCAACCGCATATTGGTTCCTCGGTATGAGAAATCTGCAAAGCTTCTCGGGCCTCAGTTACCTGAACACGTCGAGCGTGACTGACATGGAATGCATGTTCTCTGGCTGTAGCGGATTGACGAGCCTTGACCTGAGCGGATTCAACACTGCCAATGTGGCTTATATGGAGAATATGTTCCTTCGCTGCTCTGGCTTGACGAGCATTGACCTGAGCAGTTTCAACACCGCCAATGTGGGCGACATGAGCGACATGTTCGAGGACTGCACTGCCTTGACGAGCCTTGACCTGAGCAGTTTCAACACCGCCCGAGCCAGTTTCATACCGTACATGTTCAATAGATGCAGCAATCTGACCACCATTTATGCCGGCAGCGGATGGAACCTGCCAGCCGATGCTTATTCCGAGGGCATGTTCCAGGACTGCACCAGTCTGGTGGGCAGCATGGGCACGAGTTACGATCCCAACCACAAGGATGGCGAGTACGCCCACATCGACGGCGGCCCCAGCGACCCGGGCTACTTCAGCGAGAAGGGTGGTGCCTTCCTGCGTGGTGATGTGAACGGCGACCAGACTGTGGATATTGACGATGTGACCGCATTGATCAGCTATGTGTTGAATGGCGATTCCTCAAGCATCAACATGGAAGCAGCCGATTGCTATCCCGACGGCAGAATCGACATTGATGACGTGACGGCCCTGATCAGTTTCGTACTAAATGGCTCCTGGAATTAGATTCCAACATAATCCAGATATTTCCCTCATGCTCAATCATGGGCGTGAGGGATTTTTCTATTCATGGAGCAAAAAAAACCGCCAGCACCTGCGTTTGTGGTACTGACAGTCGTTGTATAGGGGAATCATTTATGTGACTTAAACTTCATCCGATCACAGCCGAAAGGATTGTGAGTATAGGCCCATTCCGCTGCATGTGGTATCTCTGTTGTACCGCTGCTCCAGGTCGGGAATAGTGACAAGACGAAATCTATTGCCTTGTTCTTTGGGATACTGGCTTTATACATCACTTAATGGGGTGTTCAAAAAGTGTGTGTTTCTGCCATTCTACTATAATATATAGGGGTTGGGAATTGGTCAAAAAGTGTGTGCTTTTGCCATTCTACTATAATATATAGGGTCTTGATTTCCCCCAAAAAGTGTTCAAAATCTGTGTATTTTTGCCATTCTGCTATAATAGTAGTAGTTATATCAAATAACTACTCATGCATTTTGAGGAAAAGAAAAAAGACTCGGCAGGATATCTTTGAGGAATATCCTGCCGGTCTGTATCATAAGTTCATGCCATTATACGAATACCAGTCTTTCCATTGGTCATCATATACTCCAAAATCTGTATTTCCTGTCTGGCCAGAATTAAAGGTCGGTTCATATGTATTTTGAGATCCCCAACTGAAAGCATTATCCATCGTTGCTTGAGGTTCGGGTTGCAACAGTTGGCCATGGCTAACATATCCCTTACTCCATTCGCGGATAGTATTTTTAGACAGTTTCAACCCCTCCTTCATCATCTTTTCCCTGTTTTTCCCGAGAGATAGCGTTGGATCATAAAGCAACATGAACCTGGCTTTCTTGTCATTTCTGGCCTCTTTGTTGGCTTCTCTCTGCTGCTTATAAGTCATTCCTTTTGCCGGATTTTTCTCAATGCCCCTTTCATCACAATACCGATAAAGGCTTCGGACAGGGATATCAAGGGCCTCAGCATTTTCCTTCACTGACCTTGTTTGATCATACTTCCCATCGATTTCACTGTATCTGATGGCTGTTGTGATCTTCCCCGTCATCCGTTGTGTCTTATTAAATGCCGAGGGATGATAGATGAACTTTGGCCGGTGTTCTTTCCAATAGCCAATCTCATAATCACAATAATCCTCCAACTCCTCCTGGCTCATCTTCACAACACTCTTGACCCTTCTCTTCAACGTCTCAATCGTTATAATCCCGTCGCTGTTGTCTATGAAACGATGAAGGTCCACAAACATATTGAACAGCAGGGTGTCTTGGTCGATATCGGGTTCCATCAATCTTCTCAGGCAAGCGAATTTGGATAATGTTCGTCTTCTGTGGTGTCCGTCCTTTATCCTTTCCCTTACCCACCAGAGCTGAATGTAACTGTCATCCGTCAACTGGTAGAGCCCGCCAATCCACTCATCCTTTTGTGTCTTGTAGATGTAACGGTATTTCCAGGAGTAGTAATGCATGAAGGTCTCGTAATCCATCGTCCCCATATCGTGTAACAGCTGAGAGTCAAATTCCACTTCAGGTTTCTTTTCTTTGGTTGGTTTTTTCGGCATTACAACTTCAACCTCAGGCAAACTATCGGGGAAATCAAGCCTGGAATAAATACAATAAGAGACATAACACTCCTCATTGCCATAAACCCCATTGAAATACTGACTTACTCTCCTTCCACAGTCATCCTTCATTGGCTCTCCCGTATCCCTGATGATGCTGTCCGTGATGGTTTGGGAGATAACGTTCAGATCATCCTTGCCCATTATCCTGTCGAACACATACACCATCCTGAAACGCCTTGATGTCACCTTGTCCTTTTCAATTTTGTCGGAGTAGGACATATAGACACAGGTGGGCTTATACGTCAGGCATGCAAGGTATTCAGGAATCAACTCAAACCTCGTCAAATCAATGTCCACAAATACCGTCTGAGCCCCAATGAAGAAACGGTCGCTCTTAAACTCAATCCTCATGCATCCTTTGTTTTTCCCGTTCTTATAGAGGGGAGTGGTCTGGTATCTCTGCCCGTTTCCCGTCTCAAACCAATATGACTGGTTCGTATCAAAATGGAAAAGGTTACAGAAGGCATATCCGTTGAGAGCATACTGTAGAAACTCGTCAACCGTTACATCCTGCTCTCTGAACGCCATCTTCACTTTCCCGATAGACTTTGCCCCATCTTTGCTCAGACAGGCCGATGCGTCAGTTTTCTTTACATAATAGTCATTGCTTACATTTACTCTAAATTTGAAATTGTATTTTACTTCCATAGTCGGCATATGAAATTTTTATTGGTTATCGGTCGCTGTCCTTGATAAACAGCATCAGACCGTCTTTCAAGGCCTTGTTGAAGCGGGAGTGACCCATCTTCAGTTTGGCCTCTTTTCTGTTGTTGTATTCTGCTCCACTCGGCAGATACATGATTTTACTTTGCATGTGTGGTATGGTATTTAGTTTTATGTGGTAGTTCAGAGAAAGATGGTTTTAGTGCCACCTCTCCCTGAATGACCACGATTCTTGTTAAGCAGCTGCACCTAAGGCTTGCAGTTTACGTTGCTCTCGTTCCCTTTTCCTTCTGGCTTTTCTCATGCCATCAGAAATGGCCTTTCGTGCAGCTTCGCTCCTCTTAACGCCAAGTTTTGCCAATGACATCTTGCGTCTGGCCTCCTCGGTGTGATGAATCCCTTTCATTCCTCGCCCGTATGACGTATTGAACCCTTCTTCCACTGAATTGAAGTGTTTAATCCATTTTGTCTCGAGATCGTCAAGTTTCTTATCCCGTGTTGACTCATTTACATATTCTCTCTCCTCGAGTATCACAAGTTTCCAGTTCTGCCAGCCATATTTCTCACGAGCACGATTGATCTTTTCTCCTGCATAAGGGGTGTAGAGGTCTCGCCAGTCTGCCTGTCGCTTTTTGATATCATCGGTTTGACCAATATACACCTTTTTGTCATCACCGTTAGCCCTTGCCTCATCGCAATTCGGTATCAGCATGTAAACATACGCTTTAAACTTTTTTTCCTTCTTTTCCATAAGATAGCTTCTGATTTAAGTGGTTATAAATAGAGTTGCTGTCATTGATGAACAGCAATTCTCCTTTTCTCATTGATGCGTTGAAGGCACCAAGCCCCCCAAGTCGCATCTTTGCCTCTTTCCGGTTACTGTACAAGTCACCGTTTCTCAAGTTCTGAATCATGTCGTTTGGTTTTTTGTGAGTTAATCGTGAGTGTCACGCCCATCCTATTGAGCCTGCTTACTAAGCCCCGATAAGCGTCAATACGTCTGCGCTTCTTCGGAATTATCTGTAGTAGGTCCTGCAATGCAATCTCGATGCAGGTCCCATTCTCCAATGGACGTCCGCCGTTAAGTGCATCCTCGAGCCTGTGTATATCGTCAGCGTAGGGATCATCACCCTTCACCGACGGCGCGCTTTTAACACTCTTTTCCCTTTGAACCTCGGGAATGGCAGCACGCACATCCATCGTCGGCCCATGCCATGTTTCCGCTATTGACGAGAACATAGCTTGTAACAACTGTATCATTACTGTTATTTAACTTAAAGATTAATTATCAAGCACTTACGCTTTATTCAAGGATAAGGCTTGGAATGGAAATAGCGCGCGTTTTTCACGTTTCAGGCCGTTTTTCCAGCGATTTTGAAGTTTTTGGTAATAGATACTGATATTTTTCGTATATTTGCGGTTGCCTATTCATTCTCATGGTGTGGGAATGATGCCCGCAAACGACCTAAATTTGATGACATCACAGACTCCTTTGCAGTTGGTATATGGGCTTTGGTCGGCCTGCTGGGAACTGCATTGGGGTCTTTTTATAGTAGCATGGCGCAAACGAAAAACCAACTTATCCGGCAACAAGTGATTGACCGCTGTTTGAAAAGTGGAAACTTCACTGTCAAAATGATGATGGAGAGGTGCACAATTGCTCTTGAAGCAGCTGGTTATAAGCCTGTAACCTCTAAGGTAACAATCCACAAAGACCTTCAAGGCATCAAGGACGATTTCCCTGATGCTAAGATTGTCACAAAGAGGGCGGGCCACGACGTTTTTTACGAGTACGAGGATAAATCGTTCTCCATCTATAAGATACCGCTCAGTGATAACGAGATGGCCCAGCTGGCTCAGACGGTTTCGATGTTGTCAAGATTTGAGGGCCTGCCGAACTTTGATTGGGTGGACGACCTGATCGAGCGTTTCAAGTCGTCGCTCAATATCCCATCTACACGAGAAACCATTGTCGCCTTTGACGAGAACTTCGACCTGAAGGGCCGTAACTGGTTCGCACAACTGTTTAGCGCCATTGCCTCACAAAAGGCACTCGAGATCAAGTACCAGCCGTTCGACAGGCCTGTGAACACTTATTTGTTTCATCCCTACCTGTTGAAGCAGTATAACAATCGCTGGTTCCTGTTCGGGTGCGTGGATGGCTACTCATCGCCCACCAACTTTCCTCTAGACCGCATTCAGGAGATCGGGCCTGCAAGCATACCTTACAAACCCAACCCCGGAATTGACTTCTTTGAGTATTTTGAGGATATGGTCGGTGTATCTAGACGGTCTGATGAAGTCACCAAGATTCAGATGAAGGTTGACAATTGGCGTTACCATTATATCGAGACAAAACCGCTTCATGGTACCCAGCGAGTGATTAGGCGTGATGACGATGGTGTGGTGATACAGATCGAGGTGATCATCAATCCAGAGCTACTACAGTTGCTCCTATCTTATGGCTCGAGCATCACGGTGCTGGAACCTCAAGAACTACAACAGGCTATTTATGAAGAATCTATAAAAATTTCACAGAAATATCAATCCGTTCACTTAGAATGAACGAATATATTCTAAATTTGCACCGTCAAAACCAAAAAACAGAAAAACATGATCCAAAGCGAAGCACAACTTGAACAGCAGTTCTTGGACAAATTAAAAGAGTTGAAATACACCTACCGCAGCGACATCCGCGACCTGGATTCGCTGGAGAAGAATTTCCGTGAGAAATTCGAGCGGCTCAACTATGTTACCCTGTCTGACGGTGAGTTTCGCAAGCTGTTGCAGGAGAACGTCACCGCCGATGTGTTCACGGCAGCAAAGAACTTGCGCCAAAAACAGACCTTCGTGCGCGACGACGGCACCACCTTCGACTACAGCCTCGTGAACCTGCGTGACTGGTGCAAGAACGAGTATGAGGTGGTGAGCCAGCTCTCCATTAATACCGCCAATAGCCGCCATCGCTACGACATTATCATCCTGATCAACGGCCTCCCGCTGGTGCAGATAGAGCTGAAGCGGCACAGCGTTTCGCCGTTAAAGGCCGTGGAGCAGATTGTGCGCTACAAGCAAGACCGTGGCAACGGCTACCTTGGCACGCTCATGTGCTTCATGCAACTGTTCATCGTGAGCAACGGTGGTAGCGATACCATGTACTTTGCTAACAACAACGACGAGCATTTCCAGTTCGACGCTACCAACAATTACTTGCCGGTGTATCATGCTGCTGACCGCGAGAACCACAAGGTCGTTCAGCTTTTCGAGTTTGCCGATATGATGTTGACCAAGACCGAGCTGGGTAAGCTCATCAGCCGCTACATGGTGCTGGTAGAGACCGAGCGCAAGATCCTCGTGATGCGCCCTTATCAGATCTATGCCGTAGAGAGCATCGTCGGCTGTGTGAAAGAAAACAACCAGAATGGCTACATCTGGCACACCACTGGCAGTGGCAAGACGCTGACCAGTTTCAAGGCCTCCACCTTGCTCAAGGATAACCGTGATATCGAGAAATGTGTGTTTGTGGTTGACCGCAAGGATCTTGACAAGCAAACCCGCGACGAGTTCAATAAGTTCCAGGAGGGATGTGTCGAACAGAATGCCAACACCGGCGCTCTGGTTTCCCGATTAGAGAGTACCGACTATGCCGACAAGGTGATTGTCACCACCATCCAAAAACTGGGTGTGGCACTCGACCCTTCCCCCGGCAACAGATACATTAAGCGCCTGGAGCGTCTTAAGAACAAGCGCATCGTTTTCATTTTTGACGAGTGCCACCGCAGCCAGTTTGGTAAAAACCACGAGGCCATCAAGAACTTCTTCCCCCATGCACAACTGTTCGGCTTCACCGGCACCCCGATCTTTGAAGAGAACAGCCACATGGTGCGTGTCGATGGACAGGTGGCCGAGTATGTCACTACCGATGACGTGTTCCAGAAGTGCCTGCATGAGTACACCATCATCCACGCCATCAGCGACTGCAACGTGCTGCGCTTCAAGGTCGAGTACTATGGCAACAAGAATGCCGACGGCAACCCCACGTCTGAGCCCCTGAAAAAGCGGCAGATAGTGAACCACATCCTCGACAACCACGACAAGCTCACTGCACAACGTCGCTTCAATGCGTTGCTGGCCACTTCGTCAATTCCTGATGCCATCCGGTATTTCCAGATTTTCAAGGAAGAGCAGGAGAAGCGCGCGCAGGACAATCCCGACTATGAACCGCTCAATATTACAGCCGTATTCACGCCACCTATGGCCAATAACACCGACGAGGATTTGCCGCAGGAGGAAGCCGACAACCGCAAGAATCCCAATGGCAACCGTGAGGCACTGGCCCAAATCATAGACGAGTATAGCAAGCGATTCGGCACTAACTTCAAAGTGGAGCAGTTCGACGAGTATTACCGCGACGTGCAGCAGCGCATCAAGGACCAGAAATATGCCAACAAAGACTACCCCCACAGCAAGAAACTCGACGTTGTGATTGTGGTGGAAATGATGCTGACAGGCTTCGATAGTAAGTTCCTCAACACGCTGTATGTGGATAAGGATCTCAAGTGGCACCAGCTGATACAAGCTTTCAGCCGTACCAACCGCACCCTTGACGGCACAAAGCCCTATGGCAACATCATTTGCTACCGCAATCTCGAAAAGGCGATGGAGGAGGCGATGGTGCGTTTCAGTGGCTTCGATGAGACCAAGGGCAAGGAATACTGGCTCGTTGAGCCTGTCGAGGACGTGGTGGAACAGTTCAAGGAGAAGGTGACCCAGCTGCAGACGGTGATGAACAGCATCGGCCTGGACTGCAAGCCCGAGGAGGTTATCAATATCCCGCAGGGCGAGAACACCAACAACTTCATCGACGCCTTCAAGGACGTGCAGCGTCTGGCACTTAAGCTAGACCAGTATGTGGACATGCCCGAGGAGTTGCAGAGCATCGTCGCCGAGGTCATGCCCGAAGATACCCTCCAGCAGTTCCGTACTGCATACCTTGACCTGGCACGGCGCACCCGCACCAGCGAAGGCGGTAGCAACGACACCGAAGAGGAAACCTACGGCGATGAGCCCGATTTTGAGTTGTCGCTCTTCAGCTCTGCACTGGTGGACTACGACTATATTATGAGACTGTTGGCGAAATATACCGACACCCACTTTGAGAAGGTAAAGATCACCAAGGAGCAGCTGCTCGACATCCTTGCCGGTAGTGTGGACCTGATGAACGAACGTGAATACCTTAAGGCATTCATCGAGCAGGAGCTGGCACAAGGCAGCGGCATGAGCGAGAAGGAGATACGCGAGCGCTACGAGGAGTTCAAGGACAAGCGCTTTAACCAGCAGGTTACTACAATCGCCAATGAATATGGTATCGATACCACGGCCCTTGAGCGCTTTGTGGGCGAGACCGTCAAGCTGCGCCGCATCGACGAGGGGACATTGCGCGAATTACTGGACCACATCGATGGCTGGAAGCAACGCAAGGCGGCAAAGGAAGGGCTGCTTGCCCGTTTGGCGCCACTATTCGACCTACTCACTGGCGGCAATGCCATTGAGGGACTAAACGCATACGTGAAATAACAAACCAAAACGCTATAGACGATGAACAGCGATAAAAATACCAACAGCACTCCACGCCTCCGCTTCCCTGGCTTCACCGGGGAGTGGGAGAAGAAGAAGTTATCAGATATTTTCGATAGAATAACTGATAGGAATGTAGAGGACATTAAAAACGTCCTCACAATATCAGCTCAATATGGGTTAGTCAGTCAATTGGACTTCTTTAAGAAATCTGTTGCTGCTTCTGACGTAACAGGTTATTACTTGCTGCACAAGGGTGACTTTGCTTATAACAAGAGTAGATCTCTAGGACGGCCGGTTGGCGCAATTAAGCCTCTTAAAATGTATGATAAAGGAGTCGTTTCAACATTATACATTTGTTTTAGATGTAAAAATCCTAATGAAGTTGACTTTTGGGAGCAATACTTTGATGCAGGTATTTTTGATAAAGAGATCATGACTATAGCTCAAGAAGGGGCAAGGATTCATGGCCTTTTAAATGTGCCCATAAACGACTTCTTTGGACTTGCTGTTCTAACACCGAAACCTGCCGAGCAGGAGAAGATTTCTGAGTGCCTGTCGGCGGTGGACGCAATGATAGCAGTACAAGAAAAGAAGGTGGACTCCCTGAAGGAACGCAAGCGGGGCCTGATGCAGCAGCTCTTCCCCCTGCCAGGAGAAACCGACCCACTTCTCCGCTTCCCAGGCTTCACCGGAGAGTGGGTAAAAAAGAAACTGGCTAATGCTGCAACATCTTTCAGCGGAGGTACA
The DNA here is from genome assembly GCA_024697645.1 of Prevotella sp. Classification (GTDB taxonomy): domain Bacteria; phylum Bacteroidota; class Bacteroidia; order Bacteroidales; family Bacteroidaceae; genus Prevotella. The sequence continues at coordinate 9,430 of JAILFH010000051.1, forward strand.
CCAAAGTCAAGTGAGCCCAGGTACTACGGCGGAACAATTCCTTTCATAAGATCCGGTGAGATTCACAGTACAGAAACGGCTTTGTTTATTACAGAAGAAGGACTAAACAACTCTTCTGCTAAACTTGTTAACAAAGGAGATCTACTTTATGCCCTTTATGGAGCAACTAGCGGAGACGTTGCCATATCTAAGATAAATGGTGCAATAAACCAGGCTATACTTTGCATTCGAAGTAAAGAGATAAATTCATGTTTTCTTTGTAATTACCTTGAAAGAATAAAAGAAACGGTAACAAGCCGATATTTACAAGGTGGTCAAGGAAATTTATCTAGTGATATAATTATGTCGTTGACTATACCTTTGCCTTCACTCGCTGAACAAGAGAAGATAGCAATGTGCCTATCGGAGATGGAAACTCTGATAACTGCTGAGTCGGTAAGAATGGAGGCTCTGAAGTCTCACAAGCGTGGTCTTGTGCAACAACTATTTCCTCAATCCATAAAATAATCTGGCGATATGGACTACAACAACTATATTATAGAGAAATTGCGTCACTGTTTCGATCCCGACGAATACGATCAATATACCAACTGTGCTCTAGTATTCGCCTACAACGGAACCGGTAAGACGCGATTGTCTTATGACTTCGCCCACTACGGCCGCGAGGAAGGTACTCCACAGCACACCCTATACTACAACGCCTACACAGAGGACTTGTTCACTTGGGACAATGACCTGAAGAACAACATCGAGCCTCGTTTGCTCATTAATAATACCTCATCACTGATTAAGGGCTTAGCTGGATATAGTTTTACCGAAAAGCTCCGCCAATACCTCCATGTGTTCACCGATATTGACTTTGATTTCCACTATGACAAGAACCACGAGGAAATACCCGACTATGTGACCTTCAGTAAGACGGTTAAGACACAAGAGAAGCCCGACGGCGAGTTAATCGAGAACATCAAGATCTCGCGCGGCGAGGAACGCCTGTTTGTGTGGTGCTTCTTCCGTTGCATCCTCGACCAGGTGACTGGCGGCAACGATGCCTACAAGGATATTGAGTATATCTACATAGACGACCCGATGTCGTCGCTCGATGATAACAATGTTATCCTCTTTGCCCAACAACTTTACAGCGTCATCCGTCAGCAGCGAGAACTGGAGTTGAAAGAGGCGAGAGCCGGTAGAGAAGATTTCAGGCGCATCAAGTTTGTGGTGTCGTCGCATCACGCCCTCTTCTTCCATACCATGCTTCACGGCTTGAATGCCGACAGGAA
>JAILFH010000080.1 GCA_024697645.1 Prevotella sp.
CTGGAGAAGATGAAGCAGTATCCCAACATCAAGTTGCTCTGGGGAACCGCCAATGTCTTCGGCAACAAGCGCTACATGAACGGTGCTGCCACCAATCCCGACTTCGACGTCGTCGCCCGTGCCGTCGTGCAGATTAAGAACGCCATCGACGCCACCATCAAACTCGGTGGAACAAACTACGTGTTCTGGGGAGGTCGTGAGGGCTACATGAGCCTGCTCAACACCGACCAGAAACGCGAGAAGGAGCACCTGGCCACAATGCTCGGCGCTGCCCGCGACTATGCCCGCAGCAAGGGATTCGAGGGAACGTTCCTCATTGAGCCGAAGCCGATGGAGCCCACGAAGCACCAGTACGACGCTGATTCGGAGACCGTCATCGGATTCCTCCGCGCTCACGGACTCGACAAGGACTTCAAGGTGAACATCGAGGTGAACCACGCTACACTGGCTGGCCACACCTTCGAGCACGAACTGGCTGTGGCTGTCGACAACGGCATGCTCGGCTCTATCGACGCCAACCGCGGCGATGCCCAGAACGGCTGGGACACCGACCAGTTCCCCATCGACAACTACGAACTGACACAGGCCATGATGGAGATTATCCGCAATGGAGGCCTCGGCAATGGCGGTACGAACTTCGACGCCAAGATTCGCCGTAACTCAGTCGACCTCGAGGATCTGTTCATCGCCCACATCAGCGGTATGGACGCTATGGCTCGTGCCCTGCTGAATGCAGCCGACATCCTTGAGAACTCCGAACTGCCGAAGATGAAGAAGGAGCGCTACGCCTCGTTCGACAGCGGCGTCGGCAAGGACTTCGAGGACGGCAAGTTGTCGCTCGAGCAGATCTACGAGTATGGCAAGAAGGTGGAGGAGCCTGCCATGAACAGTGGCAAGCAGGAGAAATTCGAGACCATCGTTGCTCTCTACGCCAAGTAAACGCCAGTCGAACAACATCAAGAGCACCTCTCCTGACAATCGTCGGGGCAGGTGCTCTTTTTCGTTGATTCTTTGGTTAGATACAAGTGATACAAATAGTTTCCGAGTCAGGCCTTGTGAAAGAAGTCGACCTGCAGGGTTTGACTGCTCGACATATGAGACTTGTCGTTACAGAAGTAGTTGGCGGATTGAGCGCAAATCTACGCCTGAAGGCTCCAGCCATGATCGCCGTGATAAATCATCTGGCGGGTCATCCCCCCGTCAATGCAGATGTTCTCACCCGTAATGAAACCAGCCTTGTCGGAGCAGAGGTACAGCACCATGTTGGCGATGTCGAGGGGATTCCCAACGCGTCCGGCAGGCTGCTGCGTGGCATCAGGACCTTCATAGACGGTGTAGTTGGTGTCAATCCATCCTGGCGAGATGCTGTTGACGCGCACCCTTCCAGCCAGACTGACAGCCAAGGCGTGGGTCAGTGCTGCAATGCCGCCCTTGGCTGCCGTATAACTCTCCGTCTGCGGCTGACTCATCCGGTCGCGAGACGACGAGATGTTCACGATGGCTGCACCCTCGGCAAAATACGGCAACAGAAGTTTCGCAAGATAGAACGGAGCCGTCACACCCACGCTCAGTGCATACTGGAACTCTTCGTAAGAGCACTCGTCGATGCCCTTCATCAGAGGTAGCGCATTGTTGACGAGATAGTCCACGTGGCCATATTTCGCAATGGCCTCACTGACAAACGCCTCCAGAACTTGCTTGTTGCTGATGTCGCCCACGAAATGCTCGCCCTGCTGGCAGTCAATCACGCACACCTCTGCCCCAGCCTTTTGAAACTCCTCTACGATGCACCGCCCGATGCCCTGTGCTCCACCGGTCACAATAGCGACCTTATTCTCAAAAATCTTCTCCATATCTAGCCGTTTTGAGGACAAATTTAATCCTTTTATTCCGTAAATCAATCTTATTAGGCAAAAGTTTTAGTGTTTTTAAGGTATCAGTGTCTGCGCGTCCCAGAAGAATATGGACACGAAAAAAACAATGGGCCACAACAACTGCTCGCCAGCAGCGTCAGTGGCGTCACCGCAACCTCCAACACCTATACAGACGAAACTTGTGAATAGCCTTTCGACTACTCACAAGTCTGTTTGATCTGCAGATTTCAATGTCCTGAAGAACCGATGCTTCTTCACTTACTTAATGACGACCTTCTTGCCGCTGACAATGTAGATGCCGGAGGGAAGTTCGTCAAGTGATATCGCTTTCATTCGCATACCGTTGAGGTTGTAGATGCCCTTTGAGAGGTCGATAGCCGGGTCGATCTCAACGCGGTCAATGCCGGACGGATCACTGCCATTCAGTCCGCGAACAAATCCGGCATAGGCATGTTTGCGGTAATAGTTGAGGTCCCATATGCCCACTGGCTCGCCACCGCGCCAACCACTGTTTTCAGGGGAGTCTGTGGTACACCACTGACAGATGCCCCACTGCTGCGCAGGCGGGATGAGACGGAAGTATTCCTTGATAATCCACTCATAGAAGTCAGCCATTTTCTTATGCTCGGCTTCTGTCAACTGATCTGTTTTGACAGAAGAACCCCATCGGTTAGAACCTCGGACATAACCCATATCCATCTCGCTGACACGGACAAGTTTACCAGAATTGGCCATGAGTTGGAACATCTTGGTGATGTGGCTTTTGATATTATTCAGGTGAGTTGCGTTTTCAAAGCAACTGATATGCATCTGAGTGCCGATACCGTCAATATGAGTCACGCCGTCGGCCTCCCACTTCTTAATCCAGTTGATGAGTGACTTAAGTTTTTTGTTGTCATCCCAGTCAGACTCAAGGTTGTAGTCGTTGATGAAAAGCACTATGTCCTCAGGGCCATATTTTCGGGCCAGACGACAAGCCTGACGCACATATTCAAGGTCGCCCATGTAGTCTTGCCAGTAGAACGCGCTACCACCGACGTCCCATGTGCCACTGTTGTAGCCTTCTGAGTGCTGCAGCAGATAGTTGCCCTGGCCATCATTGCCGCCACCCGAGATAGCCTCATTGACCAAGTCCCATGCCTTGACCTTGCCATTACAAGCCTCCATCATACCCTTGATCCACTTGTCCATAGCCCAGACGAGGGTGTCATGACGCTCCTCCTCGGTCAGTGGGATGGTTTGAGTTGTATTACCTTCAAAAGTGATGCTCTTGATATACACATCACCTACGTAGTTGGGAACATGCAACAATATGAAACTACTTTCCATAGTAGGCGTGATGTCCACAGCCACTTCATTCCACTCGGTGGTGAAATTAATGTTAAAATTGGCACCACCGTTCCAGTCTCCCAGACGGCCGCTCAACTTGCCAGACTTAGAACCCTTAACGGTCATCGTCATCTTGTATGTTTTGCCGGTAGTTAGGAGAATATCAGACATAGGCACGAACTGCACCTGCCATGAATACGACTTTGTGGTATTGACGACAAGACCATTTGTGGAGTCAAAACTGATGGAATACCCCCACTCGGATTCATTCGCTTTCCAACCAACATTCTGGTTGGTACGGAAATCTTTGCTGGCAACCGTAGACCATTCTTCCTCACCTCCTTCAACCGGTTTGTCGGCAAGGAGTTTCAGCAACCAGCCTTTTGGCTGCTGAGAGTGCCAAGCGAGGGTGTGTCCATAGACATTGATTCCGGCATTGGTGGCAGCAGTCACATATTTCTTCACGGTGGAGAAGTTCATGTTGCCATTGCCGTCCACACAACTCGACATCTTCATGGCATTGCCTGCAACCGTCTCTGTAAAGTTCTTGTTGATCAGGCCTCTGTACATAGTGTTGTTGAGGTACGTGTTAACGGTTGTTCCGGCACCGAGTTTGAAATTGGGATACTTAGAGTAGTCTATGTACTCTTTGAGAGCCTGATACTCGTCCAAGTATCGGTAGTTGTCATCGTTAGGCTTACCCAACTCATAATTCTCTTGTGCCATAGCCGACATAGTCAAACCGGCTGCAAGCAGTAATAAGTACAATTTATTCATAATCATCTTAAATGTATATAACGGAAAAGCGGAAACTATTCATTCACTAAGTTATTTCTTCCCGTACTTGATAATATCTCTTTTTGCAACATAGGAGACGCTGAAGACGAATCAGAACGAAGATAACCAGCACGGCGCTGCTATCATGCAAATTCCGATTATCTGTCTGCAAAAATAGAACAAAATCTTTACTTATACAAATCTTTAGGAATAATTTAAGTTAAGGCATGCTCTTTTATGGTTCTAACACATCTGCGTTTTATTCAGAACGCGTCAGAAACAGTTTATGATTTCGGGGCATTGAATGGTTCTGAATCAACATATCAATATTATTAACTCATTGATAATTATAACTTTTATCGTAACTTTGCAAAAATAATTGGCAACTTTTAAATCTTTTACCGCCTTTTTGGGTCTTTATTGCAGATGCATCTATCAAAAACAAGTTAAAACAATGAAAAAAGTAAATGACATCACCCAAGAGAAAATAGCAGATGTGTTCAAGGCCGAAAGGTCTCACCTGCTGAGGTACGCTTGCTACAGGCTTGGCAACGAGAACGATGCGAAGGATGTGCTGCAAGATACTTTTCTGAGGTTGCACACAAGAATTGCTAACGCTGACGACCTACGGATAAACGATTTACGCAGTTATCTCTTCCGTACGTTGATAAACGTCTGTGCCAAATGGCAGAATGGAACCAACCGAATCAAGACCATCCCATTGGACATGAGGATGGATGTGGCCGATGCTTCCGGCACAGGGGACGAGGCCGATTATAGGCGCATTGTCGGCTTGCTGACGGAGATTCCCGACGAACAGGCCGAAGTCATCCGACTCCGAATCTACGGCGACAACAGTTTTGCAGAGGTCGCCGAAATTCTCTCACTACCGCTCCCGACGGTGAAATCCCGCTTCCTCTATGGACTGGAAAAACTCCGTAAGGGCATGAAAAGAACGATTAACAACAAGTAAAAAAGACAAGATTATGAATTGCAATGATTTCAGGGAAAAGGTGGCAGACCTTTTCGACAAGAACATAGATATGCAGACAAAGGCTCAATTGGACGAACACATGGCCAACTGCCCCGAATGTAGGGCCTACTACGATGAACTGCAGGAAACCTTCGACATGCTCCAGCCCCAAAAGGCTGCCAATAATACTAAGGCTAAGACCCCTCATCGAATTTGGCAATATGCAGCCGCAGCAGCCATATTCCTTCTAGGCTTCGTCATCGGCTGGAACCATCTGTTCTCCACACCCGCTGTGGCTGAAGACGCAAGAATCACCTTCCTGCAACAAACCATCCAGAGCGTACAGAATGTGGGCAGTTTCCAGATGGAGGTTTACGCTCGCACCACGCCGCAAGACAATTTCGCTTATTTCGACCCCACGATGCCTTTCGTGAAGACGGATATTCAATTGCTGAGACAGAACGACTCACTGTTCTATCGCGTGGAGAAAGCCAATGGCCGCACTGTTGTTTCAGACGGCAGCGAGCAATACATGTGGGTTCCCGGAAAACTCTACTCCAAAGGCAGCCGCGGAGCCAACTTTCTGGAACGCTTCGCCAACTTGATGTTTCCCGAGCGTTTGCTGAACATGCAGAAATCTGCCATCGCGCTATCGAAGGAGAACAAAGTCACACAGACGGAAACCGACACCACCATCATTCTGAGCATTGAGGGAACGGAGAAAAACCACGACCTGCAACAACTCTTTGAGACTGGCAAAATGGGAGACTGCCAAGTCATCGTTGAGAACACTTTCACTAAGAATGATGGACTGCTGCGTTTCGTGAAACTGTGGATTGTTAAAGATGGACAGAAAACTATGCTACTTCACATTGACAACATCCGCTACAACGTGATGCTAAGTAAGACCGAAATCGTCCACCTGCCTGAAGCAGAATGGATAGATGTAGCCAGTCAGAAATCTATTCCCAGCAATCGCCTCGAACAATTACAAAACGAGTCGGCCGAACAAGCAGCCAAGCGCATCCTGGAAGCCATCATCAAAGGTAATGAGAACCAGGCAGGTGAAGCCCTCATCAACTATAGTCCTGTTTTCAATCTCCTTTCTACGAAGTTGAAGGGCTGTAAAGTCTCTGACTTCCAAGTTCGTAAAGAATCCTCGTACATGGGTGTTTATGTCTTTTATACACTGATCACTCCAGATGGCAAACAACAGAAGCGTCATCTTGCCCTCCGCAATGACAACGAGCAAAAAATCTGGGTCGTAGACGGAGGATTGTAATCGCACAAAAACGTACTGAAAACATAATGGCTTTGAGACTGGGAAGACCATAATCTCACGTGTTTGATCATAGACGTAATTGGGGTTTAGTTTAGTTTGCTTTATATATAAAAGAGGACTAAACTAAACCTATTTGCTGATACAGAAGTTAGAGAAGAGGATGCCGGTGATCTCATGGGGTGTGACTGGGATGAGGTTTAAAGGCAATATAGGGAGACGAGCTCAAAATTGAGCCCGTTGACACAGTAATCGGCGATGTAGGCGCAAATCTGCGCCGACATAATCAGAACTGGAGACGGTGAATGAATTCGTTCACCATCGGTGGTAGGGCGTAATGTCAAATTCCAAATTCAGGTATTATCGAGCGCAAAACTGCGCCCGTTGACTCAGGAACCAGATACCTAATTCAGGTATGTGGTTCAACTCATTATTAACTGCGCCCAGAAACCATTACCCCGAAACAGGGTACTGGTTCGCATCCTCGTCTTAAAATATGGCCGATGGTTTTAGCCTTGCGGATTAACGAGCGCAATATTTCCCTCGTTGACATAGAAATCGGTGATGTGGGCGCAAATCTGCGCCGACATATTCGGATTTGGGGACGGTGAACATTTCGTTCACCGTCGGTGGTTGCACACAGAAGCCAAAGCCCCAATTCAGGGCAGTGGTTCAACTCCTAATGAACTACGCGAACTATTAAAAATCACTTGTTTCTGACAAAAATATGTCAGGGAAAAATTTCCCTCTGGTAAAAATACTCCTATAAGTGCAGTTTATGGCGTCTACAGTGCATTAGGGGCGCAACTATCGAGGGAAACAGAGCAGAAATGTGCGTAGATTTAAATGTGCGTAGATTTAAAAGACAACTTAGACAACATTTGACAACTTTTCTTTTGTGCTGACGCCGATGAAATCCCTTCTGACAACAGGAAACGAACCCAGACAACTTCTTGGCGAGTGGGTTCGCCAAGAGCGCTGACGCGAGGGAATGTGGCTGCTTGTAATGAAGGAAGGGCAGTTGTTGGGACACACAGGGCAACACTCAAGTTGCCCAAAGTTGTTATGGTTTCTTTTTGCTTATGCAAAGTTTCAAGTTTCAAGTTTCAAAGATTTAGTTCAAAAGTTCAAGGGAACAAGAGTCCAAGAATAGAGGAGAAAGAGATACCCTAGTTCAAAAATAATAATTGTCTTGAGTTGTCGGGGTTGTCTTTAGAACTATTCTGAAACCCAGGACGTTGCCCTTGGGCTAACGTCGAATTGGCCTTTCAGGCCGCTTTTCGGTAAGTTTTACTCTCTTAAAACCCGAATAGTGAAACTTTTTGCAGTATCGAGAGGCATGAAACAGCGAAAAATCGGGATTTTGGCGGAAAGATTGACAAAACCTGAAAAGGTACTTACAAACTGAAAGTTAGTGGAATTTGTCGGAATTTATTGGGTGTTTTTAGATAACGTGTTGATATACAATGAGATAGCGTAAAATAGTCGTTTTTGAGTAGTCTGTGAAAACGAAAATAAAAATGTCCGAAAACGTATTGAGGTACTGGGGTAAAGGTAGTTAGGGGCAGCAATAGAACCCAATTTCCTGCAAGTTTGAGCACCCACGTGCAATCAAAATCAGGGTTAAATACTCGAATTTGCGCTAAAATCATTACTCCGAGCCTTGATTTTGAGAAGATTAAGCACTGGATCTGGGTTCAAATTCGACTTCGAAACTTCTCAGGCGCATAAAAGTTTGTCAATATTTTTTCACGAAAAACCATCAAAATTGCCCATTTCATCGGGAGTATTTGCGAAAAATTTGATTTGAAAAATTAATGACAAGCGAAATCAGGACAAACAGAAACCTAACACCTAACAATCTAACATCTAACATTAAGGTGGTTCTCGATTATGGAGAGCGCCCTTACATCC
>JAILFH010000082.1 GCA_024697645.1 Prevotella sp.
GCAGAAGGATTGTCTGCAGGATCCCCAAGCAAGTGCGCTCGGCAAGCAAGGACGCTTGCAAACCGACTAGGAACTGACTTCCACTCTCGACCGCGAGGACGCTCAACGTCGATGCAGCGAAACGAAATTCCGAAACCTCTAACTCTCAACTCTCTCAGCGGGCTCGTCAGAGGACTGGGCATATCTCTTGCCCCTTGCCCCTTGCCCCCTGCCCCTTGCCCCTAAACCTTTAACCTTTAATTACTAACTAAATTAATTACTAACCCAAGCCAAAACCCAGCCTCTTTTCAGAGGACAACTCCCTTCCCTTGAGGGAGGGGTTGGGGGTAGGCTCCTTAAAAATTTTAATTACTATGGCAGTAAAATACAAACTTTATCAGGACAATCGCACGACCTCTACCCACAAGGGAATGTGGTACGCTCGTGCACTCGTCAGCGGCATCAAGGACACGAAGACGCTCGCCGACCAGATCCAGCAGAACGTGTCGGTGAAGAAGTCTGACGTGCTCGCCGTTCTCGATGAACTCGTCGTTGTGATGAGCCTCTGGCTCGGTGAAGGCTACCGCATCAAGCTCGATGGCTTCGGCTCGTTCAAGGTGGGCCTCAAGACTAAGCCGGCAGAGACCGCCCGTGAGTTCACCGCAGCGAAGCATGTGGTCGGCTCGCGCATCAACTTCCAGCCCGAGACTCACTGGACCAGTGCCAGCGGCGGCGTTCGCAACCGTGTCTTCCTCGATGGTATCACCTGCGAGGAGACGCCGGAGAATGCGGTTGAGTAAGCCCCACCCCTGACCCCTCCCCCGTAGGGAGGGGAAAGGGGCCCTACCCCCAGCCCCTCCCTAAAGGGAAGGGGGTAGGTCCTCTGAGGTGAACTGGAAGAAAGGAATGCTCTAGATCCCGGAGCGCAATACTCCGTAGGTCTGGGAGCATTACTCTCTAGGATACGGAAGCATCCTTTCGACTATCGAAAGGCATCCTCTATAGGGGTATAAACACGTGCTTTATATAGGTACAGAAGCATGCTCTGTAACATAGAAAGACGTACTCTATTGGTAAATAATCTTTACATATTTCGAGGAACGAGAAAGGAGGAAGGAGGAACGAGAATAGCATTTGTGGTTGCGTTAGCGCCAATCTGTGAAATCGAAAAATCTGTGTTTATCTGTGTAATCTGTGGGCAAAAAATAATGAGTAATTAGAAATGAGTTATGAGTAATTCGTGGCAGACAGGATGGGCGCGATATAGAGCGCCAAAGTTGTCAAAAGTTGTCAGAATTGTCTTTGAAAAACTCAAATGGTCTTCGGAATCCCTTCGGCTTAGGCCGCTTCCCAGTGGAAACGCTCAAACCTCGTTACTCGATTAATTCAAACTTGAAACTTTAAATTACTATGGACAAGAAAGAATTTTGGAAATACATCATACAAACGGTCATCGCGATTCTAACGGCAATTGGAACCACACTCGGAGTAACTTCGTGCATGTTGTGACGCTGTATGGAGACCCACCCCCTATCCCTCTCTATGAGCGAGGGGAGTAGATAGCCAAGTGGCGCACCCACGCGGTCCCCTCCTTCTGGAAGGAGGGGTGAAGTAAGCGAAGCGCACGAGGGGTGGTAGAGAAAAAATGCTCGACGTAATAATAATTGTAAAGCCTTATTTGACCGCTACCACCCCTTCGGCAAACCCTTGCCCCCTTTGTTCTTAACGCCTTCTGCATCGACTTGGGCTTCGCCAGTCTTGCAGCAGCCGAGAACTGCACCCCAAGCCTTCACCGACGATACTCAATCGTCGCCTTGTCTTGGCCTCCCGGGAGGAGGGGAATACGAGGCAGCGAATTCCAACTGCAGTAAGGCGCGATATAGAGCGCCAAAGTTGTCAAAAGTTGTAAGGGTTGTCTTTAAAAATCTATTAGTCTTCGGAATTTAAGCCGCTTCCCAGCGGGAACGCTCAAATCTCTAATTCTTATAAATTCAAATGCAGCAGGGAAATTCTATAATTCTTAAATTCTTGATATAATAAATCTTTTGCGCTTACAGTGCGACTCAGGATGCATAAAACACAAAACCCAGGGCGTTGCCTTGGGCTGTTTGCTTGCTGGGCTTTCAGCCCGCTTTTTGATTACTAAATTTCTGCCTCGTTTGGTCTGCGGTTTTTTTTATGTCGCGTCAGCGTAATATCTGGCGCAACGCGCCAAATGTTTTCTTCTGTTTTCTTCTGTTTTCTTATGTTTTTTTAAAGCCGCCAAGGGCGGAATCTCAGCAGTTATAATTTTCAAATTTCCATTTTCCAATTTCCATTCGAATGCGTCCCCTTCGGCTTAGGCCGCTTCCCCTCGTAAGGGGAACGCTCAAATGATTATTTCGGTTGTTTTATTATTCCCTTTGCTCTCGGAACTTATTTCCTGCAGATCACAGTGCCGTTGGCCTGATGAGTTGCCAATACGAGCACTTCTGCAATCTGTACGTGGGCAGGAGCGCTGGCGGCATAGAAGCAGACGTCGGCAATGTCGGCGCCAGTGAGGGGCTTGATGCCTTTGTAGACGCTGTCGGCACGTTTCTGGTCGCCATGAAAACGAGTGACGCTGAAGTTGGTTTCCACAAGACCGGGCTTCACGTTGGTCACGCGCAGCGGCGTCTCGGCAAGGTCGATGCGGAGTCCGTCGCTCAGGGCTTTCACAGCAGCCTTCGTGGCACAATAGACGTTTCCGTTGGCATAGGCAGCGTCGCCAGCGACACTACCAATATTAATAATGTGTCCTGATCCGCGCTTCACCATCTTCGGCACGAGCAGGCGCGTCATCGTGAGCAGCCCTTTGATGTTGGTGTCGATCATCGTGTCCCAATCCTCGTAACTGCCCTCGTATTCCTTCTCCAGTCCGAGTGCCAGCCCCGCATTGTTGATGAGCACGTCGATGGGCTCCGTGAGCGACTCCACTGCGGCAGTAGCGGCTTCACGATGGCGAACGTCGAACACCAGTCTCCTGACGCTCACGCCCGTGGCCTTCAGTTCCTCACACAGCGTGTTGAGTTTCTCTTCGTTGCGCCCAGTAAGAATGAGGTTGTAGCCTCCCTGGGCAAAGCGTTGTGCACAAGCCTTTCCGATTCCGCTTGTGGCACCAGTGATAAGTACAGTCTTCATGCCAGTTCCATTAATATTTGTACGATGCGTTCAGCCGTCCGACCATCCCATCGGTCGGGCAAGGCGCCATTCTTCCATTCGCCACGCACCATTTTTCCAACCATTTCGCCCAGTAGTTCAGCATCCTCGCCAACGAGTTCGTTGGTTCCGACCTTCACCGTCTCGATGTGCTCGGTGTAACTGTTCAGCGTGATGCAGGGAACGCCGTTGAAAGTGGCTTCTTCCGCCACATTGCCCGAGTCGGTGATGATGCCGTAGGCGTGGGCAGTGAGCCAGCCGAACTCCAGATAACTCAGGGGCGGAACAATCTGCAGCAGTGATGGGTCTATGAGTTCTTCCACCACCTTCCTCGCCCGTCCGCGCAGGGGAGCGATGATGGGCATTCCGTCGGCATTGCAGATCATTGCCTCGAGCATCTTCTTCAGATTGTCGCGGTCGGCCATCAGCGCGTGGCGATTGAGCGTGAACACAAGATAGGGCTTTGCAGCGCCCGCTCCGCCGCTTGCTTCCATCTCCTCGATGAACGCGGGCTTCTTCAAACGTCCGATGTTGAAGCGGAGCGTGTCCATCAGGATGTTACCAACGGTATAGATCTTCGACAGTTCGGCACCCTCGCGCGTAGCAATTGAGTTGGCGCCCATTCCTGCCGTGAAGAGCAAGTCGCTCAGGCCGTCGATGACCAGACGGTTGATTTCCTTCGGCATCTTGATGTCGAACGAGCGAGTTCCCGCAACGAGATGGGCCAGAAGGATTCCCTGCTTCTTCGTGACGATGGCTGCGGCCATAGTGGAGGCAAGGTCGTCGACGACGATGACGGCATGGGTTGTGTTCTGCTGCAGATAGTGTTCGAAGGCCGACATCACCTGTCCTGTGAGTTCGTTCAGATTCTCACATTCCACATCCAGATAGACCTGTGGCGGCAGAATCTGCAAGTCTTCGAAGAGCGAAGCTTCGAGCGTCGGGTCGTCCTTGCGTCCGGCATAGACCAGCGTGAAATCGATGTCGCGCCCATGGGCTTTGGCATTATCTATGGCCCTGACAATCGGAGCCACCTTGATGAAGTTTGGCCGTGCGCCGGCCACAATGCAGATGTTCATAGTCTAAAGTTTTAAAGCGCCTCGGCATGAGGCATAGAACAATTACCTTCTTTCAATTGCAAAGGTAATAAAAAAATGTGAGACAACGACAAAAATTCCGTATAAAAATAAAAGAGGAAAGTAGCCTTCTCAATACGCATCATACTCCTCCCTTGTCAGGAGCGTCGGGAAGAAATAGCATTCGCAGTAGTCCTCATCGTCGTGAGGTATCTCATGCTCCTCGCCATGATGGAACTTGCAGAATATCCTGCCACTGGCTCCTTCCTTTCGGAAGGCCAGATGCTGATGGGGATTCTCAATGCAAACCTCATCCTTTCCGTTTAGCAGTTGCATGAAACTGCCGACATCAATCTTCTTCATCCTATCAATCCTTTCTATAGTAACTGAATGGTGCGACCATCGATGCGAATCGTGCCTTCGTCCTGCAACTCCTTCAGGCTACGCTGCAGCGAATACTTCTGAATGCCGAAATAGTCGGCCATTTCCTGACGCGTCATGTTGATGGACAACAGCCTCGTCTGTTGCCGCTTGCATTCTTCTTCGAGGAACAGTTCGATTTTCTCCTTGACCGTCATCGAGAGCATCCCGACCTTCTTGGTCAGATAACTGATGATGTTCGACAGAATGCGGATGTAGTTGCGAGCCAGACGCGAATCGGTCTGCAGCAGGCGCTCCATATCGGCGGCAGAGACGCGAAACACCTGTGTGTCCTTGAGGGCTTCAACGGTGACGGGGTAGTGATTGTCCTGGGCAAAGATGAAGGCAGGGGCGAGCATGTTGCCCGAATGATGCATCGTGATGCGGACGATGCGCCCCGAGGGTCCCATCAGGCTCGCAGCCATCTCGCCGCTCACCACAATGTCGGCATAGAGGCAGGGGTTTCCCGCCATAGCGAAGAGGTCGCCCTTCCGATAGGAAAGCAGGCGATAGCGAATGGTGTGCATCATTTCGATGACTTCATCCTGACTGATGCCGTTGAAGAGCGGGCAGGCCATCAGACCTTCAAGTGTCTCGGTATTCATAGCGCAATTTCTGTTAGTTATGTGACAAAGTTAGGCATTAATTGTAAATAAATCTAAATATTAACATTCTTTATAACATTTAGTAACATTTGTGACCTATTTATATCCTCATTTATGAGTATATTTGCAAACAAATGTAATCTATTCTATTACGGTGAATCTATGAAACTATTTGATAAGATCACAGACATGTTTACCTATCGCGAGAAGGTTGGGCTGCTCCTGGCGGCTGGCGTCATCGTGGGATTAGGTGGGCTGTTCATGTATCTGCTCCGGGCTCATACCTATTTCATAGGCGACGATCCTGCAGCGTGCGTGAACTGCCACATCATGACCCCGTATTACGCCACATGGAGCCACTCTTCGCACGGTCGCGATGCAACCTGCAACGATTGTCACGTGCCTCATCAGAATCTCGCCATGAAATATGGTTTCAAGGCGATGGACGGACTGAAGCACACGGCCTATTTCGTGGCTCATTCCGAACGTCAGGCGATTATGGCTGAGGACATGAGTGCAGAGGTAATCATGGACAACTGCATCCGTTGCCACACCCAACTCAATCAGGAGTTTGTGAAGACGGGTCGCATAGACTATATGATGGCAAAGCGCGGCGAGGGAGTAGCCTGCTGGGATTGCCATCGGAATGTGCCTCACGGAGGTATGAACTCGCTGATGGCCACGCCCAATGCAGAATCAGTGACTCCGCTTCCGCCAAGCCCAGTGCCTCAGTGGCTGCAAGGACTGTTGGGGAAGAAGTAAGACCTGAGTCATCTATTTTATAATGAAGGTGGAAAATGATGAAGTCAGAAAACATTTAAGTCAGAAATCTATTAAGTCAGAAATCTATTCAATTAGAAAACGCTGATACAAACAATCAAGGCAGACGCTGATAGAAATTAAATAACGTAGACGCTTATACAAAGACATCAAAAAAACAATAAAGATATGGCAAAGAAACTCAAGAAATGGCAAGGCTGGGCACTCTTCGGAGGCTCGATGCTGGTAGTGTTCCTGCTGGGACTGCTCGTCTCGTCGCTCATGGAGCGTCGTGCGGAAGTGGCCAGTGTGTTCAACAACAAGCGCACGGAGTTTACTGACTCCATCATTGCACAGAACGAGAAGTTCAAGGCAGACTACCCGCGTGAGTATGAGACGTGGGCAATGACCGAGGACACTACGTTCCACAGTATGTACAACGGCTCGCAGGAGACCGACGAACTGGCCGATCGCCCCGAGATGGTGATCCTATGGGCAGGTTACGCATTCTCGCGCAACTACAACACGCCCCGCGGACACAAGCACGCTCTGGAAGACATGCGCGCAATCCTCCGTACGGGAAATCCGGGTATCGACGGCGATGCTGACATGCAGCCGGCAACCTGCTGGACGTGTAAGGGACCCGATGTGCCGCGCATGATGCGAGAACTCGGAACGGCTGAGTTCTATCATAAGCGCTGGAGCGAACTGGGAACAGAGATTCACAACACCATCGGCTGCAGCGACTGTCACGATGCCCGCACGATGGACCTGAAGCCTGCCCGTCCCGCACTGTATGAGGCTTGGGCTCGCGTGGGCAAGGACGTGAAGAAGGCTTCTCATCAGGAGATGCGCTCGCTGGTCTGTGCTCAGTGCCACACCGAGTATTACTTCATCAAGAAGGACGATCCGAATCATCCTGATATGGCCGACTATCTGGTATTCCCACAGGACAAGGGTATGACCTGCGAGGCAGCAGAGGAGTACTACGACTCGATTGGATTCTACGACTACATTCATCCGCTGTCGAAGACTCCGATTCTGAAGGCTCAGCATCCGGGCTACGAGATGGCGCTGCAGGGCATTCACGGACAGAGAGGAGTTTCGTGTGCCGACTGCCATATGCCTTACAAGCAGGATGGAGGCGTGAAGTTCACCGATCACCGCATCACATCGCCTCTTGCCAATATCGACCGCACCTGTCAGACTTGTCACCGTCAGCCCGCAGAGGTGTTGCGCCAGAACGTCTATGACCGTCAGCGCATGACCCGCGAGAGCCGCACGAAACTCGAGAAGCAACTTGCTGCTGCCCACATCGAGGCAAAGTTCGCCTGGGACAAGGGCGCTACGGAGGCAGAGATGAAACCCATCCTGCAACTCATCCGCTCGAGCCAGTGGCGCTGGGATTATGCGTTTGCCGCTCACGGATCATCGTTCCACGCTCCTCAGGAGGTTCAGCGCCTGTTCAGCGACGGACTCGTTCAGGCTCAGGAGGCTCGCCTGCTGATTTCGAAGGTGCTTGCCAAGCACGGATACATTGGCGACGTGCCGATGCCCGACATCTCGACCAAGGAGAAGGCTCAGGCCTATATCGGTCTTGATATGCCCGCCCTGAAGGCCAAGAAGCAGAAGTTCCTCGAGACAGTTGTACCGAAGTGGATTGAGGAAGCAAAGAAGAATGGAAAACTGATTGAGATCTAATATTTCCGAATAATGCAGGAAGGCAGGCTCCGAGGAAACCTGCCTTCTTTTTTTACTTAATAGTCAAAAAAATATCAATATGAGAAGACAACTATTTACATTGGCCCTGATGCTGATGGCTATAGGTGCGACGGCACAAGAGAATGAATTAAGCCTCGATGCGCAGTTGCGCACGCGCGGTGAGTATAACAATGGTGCGGGAACACCGCGAGGCGAGGGACAGTTGCCCAAAGACTTCATCAACGAGCGAGCCCGATTGAGTCTGGACTATCAGCGCGACAATCTGGAGATGAAGGCATCGGTACAGCATACGGGGCTCTGGGGGCAGGACGGTATGAATACTGCCAACGGACGCGTGACCATGAATGAGGCTTGGGCGAAGATGAAATTCGGGAATGGCTACTTCGTACAGATTGGCCGTCAGCAACTCGCCTACGACGATGACCGAATTCTCGGAACGCTCGACTGGAACGTGAACGGCAACTGGCACGATGCCTTGAAGATGGGATATGAGCGGAACGGCCATAAGGTGCATTTCATCCTTGGCTACAATCAGGCTGCTGCCAACCCGGGCGACTTCTATTCAGGACCTATGGGCTATCGCGACCTTAGCGCTGTCTGGTATCATTATCAGAGCCAGAAGGCTCCGTTTGCAATTTCGTTCTTAGGACTCAATCTGGGTCGTAAAGATGCAGAAAACGGCGATGGTAAGAAGAACTATATGCAGACGCTTGGCACAGACATCACCTACAAGCCTTCCGATTTCAACATTCATGGCGCCTTCTATTATCAGACGGGCAAGGACGCTACGGGCACGAAGCATTCGGCTTGGATGGCAAGTGCCAAGGTGGGCTATACGATTGACCCCGTGTGGGGCGTGAATGTGGGCTACGACTACCTGAGCGGAAATGACGGCGAGGGTGACAAGGTGAAGGCCTTCGACGCTCTCTATGGAACTCATCATAAGTTCTATGGATTCATGGACTTCTTCCCGGGCAAGTTGAGTCAGGGTCTGCAGGACATTCAGGCAGGAGTTACTGCAAAGGCGTCTCCGAAGGTCAGCGCACTGCTCAACTATCACTACTTCCTCACGGCTGAGAAGGTGGGTGACCTTGACAAGGGACTTGGACACGAGGTCGACCTGCAACTCACCGTAACCCCGATGAAGAATGTAACACTCATGGCGGGCTATTCATTCATGCTGGGAACAGAGACGATGGACGTCGTGAAAGGCGGCAATCATAATTCCTGGCAGGATTGGGCCTGGGTGCAGTTAAACATCAATCCGCGCATCTTCTTCACAAAATGGTAGGCGAAAGAGGTTGATAAGTCAAAATAATTGATTATCTTTGTGCCGTATTGCAGAACATTTTGATAAGTCGGAATTATTGATTAATTTTGCGACGTATTGCAGGACGTTTCTGTAGTAATGACTCGTTGCGAAGAAAATATTAAATAGGAAAAGTGATATGTGGAATAAACCTTGGACCATGAAGGAAGGTTTCGTCATTGCGGCAGGCTTGGTAGTTGCAGGCCTGTTGCTTGAACTGACGGTGGGTCAGGTAATCTGGGACGCCTTCTCATGGCCCGTCAATGGGATTGTCTTGGCTGGGTTCGTGGCGATGATTGTCGCGATGCACCTGTTGCGAAAGCGCGTCTATGCCTTCCGATTCCTCTCAACCTATCAGGCAGCAATCCCCGTGATGTGCTTTGCCGTAGTGCTCACGGTGATTATGGGTCTGACGCGTCAGACGGTGAACGGCGTTGGGATCAACAACATGCTGACGTTTTGGCCCTTTGTGCTCATCTATGTCTATATGGCGGTGATAATTGGTCTTGTCGTCCTGAAGACTCCACTGAAGACGATGTCTGCCAGCAAGATTGTCGCAGGCTTGTTCCATCTGGGTCTTTTCATCACGATGACAACCGCCACGCTTGGCAATGCCGACATGCAGCGCCTGAGAATGGTTACGGCAAAGAACGAACCCGAATGGCGGGCTGTAGACCTGAAGGGAAACTTGAAGGAATTGCCGTTAGCCATTGAGTTAAAGGAGTTTATCATGGAAACCTACGAAGATGGTTCACCCAAGCGATTTGCCTCCGAAATTGAAATTCTGACCAAGTCGGGCAAGAATCTTCACGCGACTGTCGACGTGAACAAACCTGCTGAAGTGGACGGGTGGAAGATCTATCAATATGGCTACGACGAGATGAAGGGAGCGAAGAGCAACATTAGCATCTTCGAACTCGTGAGCGACCCGTGGCTGCCGTATGTCTATATCGGCATCTGCATGATGCTCGCGGGCGGATTGCTGATGTTCATCACCGGCGTTAGAAGAAAGGAGGAGAAGGTATGAGTTGGGATCAGTTTATCTATTTTGCCATTGTCGCCGTATTGTTCTGGACCGTCGGTGCCTATGCGGCTTGGAGAAATAAGACCAAGTTGGCCTATGGGGCAACTGTTTGTGGTCTGCTGGTTTTCTTCGCGTTCATTCTGTTGTTCTGGATCTCGTTGGAGCGACCGCCGCTGCGCACCATGGGCGAGACGCGTCTGTGGTATTCCTTCTTCCTGCCGTTGGCGGGACTGATGGTCTATTCGCGCTGGAAGTACAAGTGGATTCTGTCGTTCTCAACGGTTCTCGCGCTGGTGTTCATCTGTGTCAATCTCTTCAAGCCGGAGATTCACTCGAAGACGCTGATGCCCGCTCTGCAGAGTCCTTGGTTTGCGCCTCACGTCATCGTCTATATGTTCGCCTATGCCCTGCTTGGCGCAGCGACAGTAATGGCGTTGTTCACGCTGGTGAAACACAAGTCTTTGACGCCTCAGCAGTCAGTTCGCTCTTCCGAGTTTGAGATTACCGACAATCTGGTCTATGTGGGTTTTGCCTTCATGACGTTCGGAATGCTCTTCGGGGCGTTGTGGGCGAAGGAGGCATGGGGCCACTATTGGTCGTGGGACCCGAAGGAAACCTGGGCGGCCATCACTTGGTTCAGTTATCTGGTCTATATCCACTATCGACGCTTGCCGGTTCTTCCTGATGGCGAGAAGGCTTCAGAGCATAAGGGCAGTTACCAGAATCCGCGTCTAGCGCTCTGGATGCTACTGGTCGCGTTTGTCCTGTTGCAAATGTGCTGGTGGGGAATCAATTATCTGCCGTCGGCCGTGGGAAGTAGCGTTCATACTTACTCATAATTTCGGACAGAATCCTACATTATAAAAAACTGCAGAAATTTTTATCAAAATTGATGAGTTTCTGTAGTTTTTTTGTATCTTTGCAGCAGATACAAAAACAAATCCGAACCAACATGAAAGAACCTAATGACATGAACCGCCGAAAGTTCCTGAAGCAACTGGGCGTAGGAACAGCATCAGCAGTGGGGCTGATGGTGATGGACCCCCTGAGGGTGTTTGCTGAGAATCCGTCGCAGAATGCACGGGTGAATCTTCCTCGACCGCTTGATGAAGGCGGTATGACCTATCGTGTGAATCACCATTCGAAGGACAAGGTCTCGCTGCTGGGATTCGGTATGATGCGTCTGCCGAGGAGTCAGGAGGAGGTGAACAAGATGGTCGACTATGCATTGGCTCATGGCGTGAACTATTTCGATACGGCTCCCGCCTATGGCAATTCTGAGGACGTGACGGGTATCGCACTGAAGCGCTATCCTCGTGAGTCTTACTACATTGCTACGAAGATGTCGAATCAGCGTCGCAATATGCAGAGTGCAGAGGAATCGAAGAACATGTATTATCGTTCGTTCAAGCGCTTGCAAGTCGACTACATCGACTACTATCTGATGCATAGTGTAGGAGGAAACGGAATGGATGATTTCCGTCCGCGCTTCATCGACAATGGAATCCTTGATTTCCTCCTGGAGGAGCGTAAGGCAGGTCGTATTCGCAACCTCGGTTTCTCCTATCATGGGAATGTGGAGGTGTTCGACTGGCTCATTGACCACAACGATCAATATCATTGGGATTTCGTGCAGATTGAACTGAACTATGTCGACTGGCGTCATGCTTCGCTTGGCAACGGTGGATGGAAGAAGGACGCTGATGCGGAGTATCTCTATAACAAACTCGAGAAGGCTGGCATTCAGGCTGTGGTGATGGAACCGCTTTTGGGCGGTCGTCTGGCAAAACTGCCCGAGGAGTTTGAAGACCAACTGAAGGCCGTTCGCCCCGATGACACTCCTGCCACATGGGCTTTCCGCTGGGTGGGTTCGCTGCCGAATATTCTCACGGCGCTGAGCGGTATGTCGCGTATGGAGCATCTGGAGGAGAACGTCAGGACTTTCTCACCGCTTGATCCCTGCACCGAAAGCGAAACAGCCCTGTTGGCACGCATTGCCGACGGAATGAGCGGCTATCCGACAATCCCCTGTACGGCTTGTCGCTATTGCATGCCTTGTCCGTATGAGGTGGATATTCCCGGTAACTTCGCCTATTATAACGATGCCGTGAACAAGAAACTTCTGCCGTTGCCCGATAAGTCGTCACCCGACTATGCGAAGCGTGCAGCCGAGTTCCGCAAGGGCTATAAGAAGGCTATCGACAAGAAGGCCTGGGCTGATAAGTGTATGGATTGTGAGGAGTGTCTGAAGAAATGCCCGCAGCAAATCCGTATTCCGAACCAGATGGAACGCATCGTCGAACTTCTGGGGACATAAACGGAAATCAGATAGCAGTTGGCTCAATTGCCTGAAGAATGGAAATGAAATAGAAGTTGATCCTAATGCAATAATAATGGCAACGATTTTGATGTTGATCCAAATTATATAAAATGGCCAATAACATAGAAGTTGATCCAAATATTTGATAAAAGTGAGCAGCCTATTTGGTTGCTCATTTTCATGATATGGTTTAAGTCCCTCGTTTCTCGATTAATATTAAACAGAAGGTTTGAGCGTTCCCCATAGGGGCCAAGACAAGGCGACGATCGAGTATCGTCGGTGAAGGCTTGGGGTGCAGCCTTCGGGTCGTGTAAGACTGGCGAAGCCTAAGTCGACGCAAGAACCGCTAAAGGCAAAGGGCCTAAGCCAAAGGGAATTCAGCGTGCAACTTTATAGTTCTAAGATTTATTAAAATCAAGAATTAGAGAATTTAAGAATTTTCTTGTGGCATTGAATTATTGAGAATTTGAGAATTAGGCGCTCTATATCGCGCCTTGTTGCAGTTGGAATTCGTGGGTGCGGCTTCTACAGTTCTCTACTTCGTTTGGTCTGCGGTTTTCATTTGTCACTCTTCTTGGCGCAACGCGCCAAATGTTTTTAACTGTTTTCTTTTGTTTTCTTTTGTTTTTTAAAAGCCGCCAACGGTGGAACATGTCCTGTAATGTTACCTTGTTACCTTGTTACTTTGTTACCTTGTTACCTCGCCCCTTCAAGTTTTTGAGAAAAAAAACAGGCTGCCGCAATCAAGCGACAACCTGTTTGGTTTCTTAGGGTTATGTCTGGGCTTTCAAATGGAAAATGGAAATTGCAAATTGGAAAATAACCAGCAGGCTAAGTTTCAAATTTCAACTTTACACTTTCAATTTTGCGAAGCAGTCTGCTCCTTGCCCTTAAATAATTCCTTACTCGTTCTTGAAGAGTTCCTTGATGCCAGCGATAGAGCCCATCACGTTGGTGGCCTCGAAGGGCAGATAGACGGTCTTCGTCTGCTGGTTGTGAGCAAGTTCCTCCATCATTGTGATGTACTTCTGGGCGAGCAGGTAGTTAGCAGGATTTGTGGTCTTGCCCACAGCCTCCGTAACGAGTTCGATAGCCTTTGCCTCTGCCTCAGCCTTGCGGATGCGTGCCTGAGCCTCACCTTCAGCGTGCAGAATCTCCTGCTGCTTCAGGGCTTCAGCGCGGTTGATGGTAGCAGCCTTCTCACCTTCCGACTGCAGAATCTGCGACTGCTTGTCACCCTCAGACGTCAAGATGGCAGCACGCTTGTTACGCTCGGCCTGCATCTGCTTCTCCATTGCGTTCAGCACTGACGATGGAGGGATGATATCCTGCAGTTCTACGCGGTTCACCTTTACGCCCCACTTGTCTGTTGCATCGTCGAGAACGGCACGCAACTTGGTGTTGATGGTGTCGCGCGAAGTCAGCGTCTGGTCGAGTTCCAGTTCACCGATGATGTTACGCAGTGTGGTCTGGGTGAGTTTCTCGATAGCGTTGGGAAGGTTGTTGATTTCGTAGACAGCCTTGAACGGATCAACGATCTGGAAATAGAGTAGGGCGTTGATCTCCATCTGGATATTATCCTTCGTGATTACGTTCTGGCGGTCGAAGTCATACACTTGCTCGCGCAGGTCGATGGTGTCTGAGTAGGCATAGCGTCCACGCTGCAAGACGACAATCTGCTTCGCGCGGTCGATAAACGGGATGATGATGTTGATACCTGGGCTCAGCGTTGCATAATAGCGTCCCAGACGTTCAATAATCTTGGTTTCACTCTGCGGAATGATGACCAGTGCCATTTTGGCGAAGATGATTACCAGAACTACGATGGCAATCAGTACATAACTCATAATGTCCATAGTTTTAATGTTTTAAGTTTGTTATTGTTTGTGGTTTTGTTACTTCTTATAAGCGTTGAATCGGTCTTCAACAATCTGAAAGATTTTTTCGTCCTCCATGTTGAGTTCTGAGATGGGAAGGGTGAAGTCAAACCCCGAGATTTCCTTGTTCCATTTTCGCACCCTTCTGGAGACATCGCTTTTCTTGAGAACTGGGTTCAGTTTGAAGTTGATCTTCTTGTTGCCTTTCTCAATTATGACGACATCGGAGAAGTGTATCACGCTGAAGCGGTTGCGCCAGGCGTTGTACATTTCGATGCGATTGTCGTAGATGAGCAACTGGGCTTCCTTCCTGAATAGGTCGAGCAGGAGTCTTACCAATGCGAGAATGCCTCCGATGGCACATAAGAAAGAGGTAAGTCCTTTCAGTACGACCTCTGTCGTAAGTTGCTGATAGTCATCTATATTGGTGTATACTGACAATGCGGCAAGCCCTAATCCGACGAGTGCTATACGGAACAGTTGGGACTTCTTCTCGTAGATCTCTACAGGTTGCTTCATGGGGTTAGTTCTCGATGGGCTCTACAGTGATGATGATGCTCTCGCGGTCTACAACGCGAACGTTTGTGCCAGCGGGAACGGCCTCGTCGTCCTTGGTTACGGCCTTCCAAATGTCACCGTCGATCTGTACGCGACCAAAGCCGCCAGCCTCGATGGGTTCCACTACGCGACCCTTGCGGCCAATGAGTGCATCAGCATTGCTCACGCGGAACTCATCGTTACGATGCAGATAGCGCAGGGCAACTGGACGCACCAGGAACAGGCTCACCAGCGTGAATACAGCAAACACGATGAGTTGCACATAGAAATTGGCACCGAAGGCGGCACTTGTAGCAGCAAATGCGGCACCAATCGAGAAGCAGATGATGAAGAAATCGCCTGCCGTGAGTTCCAGAATGAGGCAGAGAACGGCGATTACTGCCCACATCTGCCAAAGGTGTTGTGCTAAATAGTCAATAATCATAATGAATTGCGTTTTATTGTTTATAGATTTTTTTCGTTATATATACTGTCCATTAGAGTCCCAGAATGAAGTCGTCCCAGTCTTTCGACGAGCCCTTCTGTCCGAATACTTTCTGGAACAGGCGGCTGCGTGTCGAGGCAACACTTTCCTTCGAGTGGGCCGTGAGCGTTGCGATGTCCTTGGGCTGCAGGCGAACCTTGATGAGCAGACTCACGTGATAGTCCTGATCGCTCATGCGGTAGAGACTGAAGAGGTGCTCGGTGAATCCTGTGTAGACGGAGTTCACCACCTGTTCCAGTCGTCGCCATTCGTCGTTGCCCATGCACTGCCCTCGGTCGAGCAGACCTTGCATCGTGGCATAGATGTCGCTGCTGAAGATAACGCTTTCTGCCTGCTGGCGCTTCTCTGTCTCGATTTCTGCCATTCGGTTAGCGTAGTCGAGTCGTGTCTTCTTCTCCTCCAGTTCCAGTTTCAGCACTGAGTTCTCGTTGCCGAGTTTCCGGATGAGCGCCTCCAGTTCCGAGATCTTCTGGCGATTCTGTTCAATTCCCTCCTGACTCTTCGCCTGTTGCTGTTCCTGCATTACGCGTACCTTATTTAATCGTTCCTGCAGGTCGACAACCTTTCGTCGGCTATTCTGTACCGTCAGCACGAAGAGCACCACATAAATCAAGGTTCCTAAAAGAATCATAATCCATTCGCGGTCTGTTAGAATTGTCAACATCATTGTCATTTCGATTTTATGCTTTGTTTAAAATTTCTGATGCAAAGATAATATATAAAAACGAAATTTGCAAGAAATTCGGTTTGCAATAGTTTGCAATCGTCTGCGCAGTTCGCAAATGTTTGCAAACCCTGCGAAATGTTACAAATTCATAGGTTTTTGGGACAAATCGTGAGCAGTTTCCCATCTGATTAAAGAAAATGAAGCAGGAAACAGGTGTCGCTGAGAATGAAAAATCTTCACTACGAATTAATCGCGCGAATAGGTGATGATAGTTGTTTTTCTAAAGTACAAGGTCACATTATTTATAATAATACGGGGAGGGATGTTTTTATAGTAGGAATACGAGGAGGCATGTGTAATTTGTAGAGATGAAGATGGGGCAAGAAATGAGTGATAAAAAATTTTACTATTTCCTTTGCAGTTTCAGAAATTATTGCTAACTTTGCCATTGTCAAATAGAGTATCCTTAAAATCAAAAACATTATGGGAAAGATCAAAGGAGCCATCGTTGTGAATACTGAACGCTGCAAGGGATGCCAACTGTGTCTGATTGCATGCCCGAAGAATGTCATTGCGTTGGCAAAGAAGAAAGTGAATGCGCATGGTTATCCCTATGTGGAGGCCGCCCAGCCCGATGAGTGCATTGGTTGTGCTTCGTGTGCAATCGTCTGCCCCGACGGCTGTATTACTGTTTACAAAAAAAAGGTTGAGTAAAGATGGCAGAAAAAGAAGTTGTATTGATGAAAGGCAATGAGGCGATAGCCCATGCTGCCATTCGTTGTGGTGCTGACGGATATTTCGGCTATCCGATCACTCCACAGAGTGAAGTTATTGAGACCCTCGCTGAACTGAAACCTTGGGAGACCACTGGAATGGTGGTGCTACAGGCAGAAAGCGAAGTGGCTTCAATCAACATGATTTACGGCGGAGCCGGTGCTGGCAAGCGCGTGCTTACCTCCTCGTCGTCGCCAGGTGTTGCCCTGATGCAGGAAGGCATTGCCTATATGGCTGGTGCAGAACTGCCGGGCGTGTTTGTAAACGTGCAGCGCGGCGGACCTGGTCTGGGCACTATCCAGCCTTCGCAGAGCGACTATTTCCAGGCTACCCGCGGTGGTGGTAATGGAGACTACTACGTCATCACGCTCGCCCCGAACTCGGTGCAGGAAATGGCTGACTTTGTAGACCTCGCCTTTGAACTCGCCTTTAAATATCGCAACCCCGCTATGATTCTGTCTGATGGTGTCATCGGACAGATGATGGAGAAAGTGGTACTTCCGCCCTATAAACCCCGTCGCACCGAGGAAGAAATCCTGAAGGAATGCCCATGGGCAACGACTGGTAGGACAAAGGACCGCCAGCCGAACATCATCACGTCGCTCGAACTGACGTCGGAGGTGATGGAACAGCGCAACCTGCATCTGCAGGAGAAATACCAGCAGATCCGCGATAACGAGGTACGCTATGAGACGATGGACCTCAACGACGACGCTGAATACATGATTGTGGCATTCGGAAGTGCTGCCCGCATCGCAGAGAAAGCGATGGAGATGGCAGAAGCCGAGGGTCTGAAGGTGGGACTGTTCCGCCCGATTACGCTGTGGCCGTTCCCCGAGAAGGAGATTGCCGCTGCCGCTAAGGGAAAGAAGGGTGTGCTCGTGGTTGAGATTAATGCCGGACAAATGGTTGAAGACGTCCGACTCTCTGTGAATGGCGCTGTGCCTGTTGCTCATTTCGGTCGTCTGGGTGGTATCGTGCCCGAACCCGATGAAATTGTTAAAGCCTTAAAAGAGAAATTATAATGGAAAATATCATTCGTCCTGAGAATCTGGTCTACCAGAAACCAACCTTGATGAACGATGTGCCGATGCACTACTGCCCCGGTTGTTCACATGGTGTCGTCCACAAACTTGTGGCTGAGGTTATCGAAGAAATGGGCATGGCCGATAAGACCATTGGCGTTTCGCCAGTAGGTTGCGCCGTGTTTGCCTATAAGTATATCGACATTGACTGGCAGGAAGCCGCCCACGGACGTGCTCCCGCTGTGGCTACCGCTATCAAGCGCCTGTGGCCAGACCGCTTGGTTTTCACCTATCAGGGTGACGGCGATATGGCTTGTATCGGTACGGGTGAGGCAATTCATGCTCTGAACCGCGGTGAGCATATCGCGATGATTTTCATCAACAATGCTATCTACGGCATGACAGGCGGACAAATGGCTCCTACAACGCTGCTCGGTCAGAAGACCGCCACCTGCCCTTATGGCCGACAGGCTGATCTGCACGGCTATCCTCTGAACATTACCGACTTGGCATCGCGACTCGAAGGAACATGCTATGTCACACGTCAGAGTGTTGAGTCGGTGCCTTCCATCCGCAAGGCAAAGGCCGCCATCCGCAAGGCTTTTGAGAACTCGATGGCTGGCAAGGGTTCGTCGCTCGTGGAGATTGTATCTACGTGCAACAGCGGTTGGAAACTCTCTCCTGCCAAGGCCAATGAGTGGATGAAGGAGCATATGTTTGAGAAATATGTTAAAGGTGACTTAAAAGATACGACAGTATGAAAAAAGAAATCATCATATCTGGATTCGGAGGTCAGGGCGTGCTCTCAATGGGAAAAATCCTCGCTTACTCCGGACTCATGGAAGACAAGGAAGTAACGTGGATGCCTGCATACGGACCCGAACAGCGCGGCGGTACGGCTAACGTGACCGTGATTGTCAGCGACGACCGCATCTCTTCGCCTATCCTCAGTAAGTACGACGTTGCAATCGTGCTCAACCAACCTTCGTTGGACAAGTTTCTTCCGAAGGTGAAGCCGGGTGGTATTCTCATCTATGACGGCTTCGGCATTCTGAACCCACCTCAGCGCGACGACATTAATGTTTATCGAATCGACGCTATGGACAAGGCTGCAGAGATGAAGAACTCGAAGGTGTTCAACATGATTGTGTTGGGTGGACTGCTGAAAGTGTGCCCAGTGGTGACAACGAATGGTCTGGAAAAGGCCCTCTACAAGTCGCTTCCTGAACGCCACCATGGCCTAATCCCCCTGAACATGCAGGCTGTGGATGAGGGAATGAAAATCATTGCCGAAGTAAAGAAGTAACAAAGCGTTTCCAAAGCGTTTCCAAAGTAACAAAGTAACAAGGTAACAAGGTAACATAGTTACTCTTAATAGAAAAAAGAGTTCTGCGGTGAAAACTGCAGAACTTTTTTTGTTGGATAAAAGGGTACAAATAGCAGGTTACAAATTACAATTTTCAGATTACAAATTGCAAATCACAAGTTAAAAATATGATTACCCGCAGAGGCGATTATTTCTCCGACTTCATATCAGAGATTGCAGATTGCAAATCACAATTTACAAAACACAATTCACAAATATAATTATCTCTGCAGTGAAAGCATGATTACCTTGAAACCAACTGCTTCAGCGCTTTGACTTTCGAAGCGATTTCCTCGGTGGAGCCAGGGTCGGTGGATTTGAAGGCGGCAAGTGCTTCATTGAGCGACTGCAAGGCAGATTGATTATTGTGTCGCTCATAATCTTTGCGAAGCAGAAGGACTTTCTCGGCAAGTTGCACACCCTCGATGAAGCGCTCCCAACGAACCGAAGAGCACGGACCTGGATAAATAAGATAGGTGTCGCCTGGGGCAAATAGTTTGAAACGGGAATCGGTAAGGGGATTGTCGGTCCAGTTCATCCACGACCAATGGAGATAACCGTCGAACCCATTAGCAACGGTATAGAGCGGGGTATAGACAGCCTCTATAGGTTGACTATTCGTAAAAGTGTTGGGCTTTTGCTCTGAACAACAAGTGTAGGTAGTGCTGACGAGCCCTTGCTTCTTGCGATACTGCTGCTCCTCGGGCGTGAACTGCTGTCCGTAGGCGATGCAATAGTCGTATAGTTTATCGGCAAGTTCCGGATGGTGATTGCCCGCCAATGCCATTTTCAGTTCGGGAGCAGCCGTCTGAGCCACATTCCATGCGTCCAGCATACTGGATAGGCCGCGCTCGTCCATAGCAATGCAAGTGCGATGAATCCAGCCTTTTGCCTTCAAATGCTGGGCAAACGCCTTCAGAAAGTTTGACCACAGTTCCCGATATTCCTCGCTGTTCGTAGTGGTCTTCAGGTCGATATATTGTTGAGAGAATGCATCGAAATAGCGGAACGACATATCCCACGGCACCATGGAGAAACAATTGATCTGCGGACCCAGTCCACACGAGTCGCAAAGTTCCACCCAATGGTCGAAAACCGTATAGTCGTAACTCCACGAACCATCCTTTTCACGTGTGGTCTTAATCATTGCATCGAATTTATCATTGCTTTGTTCGCCCCATGGCTCATAGAACAGAATGGCAGAAATAACGCTCTGACCTGCACGTGCCAACAACTTCAGATAAGGCCGCAGCAAGTCGAAATGCTGCTGACTCCATCGGGGTACATTATGATAGCGACTGACACTGTAGGGTTGCTGCCAGAAGTCGAGGTGAAGTTCTTGTTGACTGGGGCGGGGCAATGTATGATTGAGCACTTGCAAACGAAGTGGCAATCGAGTCAGCAAACGACCCGATGAGCGTTCTGACACCTCCAACTGCCACCGATAATTGCCTGACTTGCAGTCGTAAGGCACCTCAATCGTACACCAAACGGGCAGGACTCCCTTCTCTGCTTTCTGCTCACCCCCACCAATCACGTCGGGCACGAGGAACGGCTTCAGATTGTCAGGATGTTGGCCGCATGTGTTAAAACTATCCGTCAGCACCCAACCGAGAAAATCAGCACGCGCATCCCACTTTCGGGCGGTCTTGTTTCTGGCACGTATCTGGAGCGAAAGTTCATCAGCCTTTCGGTCGGTTTGAATCACGGCTTCGAGTCCGATACGTTCGCCTCGCCAAGCGATGACCGACATCTCCTGAATGAGGTCCCCACGGAGCATCTCCATTGTGGCATCAGCAGCAATCAGACGGTCGTTCTCTATCCACGAGGCAGAAACCACTTTTGGTTGTGCCAATAAACATACAGGCATCAAAACCCAGAGCGTAAAGAGTAATTTCTTCATATCCTTTTCCTTTCGTTTTCTCAACTTCACTCCTGCAAAGATAGCGATTCCTTTTCAGTCGCATCGAAATTTTTCGTTAATGTTCTAAAAAACGATGGTTATTTCATTCTTTTTTGTTATCTTTGCAAGAAAATCATGGTCTGCTTTTTGCAGACTGCTGCGATTGAACCAATTGTCTAACTTTAACCGAGAAGAAAATGAAAAAGTTTGTATGCGACGTATGTGGCTATGTGTATGATCCTGAAGTGGGAGATCCCGAAAACGGAATCGAGCCCGGAACTGCTTTCGAAGACCTTCCCGAAGATTGGGTTTGCCCACTTTGTGGTGTAGGCAAGGAAGACTTCAGCGAGGAATAATCTAAGCCCAAACGAAAGTGCGGTAAATCTGCACCAACTATTTAAAAGAGAAATATGATAGGACTTTTGAATAAATCAGCCAAGATGGTCACTACTGTCTTGGCACTTTCTGCATGGTGTGGCACGACGATGGCTCAGACTCCCTCGCTGGAGGAACAGACTGAGAACGAGGCTGCCTACACCATCTATGGCAATGATACGACTTGCCAGATTTTCATCTATTCGCCTAATGAGAAGAACGGACTCCATCTGGCTTACCACACGTCAGACGGCACGTGGCAGCATGTGGGTCAACTCTGCAGTTCCGACTATGCTCAGTGGGGCAGCGAGAAACGCATGTATCATCCGACTGTGGTGCATGCTAACGACGGCACATGGCGGCTGGTTTTCAGCGTGAACGACCACGCCCCATGTTTTGCAGCCGCCTATAGTGAGGATCTCATCACATGGCGTCCGCAGGACTATCCCCACATGTCACAGAAGGGTTGCTTCGAGCCCATTGTATTTGCTATGGACGACGGAACCTTCGACATTTATTATAAGGATCGTCAGGGTGGAAAGCACTACGTGCAGGCGTCTGCCGACTTCCGTAAGTTCACGGAGGACAGGGCGCTGAGCAGCATCGACGATGTGGCTTGGTTGCGCGATACAGTGTCGGTTGGCGACAAACTGATGGCTGGCAATATGTTCGACGTGCCGAAGATACACCTCGACTACATCCGCCAGTGGTTCGCCGCTACGGCAGCCGAGGACAAAGCCAACAGCGAGACGATGCGCGACGACGCAACTCGATTTGCCCAACTGCCTCAAACCGTTCAAGCGACACTGACGGTTTCGCCCGAGAAGGAAATGAAGATTAGCGACAAACTCATCGGCGTGTTCTTCGAGGACATCAGTTATGCAGCCGATGGAGGACTTTATGCTGAACTCATTCAGAACCGCGACTTCGAATACACAGCGAAAGATCATCGCGGATGGAATGCCCAGACGGCGTGGAAACTGAAGGGTGAATGGATTAGTACCGAGGGTCCGTTGTCGGAAAACAATCCTCACTATGCAGTGCTCGACAACAATACGCTGTCGAATGAGGGTTGGGACGGCATTGCCCTTACGAAAGGTTCCAAGTATGACTTCTCGATGTTCACGAAGAAGGCATCCATCTACAAGAAGCAGAAGTTCCGCGTTCAACTCGTGGAAAACGGTGTGGTGCTGGCGAAGGCCGATTTCAAAGTGAAGGAAGACGGCTGGTCGCAAGTGAAGGCGGTGCTCATTCCGAAGGCTGACGCCAAGAAGGCAGAACTGCAGATTGTGAACCTTGCCAAGGGAACACTGCTCGGCATCGATATGGTGTCGCTATTCCCACAGGACACCTACAAGGGACATGGTCTGCGAAAGGACCTCGCCGAAGCGATTGCCGACTTGAAGCCGAAGTTCGTTCGCTTCCCCGGTGGTTGCATGAGTCATGGTCAGGGCATCGACAACATCTATCATTGGAATCACACCGTTGGCCCTTGGCAAGACCGTAAGCCCGACATGAACATTTGGAACTATCACCAGACACGAGGACTGGGATTCTATGAGTATTTCCAGTTCTGCGAGGATATTGGTGCAGAAGCAGTACCTGTTCTGGCCGCAGGCGTACCTTGTCAGAACTCGGCTCCCAATGCTGAAGGCTTTGGTGGACAGCAGGGCGGCATTCCCATGGAAGAGATGCCTGCCTACATCGAGGAACTCTGCAATCTGATTGAATGGGCAAATGGTGATCCTGCCACAAACAAATGGGCAAAGATGCGTGCTGACGCTGGTCATCCTGCTCCGTTCAACATGAAGTATCTCGGCATTGGTAACGAGGATATCATCTCAACGGTGTTCGAAGAGCGCTGCGAGATGATTGCCAAGGAGATTCGTGAGCGCTATCCTGAGATTCAGATCTGCGGTACGGCAGGTCCGTTCCACTATCCGTCTGCTGACTACATTGAGGGTTGGAAGTTTGCCAACGAGCATCGGAATCTCTTCGACCTCATCGACGAACACTATTACGAATCGACGGGCTGGTTTATGCATCACCTCGACTACTACGACCAATACGACCGCAAGGGACCCAAGGTCTACGTGGGCGAATATGCATCACGCACTCGCACCCACGAATCGGCGCTGGCAGAGGCTCTGTTCCTTTGCAATATCGAGCGAAATGGCGACATCGTAGAGATGACGAGTTATGCCCCGCTGCTGGCGAAGGAAGGTCATCACAACTGGAATCCAGACATGATCTATTTCGACAACACGTCGCTCCAACTCACGCCGTCCTACCACACGCAGCACCTCTTTGGAAACCATAGCGGCGACCGCTACGTAGAATCGACGCTGACACTTGACGCATCGCAGACGACCGACGACGGTAGCCAGTTGCGCGTAGCATCGAGTGTGGTTCGCGACAACAAAACTGGGAAGACCTATCTGAAACTCGTGAATGCGCTCCCTCGCCCAATTAGCGTAAACGCCGAGGGTGTAAGCATTTCGGCAAGTGCCAGCATCAGTGCTTTCACAGGTAAACCTTCCGACAAGGAAGTGGTCACTTTCGGTGACAATGCTCAGTCAACAGGCAAGGAATGTGTGAAGATCAGTGGCAACACCATTACTCTCGCACCTTACACTGTTTGTGCCATTACGCTGTAAGCAGCAGACTGATTTATTCCATCACGCTGTAAGCAGCAAACGCTTCACATCAGCATTCCGAGTCAACATGCTCTAATCGGCATGACGACTTTAACTGAGCACTCCCAACGTTCTTTTTTGAGCATTGGGAGTTTTTTCGTATTCATACCAGATGTAGAGGTATTAGTTCGTAGTTTTTAAAAAATCAAGAATTAGAGAATTTAAGAATTTTCCTGCTTTTTTTGAATTAATAAGAATTTGAGAATTCAGCGCTCTATATAGCGCCTTACTGCAGTTGAAAGTGGCACCCACGTATTCCCCTCCTTCGGGAAGGAGGGGTTAGCCGAAGGCGGGGGTGGTAGCGTTGTAAATCCCTACTTCCCCTTGTGATCAGCAAGATACATACCCGTGAGGATGAGGACTGTGCCAAGGAGGAAATAGATGGTGATTTTCTCACTGAGAATCAACCAAGCGAAGAGGATGGTCGTGATAGGGTTCACATAAACGTAATTGGTAGCAGTGACCGCACCCAGTGTTTTCATCGCCCAGTTCCAAACCACGAAACATATCATCGAAGCGACGCACCCCAGGAAGAGCAGGTTCGCAAGAATCGAAGGATTGTGCAAGAGTTGAATTACTTCGCCGACTCCCCCACTTGGAAGGCTGTTAGATACGAGCAGATAATAGGGCACCATCGAAAGCAACCCATATAAGAAAACCTTACGCGTGATGAAGACCACGTCGTATCGACTGTTGGCAGGAATCATTAACAGCGAATAGACCGCCCAGCAGAGACAAGCGCACAGGGCGAGCGTGTCGCCAAGCGGCGAGAGATGAAGCACGAAATGGCCATTGAGCACAACGACAATGACGCCCACTGCAGCCATCACCGTGCCCATCATCTGACGAGGGCGGAGCCGTTCCGTCTTGTATACCGCCCCGATGAGCGCCGTAGCAAAGAGCGGACAAAGGCAGACAATCAGTGACGTATTCGTTGTGGTGGTATAGTTCATTGCCTCGTTCTCAGTGAGGAAATACATCGAGCCGCCCGTAAGACCCAGTCCCATCATCAGCACCTCATCTTTCCACGTGTCGGAAAACCACCGATGGCGGCCTTTCCCAATGCTGAGTCTCTTTCCGCCAAATCCCAGTTCCCGACCTTGTAAAAGTGAAAACACTAACAGAAGCACATAGGCAATGATAAATCGGAGCGTGAATATATGAGCAGGCGAAAGTCCACTGAGGAGCAGCAACTTCGTGAACACGAATGTACTTCCCCAGATGGCGACTACGATAAATGCCACAAGATGCCCCCAAAGTCTAGTGTTGTTCTGCATGTGTTTCTGTTGGGACTACGACTTGATTTCGATATCTCGGCGCACGTTGTCACGAATTTTCTTCAGATAGCCTTTCATTCCGTCAGCGTCGCGCGTATCGATAATCTCAAGGAGTTCCTTCAACTCTGTGCGAATCTGCGAAACCTGGTCGTGGGTATAGGGGTTGAAGAGAATTTCCTGCAGCAGGTAGTCGTCCTCATTCAGCACGCCCTTGGCAATGCGCATGTGGCGCTTGAAAGTTGTACCGGGCGCGTCCTGATGCTTCATGACTGCCGCAAAGACAAACGTGGAGACAAAGGGAATCGACAGCGAATAGGCCACCGTTCGATCGTGTTCGTCGAAGGTGTACTCGTAGATGTTCAGTCCGAGTCGCTGATAGAGGTCCTTGAAGAAGATGCGGCCCATATAGTCGCCTTCGCTGATGATGATGGCGTTCTCTTCCGACAGTTGGTTCAGATTGGCAAACGTCGGTCCGAACATTGGATGGGTCGAAACAAAGGGATGACCGCACTGCTCATAGTACTCCTTCAGTCCTGTCTTCACTGAGGCAATGTCGCTGATGATGCATTCAGCGGGCAGATACGGCAACAGTTGGTTGAACACGGGAATTGTGTATTTCAGCGTGACGGCATTGATGACAAGTTGTGGCTGAAACGAGCGAATCTCCTCCATCTCGGTGAAACG
Source organism: Prevotella sp. (assembly GCA_024697645.1). GTDB lineage: Bacteria > Bacteroidota > Bacteroidia > Bacteroidales > Bacteroidaceae > Prevotella. Next base: position 26,078 of record JAILFH010000082.1, read on the forward strand.
CTGGCAGTTGTAGGTGAAGCGCATGCGCTTCGGGTCTCGGTCGTAAACCGCTACCTCATGCTCAAAACTCAGCAGGTCGATGAAGAACGAACCCATCTTGCCTGCACCCATGATTAGAATTTTCATCTCCTTATTGAAAATTTATCTTATTGACTTACGATTTCGTGATGCAACTTCGAGTAGGCTATCATCCTGAAGCCTCAACACGAAAAAACTTATTATCAATTTACTTATTGATGATTTCAATCTGCTGGCGCACGCTCTCCTCGTGAATCTGCTCGAAGACGTGAGCCACGAAATCGGCAGCCATTCCGCAAAGCGAACCCTGCGCACCACGCTTCGACAAAATCTCATTGTAGCGATTTGTCTGCAAAACGGTCATGTTATGTTCCTTCTTATATTGCCCAATCTCGCGGCAAACACGCATCCGCTTGGCCAGCAGATCCATCAGCTGATTGTCGAGTTCGTCTATCTGGTGGCGCAACTGGGTGATTCCCTCCGTCGAAACGCTCTCGTCGCGGATGACCAGAAGCGAGAGGATGTAGTCGAGCACGTCGGGCGTCACCTGCTGGCGAGCATCGCTCCAGGCCTCGTCCGGTGTGCAGTGAGCCTCTACGATGAGTCCGTCGAAACCAAGGTCCATAGCTTGTTGCGAGAGGGGTGCGATGAGTTCGCGACGACCTCCGATATGCGATGGGTCGTTGATCAGTGGCAACTGAGGATAGCGACGACGCAGTTCGATGGGAATCTGCCACATCGGGAGATTGCGATAGATCTTCTTGTCGTAACTTGAAAAACCGCGATGGATGGCACCCAGACGCTTCACGCCGGCGGCGTTCAGACGTTCGAGCGCACCAATCCAGAGTTCGAGGTCGGGATTGATGGGGTTCTTCACGAACACGGGCACGTCTACGCCCTTCAGTGAGTCTGCCAATGCCTGAACGGCAAAGGGATTGGCTGAAGTACGTGCGCCTACCCAAAGAATGTCGATGCCGTATTTCAGGGCGAGTTCCACATGTTCGGGCGTAGCAACCTCGGTAGCCACGAGCATACCGGTTTCATCCTTCACCTGCTTCATCCAGGGCAGTGCCTTCTCGCCGTGACCTTCGAAACCACCTGGCTTCGTGCGCGGTTTCCACACTCCAGCGCGGAAATTGTGGCAGCCCAGTTCCTTCAGTTGGCGGGCGGTATTCATGACCTGTTCTTCACTCTCAGCACTGCAGGGACCAGCAATCACAAACGGACGCTCATTGTCTGACGGCAGTCGTAAGGGTTCTAATTCTAATTCCATATTTGTTTATTGATTGATTATTGTCGATTTGATTCTGCGGAGTGCCTCACTGATTTTGTCTTCCTTCGCACAGAGCGAGATGCGCACGAAACGCTCGCCACGCGAACCGAAGATGAAGCCCGGAGTGATGAACACCCGTGCCTCGTGTAGTACGCGCTCCGTGAGTTCTTCCACGTTGTTATATTTCTCGGGAATGCGTCCCCAGAGGAACATTCCCACCTGATTGGGGTCGTAGGTGCAGCCGAGGGCAGTCATAATCTGCTCGGCCAGAACACGCCGACGGCGATAGGTCTCGATATTGGCTTCGCGATGCCAGTCGTCGTCGTTGGTGTTAAGTGCCTCGGCAGCAGCGAGTTGTATGCCGCGGAACGTTCCGCTGTCGATGTTCGACTTCACTTTCATAATCCACGAGATGAACTCAGCATTGGTGATGCACATTCCCACACGCCAACCGGGCATGTTGTGGCTCTTCGACATCGAATTGAACTCGATGCAGCAGTCTTTTGCACCAGGCACCTGAAGAAGCGAGAGATGCTCCTCGTTCAGGATGAACGAATAGGGATTATCGTTGACAACGACGATTCCGTGACGCTGGGCAAAGCCGACCAAGCGTTCGTAGGTTTCGCGACGGGCACGGCCTCCTGTCGGCATGTTCGGATAGTTGGTCCACATGAGTTTCACACCCGTCAGGTCCATTGCCTCCAACTGCTCGAAGTCAGGCTGCCAGCCGTCGTTCTCCATCAGGTCGTAGTTCACCACCTCCGTTCCAAGAATCTTCGAGAGCGACGTGTAGGTGGGGTATCCGGGATTGGGCACCAGCACTTTGTCGCCGGGATTGCAGAAGGCCAGCGTCACATGCAGAATGCCTTCCTTCGAACCGATGAGCGGCAGCACCTCCGTCTTCGCATCAACGCTGACGCCGTACCAACGATTGTAGAATCCCGCCATTGCCTCACGCAGTTCGGGCGTTCCCATCGTGGGCTGATAGCCATGGGAATCACTCCTGCTGGCCACTTCGCACAGTTTCTCGATGGTCTGCCTCGAGGGCGGCATGTCTGGCGAACCTATGGCAAGCGAGATGATGTCGCGACCCTCTGCATTGAGCCGTGCTACCTCCTTTAGTTTTCGTGAAAAGTAGTATTCCTGGACTAACGACAATCTGTCTGCCGGTTTAACATTCTGCATATTCTCCTAAAATTTTAAGTTCTTTGGTCAGTGGGGCAATGGCGTCGATGCTCTGGCGATAGCGAGTCAGATTCTTGTAGGTCACGTCGACGTAGAACATGTATTCCCACTCGTGCCCGATGACGGGAAGCGACTGTATCTTTGTGAGGTTGATGTTGTAGAACGACAAGATGGTCAGGATCTTCGACAGCGAACCTTCCTCATGCGGCAGCGAGAAGACGAGACTCGACTTGTCGGCCTTCTCAAGCGAACGCAGGAAGTCGGCCTTACGCGGATTGCACACCACGAGAAAACGCGTGAAGTTGTGCTTGTTGTCCTCAATCTTGTTCTGAAGCACCTTCAGTCCGTACATTTCCGCAGCCTCCGCATGACAGATGGCTGCCCATCCGCGACACTGATGACGCTGGATGAACTCCGCCGAACCTGCTGTGTCCTCCGCCTCTACGGCCTTGATGTCAGGATGATTGGCAAGGAAATTCCGACACTGCATCAGGGCCACTGGGTGCGAGTGTACTTCCGTTATCGTCTCCCACGAATCCTCTGGCAGACAGCAGATGCAGTGTTCAATATGAAGTTTGTGCTCACCCACCACCGCCGTTTCCGAGTCACGCAGCAGTTCGTAGTTGTGTAGCAGGGAACCTGCTATGGTATTCTCGATGGCAGTCATGCCTATCATGGTTGGGTCGCGCTTGATTTGTTCATACACCTGCTCGAATGTTGAGCAGCAAACCACCTGCACCTGCTCGCCGTCGAAATACTGACGGGCGGCAATGTCGTGGAATGATCCGAGTTCACCTTGTATTGCTATTCGCTTCACCTTTTTTCAGTTCTTTAAATCGTTATCAATTGAAGAGCCCCACTTTCACATTCCTGTGAAGCGGGGCTCTCGTTTTTATTCTCTCTCTTGTTTTTGAGTTTACACACGGCCTTACGCTTCACAGGATCCTGTAAAGTAAAAATAAAAGCCGTAAAAGTATGCACTCATTTTCTTCATTTCTGTCACAATTTTGACTTAACGCCTGCAAAAGTAAAACTTTTCTTTCAATCTTGCAAGCATTTTGTCATTTTTCTCACAATTTTTCTGATTATTTCGTCTTCAGCACCTCGTAGGCCGCCATCGGAATCACGTCTGTGCTCTCCCATTGGGGCCATTTGTTGGCAATGTGTTCGTACTGCTTGCCCACTTCCTTCTGACGCTGGAACACGAAGCGCGCGTTCACGTAGCCGTCGCTGTCGTCCTTGCCCAGCACGTAGCAATAAAGCGTCTGGACATATCCCGTCACCTTGTTGTTTTTCTTATACGTGTCGCTCAGCCATTCCTGCTGGGGCACCACGACGCTCACAATCTCAACGGCGGGATATTTGGCCTCGAAGGCAGAGCGGCAGGCCGAACGGTAGATGTCGAGATCGCCGCCCTTGTAGAGGTTCACGGTGTAGAGCGGCATGTACCAGGTGCCGTCCACCTTCACCGAGTCGGCACTCCTGCCTCCGTCCACACGATCCTCAAAGCCGATGGCGTCGCCAAGGTTGTTGGCGGCCTTCTCCATTTCCTTCACTGCCTTCTTACCCAGACGGACAAAGCGGTCACCGATTTTCTCCTTCTGCGTAGTGGTCTCAGTCTGTGCTGTCGCTGGCAGAACGGTCATGAAGGCGGCTGCCAGTAATATCAAAAATACTTTTTTCATCTTCTCTTCTCCTTATTAATTATTAATAGAAAATCTGTCAGACGATGGTCGAAACCTCATCAAAACACGTTGCAAAAATAGTATTATTCGCTCAATTTGCTACTATTTATGCCCCCGTTTTCAGCATTATTAACGAAGATTTGTGTTTTGTAAGCGAAAATGCAGGGCGAAAAATGGAACAGTCATCTTCTCCTGAATTGCCATTTTCACCATCCATTTATGCAAAATTTAGAAAAAATCTGAACGTCAAAGATAATTAACCTAAAAATTTCATCGAATAATTTTGTGGATTCGGGGAGAAGGCGTACATTTGCAACTGAATGAAGAAATGGCTGACCATCATCATCGCTGTTGGCTGCTGTCTGCAGTTGCAGGCGCAGAACGACTCCCTGAGGTGCCCCATGGGTGTGGTGCCCCAGCAGATGTATCGTCCCTACTACTACGGACTCCATCAGGGCCTGAACGTACAACTGTCGGCTTCGGTCATTGCCGGCTTTGGCAAGAACGCGCCGAAGGGAGCAGGGTTCGCACAGAATCTGCAGGCCACCTATCTCGCTCCCATCAACAATAAGCTGACGCTGATGGTCGGTGGATACGTGAACAACCTGAACTGGGGAGGACTCAGTGCGCGCAATGCGGGCATCTATGGTGAGCTCAGCTATCAGTTCAATGAGCATTGGGAAGCCCACGTCTATGGGCAGAAGAACATCACGGGCAATACCACCGGCTTCATTCCTGGTCTTTATGGCGGCTATGGTTCCATGCTGTATGGCTCGCTCTGCAATCCGATGAGCCCCCTCTATGGCGGCTATATGGGCGGTGTCGACCGACTGGGCGCAGGTGTTCGCTACATGCCGAACCAGTCCATGAGCATCGAGGTGAACGTCGAGCAAGTATGGATGCCTTCCCAGCCTTACATGCCGAACATGGGCAACATGCACGATCAGGTGAATACGTTTGGCAAAACCCACGGAATGCCCACGCAGAAGCCGTAGTTCGCTTCCCGCCATCCTGCTCAGTTCTGAAGATCCCTTCCTCTATCTACGGAAAAGATGCAAAGAGCGTCTGTTCTTATTATTAAATATGTGGATCTGTAAAAGTTTTTTAGCAGGAATCACTTTTATTGGGGAATATTTTGTACCTTTGCGCGCATCTCTTACATTTTTACCTTCTGAAAATTATGATTAGAAGAATTGTCATTCTGCTGTTATTGGCATTTTGTTTCGTCCTTCCGTCACAGGCTCAACGCCAGATGGACGTGCTCAGCCGAGGCCTCGTCGGCGTGAAGACCGACAACGGCGTGTTCCTGAGTTGGCGACGACTGGGTGAAGAGTACTACGACGTGACCTACAACGTCTATAGGGACGGAACGAAGTTGAACGCTACCCCACTGAGCGCGACCAACTACACCGATGCCAGTGGCACCGCAAGCAATTCCTATACCGTCAGCGCCGTAGTCAGGGGAACCGAACAGGCAGCGTGTTCGGCGGTTCAGCCCTGGGCTGGCTACAAGTGGAGCACTTGGTCGGGCTACTTTGATATTCCCCTTGCCAAGGTCTACGACTACAACGGTACTGACGTCACCGCCTATTACATTGCGAATGACGCGGAGGTTGCCGACCTCGACGGCGACGGCGAGATGGAAATCATCATCAAGCGCATCAGCACGCAGGACGCCGACAATCTCTACGTGAGCCGAACCGACGGGGCCTACGATCGCTTCGAGGCCTACAAACTCGACGGAACCCTGCTGTGGTGGATTGACGCGGGACCTAATATGGTGAGCGGCGGAAGTCATGAGTTCAACCTGATTGCCTACGACTGGGACGGAGACGGGAAGGCCGAGGTGCTGCTGCGCGGAGCCGACGGCATGATTGTTCACGGGCAGACTGGCGAGGTGCGCACCGACTATCCCCAAGTCATCGGAGATCAGACCGTTGACACGCGCGGCAGCATTAACCACACTGCTAACATGACCTATACGAATACTGGTGCCGAATACCTGATTTATATGGACGGAGATCGCGGCATCATCTACGATGCCGTAAAGGATATGGACTATCCGCTCTCGCGTGAGAGCGCAAGCGCATGGGGCGACAGTTATGGTCACCGTTCCTCGAAGTATTTCTTCGGAGCGCCCTTCCTTGACGGCCGCACGCCCAGCATCTTCCTCGCCCGAGGCATCTACACGCGCCACAAGATGGCTGCCTACGACGTAGATCCCTCTACCCATAGTCTCACGCAGCGTTGGTACTGGGAATGCAACGACTCCAGCAGCCCGTGGTACGGGAACGGCAACCACAACTACTGCATCGCCGACGTCGATATGGACGGACGCGACGAAATCGTCTATGGCTCAATGGTCATCGACGACAACGGCAAGGGACTTTCCACCACTGACCTCGGTCACGGAGACGCGCTCCATTGCTCCGACTTCGACCCGTACAGGCACGGTCTTGAGATCTTCGCCTGCAACGAGGACAATCCCGCTTCGAACTATCGCGACGCGACGACGAGTTCCATCTATCACCGCCTGGAGTCGACGAGCGACGACGGTCGCGCACTGTGCGGCAACTTCTCCGACGACTATCCCGGTGCCACAGGACGAACCACGCAGACGGGTATGGTGAGCTGTGTCAAGGACACGGTCATCAGCGAGTTGGGCGACTTGATTGCGTGGTCGGACCTGAACTTCCGAATCTATTGGGACGGCGACCTGCTCTCGGAGGTGTTCAACAGTCCTGGAACCGAGAGGGAGGCGAAAATCGAGAAGCCCGGTACTGGTCGCATCTTCACGTCGTCGGGCTGTAAGATGAACAACTACTCGAAAAACAACCCCTGCTTCCTTGGCGATATCATCGGCGACTGGCGCGAGGAGTTCATTGCCCGCGTGGACGAAGGACATGAATTCATACGAATCTACACATCGGCAACACCTACCGACTATTCGCTCTACACGCTTTGGCACGACCATCAGTACCGTCAGGCGATGGTCTGGCAGATGCACGGGTATAATCAGCCTCCCCACCTGAGTTACTTCCTCGGCGAACAGGAGGGAATCACCGTTGCTCCACCGCCACTGACCACCAACGGCAGGACCGAGATCAGCTCTGGCACTACCATCGGAAGCACCTACGACGACCAGCACCTGCTCCTTTGCGAATATGCAAACACGACGCTCACGGTGGAAGACGGTGCTGCTCCATACATCCTGACGCTCAACGTGCCGACTTGGGTGCAAGGCACCAACAGCAATTCCATCTCGTCGCCAGCCATCAAACGCGCCACCTACACCTGCAATCTCAATGGCGGTTCGCTCACGGGCGACATGCGGCTCATCAAACAGGGCGACGGCATTCTCTCAATGGCCTCCGCCACACATACCTATACGGGCGAGACCGACGTCTGGGGCGGAACGCTCAACTTCGACGGAACGCTCTCCTCAAGTCCTGTGACGCTTCGCCGACACACCACGCTGAACACTTCGGGTGGCTCGTTTCCGGGTGGAATCACGATGGAATACGGGGCAACGCTCAACGTGGGAGGCGCAACGACTGGAACGATCGGAACCGTCGATGTGGGCACGCTGACATTGGGTTACGGTGCAATGGTGATGCTCGACATCAACAGCACCGACGACCACGACTGCCTGAATGCAACCACACTGGTGGTCGACGATGCGAAGGTGGGCGACGACGCGTGGGAGAACTATGGACCCGAGTATATTGCGCCCGTGGTTCATCTGAATTTCGGACAGACGCCTGAAAATGGAGTCTACCCGATTGGAAACGTAGAGAATGTTGCTGGCGACCTGTCGAAGGTAGTCGTAGAGGCCAACGGTCTGACGGCTTCCATGACCCTTCAGCACGAAGACGGAATACTCTATGTTGAAATCGCTGACGTATCGGTGATTATGGCCAACGAGCCCGTCATCAGCGTCACCGATATGGAAGGCTTCGACTTCAGCAGCGACTATCCCCTGCTCCACGGGAGCAAGAACAGCTATCTGCCTGTGGTGAGCATCGAACATACACTCACAGACGGCATTACTCCCGTATTGAGTGGAACATTTACCAGTCTCGACGGAACCGTCAGCAACCTTGGAAGTGAAAAGGCAACGGTCATCATGAGCGAGGACTATGAGAGTGCAACCGATGCCAGCGACTGGACACTGGGCTGCAGCGGTTCGCTCATCTCGGGCGACGAGACCTACGGATCGTATATCAAAATCGCCTCAGAAGGTTCCAGCGGAAATCGACGTTCCTACAAGACGTTCTTCACGACTGGCACCGACTTCTATGGAGAGACTGCCAGTTACACGGTGGAGTTCGACGCGTTGTTCCATCACACCAACCAGAGCGGCAACTACAACGAGTTGGTGCTCTTTGGCGAAGGGGCAAGTATGCCTGCTGTCAACGGCTATTTCAACAGCGTGGGCAACAACTACCTGTTCCGTCTTACGGGCGGCAGCTATTACTCCACCGACTATACGGTGGAGAACACATCGGAAACGGCGACCATCGGCGACTCCTGGTGCCATTACGTGGTGACGATTGACCGTGAGACGCGCAATGTCAGCTATGTCGTGACGAAGGGCAGCGAGACGGTGCTCGAAGGCAGCTATACCGCCAACGACGAAGCCAATATGGAAGTTCAGGGCATTGGCATTACGATGGGAAGAGCCTATTCCTATGCCTACATCGACAATATCGAGGTGAAGGAGAAGGCTGTCGACCTATCGACCTATGCCTTCACGGAACCGGGCACGCTCTCCGTCACCGCTACCATTGACGGCAATTCCGACTACGTGCCCTCCACAGCCACATTCGTCGTTGAGATGCCCTACAAGATGATTTACGACAGTCCCGACTACAACACGATTGCCGCCACCGATGCGACGTCGGCACTCGGCAGCGACTGGTACACGAACGACGACACGAGCGTAGACGCGAGAGGATGGAACCGCTTCGCCAACTGGGCAAAGATTACGTACGCGTTTGCCATCAACAGCGTGAACAGCTCGTCCGAGACGATGTATGTGGATCAGGACGAGGTCGTCTGGGTAGATTATACCGGAAGTCAGACCGCGCTCCATCTGGTGGAAGGCTATGGTCTTGGACAGAGCGGAGGATCCACGTTCCATGCTGCAAACTTAGGCGACGAGAGGACACTCATCTACCATCGCTACGACTTCAGTCTGGGAAATTCGGTGAACCTCATGGAGGAATACGTTCATGCAGATGCCGACGGCAGCTATTCCTATGGGAGCACCTCAGCCACGCTCCAGAAATTCACCGCCTACGTTCCGCTCGAAACGCTATGGGGCGACATCAACCACGACGGCGCAGTGTCAATCTCTGACGTGACTCAATTGGTAAACCGTCTGCTTGGCAAAGACAATGGTAGCGTTGTTGAAGTGGAGGCCGACCTCAACGAAGACGGGAATGTCTCTATAGCCGATGTCACCGCATTGGTCAACTTTATCCTCGGGAAGTGAGGCTTATCACATTTGTAATCTGTGGTTTGAAATCAGTAAAATAAAGTCCTGCGGAAACGCAGGACTTATTGTATCTGTGAATCGTAATCTGTAATCTGTGATTATAATTTCATCAATATTTCTCAACAGAACAAAACTGAAGCCCCTTCGGCTTAGGCCGCTTCCCCTATGGGGAACGCTCAAATCTCTAATTCTTGATAAATAAATCTTTTGCCCCTGTAGGGCGAATATTTGTTGTGATTGCACAAAACCCAGGGCGTTGCCCTGAGCTATGAGCGAGTTGGGCTTTCAGCCCGCTTTTTGATAACCTTTGAGAGGCGCTATATTGAGCGACCTCGAATTCTCAATAATTCATATCCGGCAGGTAAGAAAATTCTTAAATTCTCTAATTCTTGATTTTTAAAAATCTACAAACTACGACCTGAAACCCCCTTCGGCTTAGGCCCTTTGTCTTTAGCGGTTCTTGCGTCGACTTAGGCTTCGCCAGACCTTGCATGAGACGAAGGCTGCACCCCAAGCCTTCACCGACGATACCCAATCGTCGTCTAGTCTTGGCCCCGATTAAAGGGGAACGCTCAAATGTGATTTGAGAATTGTAATTTGTAATTTGAAAAAAAGTCCCGCAACTTTCGCCACAGGACTCCCTTTCTTGGCGCATCGCGCCAAATGTTTTTAACTGTTTTTTTGTTTTCTTCTGTTTTCTTAAAGCCGCTAACGGCGGAATTCGATCTACTTCTATCTGAAAACCTTCGGCTTAAGCCGCTTCCCTAAAGGGAATGCTCAAATGTGATTTGAGAATTGTAATTTGTAATTTGTCTAGGGATTATACACATCCTTGCAATAGTAGTTCATGATGTCCTGCATCATTCGTAGTGCTTCTACGGCAGGACTGTCGGGATCCAGGGCGATAGCCTCCATATACGCATTCATGGCAGCCGGATAGTTGCCACGTCTGCGCAAGTCGTTTCCTTGTTGGTAGAATTCTTCGGAAGTCATTGCCGTTCTCCTCTTATTTCGTTCCTGCCTGCAGCGTGTTCAGCATCAGCGAGCAAATCGTCATGGGCCCCACGCCACCTGGTACGGGCGTGATGTATGAGCACTTCGGTGCCACGTTTTCGAAGTCAACGTCGCCCGACAGGCGGAAACCGCTCTTCCTCGTTGCATCTGGTACACGCGTCGTACCCACGTCGATGACTACAGCGCCTTCCTTCACCATATCCTCCGTCACAAAGCCCGGACGTCCGATTGCAGCGATGATGATGTCAGCCTGACGACATTCCTCCTTCAGTTGTGGCGAGTGCGAGTGGCACACCGTCACTGTTGCATCTCCCCATTGCTTCTGCATCATCAGTTGAGCCATCGGCTTGCCGACGATATTAGATCGACCGAGGACCACGCATTTCTTACCCGAAGTCTCGATGTTGTAGCGCTTCAGCAGCGTCATAATGCCCAGAGGCGTAGCCGAGATGAAGCAGGGCAGACCTATCGCCATACGTCCGACGTTCACCGGATGGAATCCGTCGACGTCCTTGTCGGGATCAATCGCCTCCGTCACGCGCTGCTCGTCGATGTGCTTCGGCAGAGGCAACTGCACGATGAATCCGTCCACGTCGCCGTTCTGGTTCAGACGGTCCACGCATGCCAGCAACTCCTCCTCGGTCACATCGTCCTCATAGCGGATGAGTGTCGACTTGAATCCGCAAGCCTCACATGCCAGCACTTTGTTCTTCACGTAGGTCTCCGAACCACCGTCGTGACCCACGAGTACTGCTGCCAGATGGGGTTGCTTGCCACCATCGGCCACTATCTGCCTAACTCGCTCGGCAATCTCGGCCTTGATTTGCGCTGCCGTTGCTTTTCCGTCTATCAGTTGCATCGTCTCGTCTGTTTTATGGGGTTACTTTCGTTTCTATTTCCTGCGGGGCATTCCACGCATCATTCCGCGCATGCCGCTCATGCCGCCGCCCGACACCATCTTCATCATTTTGCGAGTCTGGTCGAACTGCTTCATGAGGCGGTTCACCTCTTCCACCTTCGTGCCTGAGCCCCTTGCGATGCGCAGTCGGCGGCTCTGGTTCAGAGCGTCGGGATGAGAGCGCTCATACGGCGTCATCGAGTTGATAATCGCCTCAATGCCCTTGAATGCGTTGTCGTCGATGTCTAGGTCCTTGATTTGCTTGCCTACGCCAGGAATCATTGCAGCCAGATCCTTGATGTTGCCCATCTTCTTGATTTGCTGAATCTGTCCCATGAAGTCGTTGAAGTCGAACTGGTTTTTCTTGATTTTCTTCTCCAGTCGCTTTGCCTCTTCCTCGTCGAACTGCTCCTGCGCACGTTCCACAAGGCTCACAACGTCGCCCATTCCGAGGATGCGGTCGGCCATACGAGCAGGATGGAACACGTCGATGGCTTCCATCTTCTCACCTGTACCGATGAACTTGATGGGCTTGGTCACCACCGTGCGAATCGATAGGGCAGCACCACCTCGGGTGTCACCGTCGAGTTTCGTCAGCACCACGCCGTCGAAGTCCAGACGGTCGTTGAATTCCTTAGCGGTGTTCACGGCATCCTGACCCGTCATTGAGTCAACGACGAACAGAGTTTCGTCGGGGTTCAGGAAGTTTTTCAGACGCTCAATCTCGTCCATCATCTCCTCGTCGACGGCAAGTCGACCGGCAGTATCGACAATCACCACGTCATTGCCCTTCGCCTTTGCTTCCTGCAGGGCGTGCTCGGCAATTGAGATCACATCCTTGTTCTCGGGCTCTGAATAGACGGGGACTCCCACCTGCTCGCCCACCACGTGCAACTGCTGAATGGCAGCAGGACGATAAACGTCGCACGCTACGAGCAGAGGTTTCTTGTGGCGCTTGTTCTTCAGCATGTTCGCCAGTTTACCACTGAACGTCGTCTTACCCGAACCTTGCAGACCCGACATCAGCACGATGGAAGGCTTGCCCTCGAGTTTCAGTTCCACGGCCTCGCCGCCCATCAACTCTGCCAACTCGTCGTGAACCAGTTTCACCATGAGTTGTCCGGGCTTAATGGCTGTAAGCACATTCATACCCAGTGCCTTCTCCTTCACGGTGTCGGTGAACGTCTTCGCAACCTTGTAGTTCACGTCAGCGTCGAGCAGTGCACGGCGAACGTCCTTCAGGGTTTCCGCAACGTTGATCTCGGTGATTTTGCCTTCACCTTTCAGTATCTTAAACGATCTTTCTAGTCTGTCACTAAGATTTTCAAACATGATGATATTTTTACGAATTAAGAATTTTCTTTTTGTCTATTTCAATTTTGCCGTGCAAAGGTAATCATTTTTCATGACCCTTGCAATCTTTTGACCAATTCTTTAATCAATTTCACATTTTTATCCCCTTCCTAACTGCTCACAACTACTTATAACGACTCACAATTGCGCAAGCGCGCCGAGCCATTCAATCTTTGGAAACGCTTGGTTTTCTTGTTACCTTGTTACTTTGGTACTTTGGAAAAGGCCGCGACGGCGGAACTCAGCCGGTTCTCACTGAAACCCTTCGGCTTAGGCCGCTTCCCCTATGGGGAATGCTCAAACTTTGTTACTTGTTACCTTGGAACTCCCCGTGTGTCTTCTTATAATTTGAGTCGAGTAACTAGAGTTAAATTTTGAATCGGGCAACTAGAGGTAAATGATCACTGAATCCGCGTAAATATCTGGGCCCCAGAAAGTTACGGACAGGCTTAACGCCTCCGTAAACCTCGTCTTCTTCAAGCAGGAAAGGTGCATCAAAGATGAAGCATTCGGAAAGTTCTTGGCGCATTGACGGCGAAACAAACATATGGTCGAGTGATCCCCATTCGCCTTGAAATTTGTAAGTTCCCTTGGCACCGTTGTGTCCTTTTGCAGATTTTGAAATATCAATGAGCGATGCTTCTTCTATGTGGCGAATGCTTTTATTGTTGTTGTAGTCGTTGAAATCGCCACAGACTACAACTTTTGCGTCGGGTTGTATTTTGTAGAGAGAGTCAATTGCTTCCGTCAGTTTGTTTGCGATGAGCATTCGGTGCGGTTGCGTAGCGTGTTCGCCTCCAGAACGGCTGGGGGCATGCACCACAAAGACATGCAGTGTGTCGCCAGAAATAATCAGTCCGCTGGCATAGAGAATGTCGCGTGTGGGATGCATGTCCTTCAGTGGTTCCACGCGCAGGGCATAATGATTTAGCAGCCTGAAAGAGAAGGGAGAATATAGCAGGGCCACATCGATGCCTCGGGGATCTTGCGAATTTGTCATGATATATTCATATTTGGCATTACGCAATATCGAACGGCAGGTTAGATCATAGAGAACGGAATCGTTTTCGACTTCACACAAGGCAACAAGCGCTGGCAATTGCCATGAGGGGGTGTTGTCAGAATCCATCAAAGAGTTCTCTTCCGCCTTATTAAAGTGAGTCTCGCCAAATGACGTTCCCATTTCGCCACATGCCAAGATTTCTCTTCCAATGTTGTTGAGTTTGTTCCAATAGCGAGTTGAAGTCCAATGGTTCTTACCATCAGGTGTCCACTCTAAATCGTTTTTCAGAGAGTCATGGCTGCAGTCGAAAAGATTCTCGCAGTTGAGACTAACAATTGTTAGTAAACTTGAGAGCAGTAGTTGAATCATGATAGAAATTAAGGTTGTTTGAATGCAGTAGGGGAACCGTTTTTGCAAAGCCTAAAGCAGTTCACCTAATGAAATTCGTCCGTAGAGGTTGCTCGAGATCAGGATGTCCGTCGCTGGCAATGTTCAGTTTGCGAATCATCCACGCCATATTGCGTCCGAGTGTCCTCATGGTCTGCATACCCTCTTCGTCAAGAGCGGCTTGTCCGGGCGTTTGTCCGTAGACCATGTTCCAATATTGGGAGGAGACAATCGGCATGTTGAGGATGCCGAAATACTTGTTGAGTCGGTCGAAGGCAGCAGAGGCTCCACCACGTCGGCAGACGACGACGGAGGCAGCGGGCTTGAATCTCAGTTCGCGACCGAGGGAGTAGAACACACGGTCGAGGAGCGCACAAAGAGAGCCGTTAGGTCCACCATAGTAGACAGGCGATCCGATGATGAGGCCGTCGATGCCATCGCGGATGGTCTGGAACACTTGCTGATAGAGGTCGTCGTGGAACGTGCAGCGTCCGATGCGTCCGCACATCGCACAGGCGATGCACCCCTGGACAGCCTTTGGTCCGATGTTGATGATTTGCGTCTCGACGCCTTCCTGCTGGAGGGAGTTGGCTACTTCGCTGAGCGCGGTGAACGTGTTGCCCCTTGGACGGGGACTTCCATTGATGAGGAGTACCTTTGACATGTGCTGAATAGTTTAATTTGTGCAAATTTACAAATTATTTTCGTACTCGCATACGGGATAGGGGAGAATTAACAAGAATTAAATGTGAGAAAAATAACGCTGAGGTTTGGTGGATTCAGAATTTTTTCTTTACTTTGCAAGATGAATGAGGAGTATCGGGAGAAGTTCAAGGGTTCAATGGTTCAAGGGTTCAGAAGATTCTTCAGGAGTTCAGGAGTTCAGGAGTTGAGGAGTTCAGACAATACTTCTACTGGATGAAACCTGACACAAGATCTTTGGGACTTGAATTTTCGTGCAAACCGAACGCAGAGAGGACTTGTTTTCATTTGCTGAGGTGCTGCTGAAAATCACGACAAGGTCGTAAACTTGAAACTTGAAACTTTTTGAAACTTGAAACTCCTTGAAAAGGAACAAATATAAACTTTTAAATAAGAATTGGAATATGAAAAAATTATTGTTTACGCTCGTTGCCGTCCTGATGACGGCTGGTGCTCAGGCCCAAACAGTGACCGAGAGCAAGACAATGGACAATTTCTATGTAGGAATTAACGGTGGTGTTGCTACGAAGGCTACTGGACATAAGTGGCTGGACAACCTGAACCCGAACGCTGGTCTGCGTATCGGTCGCTGGTTCACTCCAGTATTCGGTCTGGCAGTGGAGAGCAATGCCTACTTCTCGAACAAGCCCTATATTTCGACTGGAACGGCTGTGCGCTTCCTGAACTCGAGTCTGCTGGGAACCGTGAACTTCACCAACTGGTTTGGCGGCTATCCCGGTGAGCCCCGTGTGTTTGAGGTCGTAGGTCTCTACGGCATCGGATGGGGTCATCTGTTTGGCGACTCTCCCTATCAGGAGTTGTATCAGTCGAATCAACTTATGTTCCGCAACAACATGACCTCGAAGGCAGCCATTGACCTCGTGTTCAACCTGGGTGAGGCGAAGGCTTGGCAATTCTATGTGGAGCCGTCGGTGACATGGGGTCTGAACGACTACATCTTCCCCGGGGACAAAGGTACGGTTATCACCGAACTGGGTAATGCGGGACTGGAATACAACATCAACAAGATGTATTTCCAGTTGAACGCTGGCTTCATCTATAAGTTCAAGAACTCGAACGGCACGCATAACTTCACCATCGCACGTCTGCGCGACCAGGCCGAGATAGACGGTCTGAACGCCGAGATCAACCGCCTGCGCGAGGAGTTGGCTAAGAAGCCTCGCGAGATTGTGAAGGAAGTGGAAGTGGTGAAGGAAGTTGCCGGTAAGGATGTCGTGAGAGAGGTGAAGGTAGAGGATCTCGTATTCGTGACCTTCGCTCAGGGCAAGTCTGAACTGACTGCTGACGCTCGCAAGGCCCTTGCAAACATCCAGCCGGGCAAGCACGTGCAGATTGTAGGTACGGCATCGCCTGAAGGTAATCCCGAACTGAACCAGAAACTCTCACAGGCACGTGCTGACGCTGTTGCCCACTACCTGCTGACCCGCGGCGTTGCCGTTGACGAGGCTACTGGTAAGGGCGTTCAGGGCACTACCTCGAACCGTCTGGCAGTTGTTTACGTGAAGTAAGAGATTCGGGAAGCACTGCTTCCTTTGGGACAAGGAGCAAGGGGCAAGGAACGAGAGAGATGCCCAGTGGCGACGATTGATGCAGACCGTAGTGGTCAACGCAGATCAAGATTCTCTTCTTCCTCGCCTCTTGATTTTGTTAAGTTTGTTGTGATGGTTCAGTTCTTTTGACTTTTCGATTTTGACTTTGTCGACGTTAGTCATGACTCTGCCAAACAAGCAGACGAACGCAATTTTCTTGTCTTTTTCAAAAAACTAGACTCATTGATGAAAATAAGAAATATATGGAAAAAATAGGACGATATGACTTCATGGCTGAACCGTTCCACTGCGATTTCGGCAAGCGACTGTTCATGAGCCATCTGGGAAACCATTTGATCAACGCTGCTGACTTCCACTCGAACGATCGCGGATTCGGTATGCTCTACTTGAACACGATTCATAAGACGTGGGTTCTGTCGCGACTGGCGATTGAACTTGACGAGATGCCGCAGGCGTATGACAAGTTCAAGGTGGAGACTTGGGTGGAGAGTGCAATGCGTTTCTTCACGAATAGAAACTTCAGAATTCGTAACGAGGAGAAGATATTTGGCTACGGTCGCTCGGTTTGGGCAATGATTGACACGCAGACTCGCCAGCCCGCCGACTTGCTGAGCATTAACGATGGTGCCATCATGGAATATGTCGTGGGAACGGACGGAAGTCAGGAAGGCGTTGAGTGTCCGATAGCGAAGCCGTCGCGCGTGAAGATGACGGACGCTGCTAAACTGATGAGAGTGGTGAAGAGTGTCTATAGCGACATCGACATGAATGGTCACGTGAACAGCATTAAGTACATCGAGCATGCTCTGGACCTCTGGGATGCTGACTGGTATCGTGAGCACAGGTTGCGCCGACTGGACATAGCGTATGTGGCTGAGGCTCACTTCGGCGATGAACTCTGCCTGTATCTGGAGGAGACGGGTGAAAAGGACGCTGACAAAGGCATGAGGAAGTTCGCCGTTAGAATTGCTAAGCGCGAGAACGAGGGTGAGGAACCCGTGGAGACTTGTCGCTGCGAGGTGGTGTTTGGATAACAAATAACAAATGACAATTCACAAATTACAAATATGATTTGTACAAGTTACAAATTACAATTCACAAATTACATTTGAGCGTTCCCCTTACGAGGGGAAGCGGCCTAAGCCGAAGGGGACGCATTCGAATGGAAATTGGAAAATGGAAATTTGAAAATTATAACTGCTGAGATTCCGCCCTTGGCGGCCGTTTCCAAAGTAACAAGGTAACAAAGTAACATTACAGGACTTGTTCCGCCGTTGGCGGCTTTAAGAAAACAAAAGAAAACATAAAAAAACATTTGGCGCGATGCGCCAAGAAGGGGAGTTCTGTGGCGAAAGTTGCAGGACTTTTTTCAAATTACAGATTACAGATAACAATTCACAAATATGATTTGTCCTGTGGCGAAAGTTGCAGGATTTTTTCAGATAACAATTATCAAATTACAATTCTCAGATTACGAATTGAATTCGCAATTCGCAAATATAGAGTTAGGCGAGATAGATTTGGTTGGAATCGGCGATGAGGATTTCTTCGCTGATGAGGAATTTCAGGGCAGACTGCAGATGGTCGGTGGGTAGATGGAGTTCGTTGAGTTCGTTGATGAAGTGTTTCTGATGGTCGCTGACGAGTTGGAGAATGGCTTCCTGAGCATTCTGCCATTTCTCGTTTTTCAGCATGTCGTCCTCGCTTGTTGTGGGCGCATTGAGACAAATGTCGCACTGATGACACTCGTGAGGGAGTTCCTCGCCGAAATAGCGAAGGAGCATCTGCGAACGACAGATGGAAGTGTTCTCCGCATATTTCCAAACGGCACGGATGCGCTTCTCGAAGAGAACGCGGCGATCTTCGTAAACCGATGACGGAATGACGACGCGCGAAGTCTCCTCGCGACGCTGAGTGTAGGTGATGGTGGGAACTCGACGCTGTGGGATGAAATGAACGATGCGACGCTGACTGAGAGCCTTCAGACAGAGATAGACCTGCTCGGGCGTGAGGCTTGCTTCGAGGGCAATTCGATTGAGGTCGATATAGGCATAGTCGGTGAAAAGTCCACCGTAGTTGCGGAGTAGGGTAGTGATGGTTGCCTCTTCGTGAGGACTGGTGTTCTTGAGCCGATAGAGTTCGTCGCGCGTGAGCAGGAACATCACTCGTGCAGCGCCATCGGGGTCGGTCTCGTAGTGAATCCATCCCGCCCGCGAGAGAATCTTCAGCGCGGCATCAGCCTGAACGGGGAAGTGGCGGAAAGTGCGGCAGAACTTATTGATATCGAACTCATGGGTGACGCCGAGTCCGTCGCCTACGGCCATCTGATAGAAATAGGCGATGTGCTCATAGACCTTCAGGATGTAGTCTTTTTCGGGAAAAGTCTCACTGATGCGCTGTTCGAGTTTGCGATGGTCGGCATTGTTGTAAAGCATTACCGCATACGCTTTTCGCCCATCGCGTCCGGCACGTCCTGCTTCCTGGAAATAAGCCTCGAGGGAACTGGGACAGTCCATGTGGATGACGATTCGCACATCGGGCTTGTCAATGCCCATACCGAAGGCGTTTGTGGCCACCATCACACGCACCTTTCCATCGTGCCACAGTCGCTGTCGCTCGTCGCGCACGCTGTGGTCGAGCCCTGCATGATAGAAGGTCGCGATGCTCGAGGGCGGCGTGACTCCATCGGCAGAGAGCGACTTGCAGAGGAATTCTGCAATCTCTTTCGTGCGTCGTCGGCTGCGCACATAGATGATGGCAGTACCAGGAACGCTGTTTAGAATATGAACCATCTGACCGAACTTGTCGGCAGTAATGCGTACGATATAGGCGAGATTCTTGCGCTCGAAACTCATCTTGAACACATTCGGCTGCTCGAACTCTAGTCGCTGCTGAATGTCGTCGATGACGCGTGGCGTTGCAGTAGCCGTCAGCGCGAGCACGGGGATGTGGCGCTGCTGGGATACAATCTTTCGAATCTTGGCAATCTCGAGGTAGGAAGGACGGAAGTCGTAGCCCCATTGCGAGATGCAGTGGGCTTCGTCGACGGTGATGAAACTGACTCGTATGCGGTGCATCTTTGTCTGGAAAATCTCAGACGAGAGTCGTTCGGGCGACACATAGAGAATCTTCACTCCGCCAAAGATGCAGTTGTCGAGCGTAACGAGAATCTCGCGATGCGACATGCCGCTGTAGATAGCAGAAGCCTGAATGCCAATTTTCCTGAGATGTTCCACTTGGTCCTTCATCAGCGCGATGAGTGGAGTGATGACGATGCAGACGCCCTCCATTGCCAATGCCGGCACTTGGAAGGTGATTGACTTACCGCCGCCCGTGGGCATCAGTCCCAGCGTGTCGCGCCCCTGGGAAATGCTCTCAATGATTTCGCGCTGAATGCCACGAAAATCTTTGTAGCCCCAATACTGGTGAAGAATGGATAGGTGCTTAGATATGGATGGTCCTGAGCAATTGCAGCCTTCGTCGGCAGGAGCGGGGCGTTCGGCCTCGCCTTGCTCAGGAAGATTCAATTGCTCTGGATGGGTCATAGTATTTTAGTTGAGAGTTGAGAGTTGAGAGTTGGGAGTTATGAGTTCAGAGTTCAGAGTTATGAGTTCAGAGTTATGAGTTGAGAGTTGCGGGTTGCAAATTGCGGGTTGCAGAGTTGCAAATTACGAGTTGAAAGTTATGAGTTGCGCGTCGATGAGTGAAAGTTGAATGTTAAGAGTTGAAAGCCGAGAGTCATGATTACGCTCTCCACTCTCAACTCTGATTGGGTCGACTTAGTCGCTGCTCAGTCTGACAAGTAAAACTTGATGGCACCTGCTGCTCCTAAAGTTCAACTATAAATTCTTCTGTCAAAGTTCAACTATAAACTCTTCTGTCGGTCGGATGTCCTCAATCTGCAGTTGCACCTGTGAACGCTTGAAGACGTTGTCTTCGAGTGTATAGGCGATGTCAAAGGCGCGCTTCGACTTGATGTAGCGAACCGATGCACTCTGTCCGAAGGCAATGCCACTCATGACGGCACTCGACTTGGAGTCGACCAGTTCGAGTTTGATGTGCTCCTGCTCGCGGCCAACGACCTTGCTCGTACCATAGTCGTAGACGCCAGTCGTACAGAAAATGGGCTTCTGGTTGTCGGGACCGAAAGGCGAGAAGCGCTTCAGGTCATTATGGAGTCGCTTGGAGATATCTTTGAAATCGAGGATTGCGTCAACATTCAGTATCGCTTCAGTCTGCTCGGGCTGGATGTGCTCCTCAACGTATTGCTGGAAGCGATGGCGGAACTCGGGAATGTCGTCCCAGCGCAGGGTGAGACCTGCGGCATAGGTGTGACCGCCGAAGTTGACGAGCAAGTCGCGGCAACTCTTGATGGCTGAATAGACGTCGAATCCCGTCACCGAGCGCGCCGAACCCGTGGCAAACTCACCGTCGCGGGTGAGTACGACTGTTGGGCGGAAGTAGATTTCAGTGAGTCGTGATGCAACGATACCGATAACGCCCTTCTTCCATCCTTCGTCGTAGAGCACGATGCTCGAACGATGCTTCTGGCTCTCGAGGCGTGCCACAATCTGGTTGGCTTCCTCGGTCATCTGCTTGTCGATGTCCTTGCGCTGCTCGTTGTACTCGTTGATGTGCTTTGCCATATTGAGTGCCGTGGGGAAGTCCTTCTCCACGAGCAGGTCGACCGACTCCTTACCGTTCTCCATGCGGCCTGAGGCATTGATGCGCGGTCCAATCTTGAAGACGATGTCGCTCATGGTGAGTTCGCGTCCGTTGAGTCCGCAGATGTCGATGATGGCCTTCAGACCCGTGCTGGGGTTCTGGTTGAGTTGCTTTAGTCCGTGATACGCCAGAATGCGGTTCTCGTCGGTCACAGGCACGATGTCGGCTGCTATGCTTACGGCACAGAAGTCGAGCAATGGGATGAGTCGGGAGAATGGAATGCCGTTGTTCTTGGCAAATGCCTGCATGAACTTAAATCCTACGCCGCAGCCACAGAGATGCTTGAAGGGGTAGAAGTCGTCGGGGCGCTTCGGATTGAGAATAGCAAAGGCGTCGGGCATCACATCATCAGGCACGTGATGGTCGCAGATGATGAAGTCGATGCCGAGTGTCTTCGCATAGGCAATCTCGTCGATGGCCTTGATGCCGCAGTCGAGAATGATAATGAGTTTCACGCCCGTGTCACGGGCATACTCCAGTCCCTTCCTGCTTACGCCGTAACCTTCGTCGTAGCGGTCGGGAATGTAATAATCAATGTTTGAGTAGAACTGCCTCAGAAATTTGTAGACTAATGCTACTGCAGTACAGCCATCGACATCATAGTCTCCATAGACCAGAATGCGCTCTTTGCGCCCCATAGCGTCGTTTAGCCTATCTACGGCCACGTCCATATCCTTCATAAGGAATGGATTGATCAGATCTGCCAATTGTGGGCGGAAGAATCGTTTGGCTGCGCTCTCCGTGGTGATTCCTCGCCTAATGAGCAGGAGTGCCAACACGGGGCTCAGGCTGAGCTTCTCGCCCAGCTCTTCAGCTGCTTGTTGTTCCTGGGATGTAGGCGGTTCGTAATTCCATTTGAAGTGCATGTATATATTGTTTTTATTTCTTCTGCCTCGGGGGCGCAATGGCACTGCCTATGCGCTATCGGAAATTGCCTATTATGGCAATATATTATTCAGCCTACAAAGTTACAAATAAAAGTTGAAAGACTGAAAGTTTATGAGGCGAAAAAATTCAGCATGCACATAATTTATGGATTTTTCACAGTTTCAACGCGCGAGTTGCATTGAGTACAGCGAGCACGGTGACGCCCACGTCAGCGAAAACGGCCATCCACATCGTAGCGAGTCCGAAGGTGGCGAGAATGAGCACAGCAACCTTCACTCCGATGGCAAACCACACGTTCTGACGCGCGATTGCGATTGTGCGGCGGGCGATGCTGATAGCCTGTGCCACCTTCTGGGGATTGTCGTCCATGAGCACCACATCTGCAGCCTCAATGGCAGCGTCGGAACCCATACCTCCCATAGCAATTCCCACATCGGCGCGTGCAAGAACGGGGGCGTCGTTGATACCGTCGCCAACGAACGCGAGTTGGGAATCTTCGGTCTTCTGCTGGAGCAATTGCTCCACGTGACCGACCTTGTCAGTGGGAAGAAGTTCGGCGTGATAAGCCGTGAGTTGAAGTTTCCGGGCAACGTCGGCAGCCACTTCCTCGCGGTCGCCAGTTAGCATAACGGTCTGCTCTACGCCCAGCGATTTCAGTTGGGCAATGGCATCTGCGCTCTCGTCCTTGATCTTGTCGTTGATGACGATATGACCAGCGTATTCGCCGTTGATGGCGACGTGGATGATAGTTCCAGCATGAGTACAGGGACGCCATTTGGCGCCAACGGCTTCCATCAACTTCGTGTTGCCGACGCAGACGATTTTTCCCTCAACATTGGCGCGAATGCCCTGACCGGCAATCTCTTCTACATCGGTCACCTTGCACCCGTCGGTTGCCTCGTCGGGGAACGCGTCGCGAAGAGCAGCACCGATGGGGTGGGTGGTGAAGTGTTCCACATGGGCAGCGAGATGGAGCAACTCGTGTGCAAGTTTCTCGTCGCTCAGTGCAGGGTCTTCGGAAGAAGTGTGGACTGCTTCTACGGCAAACTGACCGTGGGTGAGGGTTCCGGTCTTGTCGAAGACAATGGTTTTCACCTTCGAGAGCACGTCCATGAAGTTTGCTCCCTTAATTAGGATTCCATGTCGGGAAGCACCTCCGAGACCGCCAAAGAACGTAAGCGGAACGCTGATGACCAATGCGCAGGGGCAAGAGACGACGAGGAACATCAAGGCTCGGTAGAGCCAGGTGGCGAACTGCGATGTAAGAACGGCAGTGTCGAAGTTGGCAAATAAGAACTGAATGAGTGGAGGCACGATGGCGAGCAGCAGGGCTGCAAACACGACGACGGGTGTGTAGATACGGGCAAAGCGTGTGATGAACGTCTCGCTCTTCGACTTGTGTTCTCCAGCGTGTTCAACGAGGTCGATAATCTTCGAAACGGTGCTTTCGCCGAAGGTCTTCACCGTTCGCACCTTGATGGCACCAGAGAGATTCACGCAGCCGGAAATCACCTCGTCGCCTTCTTCGGCTTCACGAGGCATACTCTCGCCTGTTAGAGCGGTCGTGTTGAGACTAGTTCTGCCTTCTGTGACAACGCCGTCGAGCGGAACCTTCTCGCCCGGTTTAATAAGAATTGTAGAGCCTACAGCAACTTCGTTGGGCGACACGAGTTTTTCCTCAACGTGTCCGTTTACTGTGGTCAATACGCGAGCCACATCGGGTCGGATGTCCATCAGATGGGCAATGCTGTCGCGACTTTTTCCTTCGGCGTAGCCTTCGAAGAGTTCACCAATCTGGAAGAACAGCATGACGAAAACGGCCTCTGGGAACTGGGTCTCGGCACCGGGTAGGAATCCGATGCCAAGAGCGCCAATTGTTGCCACTGACATCAGGAAATGCTCGTTGAAGGCGTCGCCACTGGCAATGCCCTCAGCGGCTTCTTTCAGCGTTTCGCGTCCGATGAGAAGATAAGGAACAAGGTAGATAAGCAGCAATTGCCACGTGGGCAGTGAACAATTCTTCTCAATGATGACCGCAGCAATCAATAGGATGACGGTGGCGATGATGAGCAGCAACTGACGTTTCAAGTCGTTATGCTCATGATGATGATGGTGGTGATGATGATGCCCATGCGAGCAGCATTCGTGTTCATGATTGTGTTCGTGATGGTGATGCTCATGATGCTCATGCGAGCAGCATTCATGTTCGTGTTCGTGATGTTCGTGATGCTCGTGTGAGCAGCATTCATGTTCGTGATGATTATGCTCGCTTGAACAGCATTCATGTTCGTTTACGTTTTCGTGATTGTGCTCATTTGAGCAGTGTTCGTGTTCGTGATGATGTGTCATTTTTTCTTTAATTATTGTTTTCTGGTGCAAAGGTACAGCAAAAGTAATGCAACTCGGTTGCAATGTTCGATTTCAAGGAAAAATAGAGGACAAGTTCCGCCTTGGCGGCCTTTAAAAAACAAGAAAAAACATAAGAAAACAGTTAAAAACATTTGGCGCGTTGTGCCAATCGGATTGGCATTAAATAAATTCGTGAGATTTGTGTGATTCGTGGTCGAAATTTATTTTCGTCTATTTCGCCTTTTTTGGTGATTTTCGGAATTAAATAGTTGTTCTACGTTGTTCGTGTTGTCTTCGGAATCCCCTTAGGCTTAGGCCGCCTCCCCATTGGGGAGTGCTCAAATCTCGCGAAGCGATATTTGAAGGATTTCTGGGCGAAGCCCTTTGAACTTTGAACTGCGTCAGCGCCAATCTGTGTAATCGAAAAATCTGTGTTCATCTGTGTAATCTGTGGGCAAAAAATCAGTGATTTAAAAATCCGTGACATTCAGAAATACATGTAAATCTGTGTCATCCGTGTTTAACAACTCAGCAGTCAAGGCATATCTCTTGCCCCTTGCCCCTTGCCCCTTAATTCCACTTACTATTTAAATAATGTGTCAATCCAAATTGCTAAAAAAATATGCAATATTGCCAAATAATTGTCTATCATTACCAAGAAATTTTCTCGATTTGATAGCCAATTTTTCCTGAAATGAGTCATTAAAATTTGTTTTATATTGATATATTTTTGTTTTTTACAAATTTTCTTTTTCGTTGTGTGCGAGCACGGAAAGCCTTATTCAAAAATTGTTTAAGTTTTTAAAAAAATAAGATTGATTTTTTTTGGAGTTGTCAATTTTTCCTTTTATTTTTGCAAGCCTAAATGAATACAAACCTATCTATTTTTTATTAACAGTTATCAATCGTTAAACAATTTAGCAATGAAGAAAAATGTTCTTTGGCTCTCGATGAGAGCATGCTTGACTATTGTTTTCTTGCTGATGGCAGTTGTTGTCAATGCTCAGAATTCAATAGTTAAAGGTACTGTCGTGGACCAATTCGGAGAACCAGTTATCGGTGCTACCGTAAAAGTCTTTGGTTCTGCTTCAGGTACAGTTACTGACTTGGACGGTAACTTCTCTGTCAGCGTTCCTGCACAAGGAAAACTGGAAGTCTCTTACATTGGTTTTACCACTCAGACCATTGAGGTCGACGGTCAGCAGACCGTTCAGGTAACTATGCAGGAGAGTAACAAGAGCCTCGACGAGGTCGTGGTTACCGCTCTGGGTATCAAGCGTCAGGGCCGTTCGCTCGGTTATTCTACCACTCAGGTAGGTGGTGAGGAATTGGCACTTGCTCGTGACCCGAACCTCGGTAACGCTCTCACCGGTAAGGTTGCTGGTGTGTCAGTAGCAGGAAACGCTACGGGTTCTACAGGATCTTCACGTGTGATCATCCGTGGTAATGCTTCTCTGACCGGAAACAACATGCCATTGTACGTCATCGACGGTGTTCCCTTCGACAATACCAACCAGGGTTCTGCAGGTATGTGGGGTGGTAACGATATGGGTGATGGTCTTTCCAACATCAACGCCGATGATATCGAGAGCATCCAGGTGCTGAAGGGTGCTGCCGCTTCTGCACTTTATGGTTATCGTGGTGGTAATGGTGCTATCCTTATTACAACCAAGAGTGGTAAGAAGGGTAAGACCGTAATCGAAGTGAACGAGAACCTCACTTTCAACTCAATCTACGACTATCGCGAATGGCAGGACCAGTTCGGTATTGGTCTTGAGGGTGTGAAGCCTACATCAGCCACAGCAGCCAAGCAGGCTGAGAGCAACAGCTGGGGTGCCGCTTTGGACGGCAGCGACGCTGTGAACTTCCTGGGCAACACCTATAAATATTCAAATGTCGACAACTGGAAGAACTTCTATCGCACAGGCGTCACCACAAACACATCTGCTGCTATCAGCGGTGCTTCTGACGCTGTGACTTATCGTTTCGGTGCTTCCTACAACAAGGAGACCTCTATCCTCCCGAACGCAGGCAACCGTCAACTCGGTTTCAACATGAACACTCAGTATCAGATTCTGAAGAACCTGACCGCTACCGTCACTGGTAACTACGTGTTCGACAAGTCTAATGGTCGTTCGAACCTTTCTGATGGTAATGGTAACACCAACGCCTCTCTGATCTATCGCGGTAACTCTTTCGACGTTCGCTGGATGGAAGGTGCTAAGGACTGGGGTACCAACGAGGATGGAAGTGAAATGATTGGTGGTACCAACGTTTACTTCAATAACCCCTATTGGCTGCAGTATCGCAAGACCAACAATATGGACCGCAACCGTCTGACTGGTTCTGTGACCCTCCGTTGGGACATCACCGACTTCCTGTATTTGCAGGGTGCTGCTCAGCGTGACGGCTACAACATTGAGTTCAAGCAGGTTCAGCCCATCGGTGCTGCTGCCGACCCCAATGGTTATCTGACTGAATACAGCAAGAACTTCTATGAGACCAACTTCAACTTCCTGCTCGGTTTCGACAAGGCATTCGGCGACTTCACCGTTGGTGCTACATTCGGTGGAAACAAGCAGAGCAACGTGACCAAGTACTTCTACACCTCTAATGGTGGTCGTCCTTTCACAGTTGACGGACTTTGGTCAGTTAACAATATCACCGCTTCTGGTCAGGCTCCTTCGAAGGTCTACCAGCGCTATAAGGTTAACTCTCTCTATGGAACCGTAGACCTCGGTTGGAAGAACCAACTCTTCTTGAACTTCACAGGTCGTAACGACTGGTTCTCTACTCTGGCTGACGACAGCAACAGTTACTTCTATCCCTCAGCAACAGCATCTTGGGTGTTCACCGACACATTCCGTGACAACCTTCCTGAGGCATTCGAGTTCGGTAAGATCCGTATCGGCTATGCATTCGCATCTAACGGAACAACTCCTTACCAGAACCTGCTGCTCTATCAACTCCGCAACTACACAGTCAACGGTCAGCAGACTGCTACCCAGAACAACGGTAACACTTATCCTAACGCAGGCCTGAAGCCCGTTAAGATCACTGAAAAGGAAATCGGTCTTAACCTGTCGTTCTGGCAGAACCGCCTGACCTTCGATATGGCTTACTATATCAAGAAGACCACCGACGACATCGCTCAGGTTTCTACCTCTTCGGCATCTGGTTATAGCGCAATGGTTGCCAACGTTGGTGAAATCCAGAACAATGGTTTCGAGTTCATGGTCGATGCTTATCCCGTGAAGACGAAGGACTTCTCTTGGAACACCACTCTCAACTTCGCTTACAACAATTCTGAGGTGAAGTATCTCGGTGAGGGCGTTGATCGCCTGTCGATCTCTGGCGCTCAGTCACGTAGCGGCAACGTCTACATCTACAACATCGTAGGTTCTTCCTATGGCGAGATCATCGGTTACGAATACAAGAGAAACGACGCTGGCCAACTCCTGCTGAAGGACGGTATGCCTCAGCGTGGCGATCAGGTCAGCCTTGGTAACGGCGTCTACAAGTGGACTGGTGGTTGGAGAAACTCGTTCCAGTACAAGAACTTCAACCTGAGTTTCCTGCTCGATGCTAAGTTCGGTGCTAAGATCTTCTCTGGTACAAACTATCAACTCTACTACTATGGTATGCACGAGGAGACCCTCAATGGCCGTACTGCTTCTAACCCCGTTGGTTCAATCACCGTTGATGGTATTGACGAGGCTACTGGCGCTCAGAACACCACAGCCGTTTCTTCTTACGACTACTATCGCGCTATCTGCAACAACAGCATTGGCGAGGAATTTGTCTACGACGCTTCCTTCATCAAACTGCGCGAACTCTCCTTCGGTTACAACTTCAAGGATCTCATCAAGAATGTTCCCTTCATCCAGGATCTCAGCGTCTCTATCGTTGCACGTAACCTCCTGACTCTCATGAAGCACACACCGAACATCGATCCGGAGTCTTCTCTGAACAATACCAACGGCCAGGGTCTTGAGTTGAATGGTTATCCCACAACTCGCAACATTGGTTTCAACGTAAATGTTAAGTTCTAACTCTTAAAAACCGATAAAACAATGAAAAAATTTAAATATTTAGCAATGGTTTCTTTGGCCGCCCTGGGTATGACGAGTTGTGGCGACTTCGGAGACACTAATATCGACCCAGAGCACCTCAATGAGGGTAATGTTCCCTATGAGATGATCTTCTCGAATGCACAGCATCAGGCTCTGGGTTCCGACTGGGATATGTGGCGTACGGGCAGCATCTATGCTGCTCAGTGGACACAGCAACTTTCTTCCATCGACTGGTGGGACTGGTACGGACGCTATGAGTGGAGTGACGGCTATTCGGCTTCGTTCTGGGATACGTTCAGCAGCGATCGTGGTGCTATGCGCGACGTAACGACTTGCTACGACCTCTGGAAGGACACCGAGGGCAGAGAACTCGACTACAACATCGCTCGCGTCATGCGCATCTATGCATTTGCTAAGATGTCCGACCTCTATGGCGACATCCCTTATTCTCAGGCCGGTCGCCCTGCTCTCTATTCTTATCCTGTCTACGACACTCAGGAGGACATTTATAAGAGCATGCTCGCTGAACTCGATGAGGCTCAGGCCAATCTTGGAAGCGGAACTGCAACAATGGGTGAGCACGACCTCTATTTCCAGGGTGATGCTGCGAAGTGGAAGAAGTTTGCCAACTCTCTGATGCTCCGTCTAGCTATGCGTCTGGTGAAGGTCGACGCTGCTACAGCCAAGACCTATGCTGCAAAGGCTCTCGCCAATGGCGTTCAGACTTCTATCGACGACAACGTGAAACTCGATCACGCTGGTGGTGTAACAACCAACGACTCTGCTGAGCCCTTCGCAAAGATCCACGCTCATGAGGACCGTGAGTTCTACGTCGCTACAACGCTCGTTGACATGCTGAAGGCTACCAACGACCCGCGTCTCGGCCTGATCTGCGCCGTTGTTCCCACACAGGACGGCAAGCAGTACACCGACATCCAGAAGAACTCTGCTGGCACTTGGACTGAGGCTGACTATGGCGACATGAGTTTCGCTGCTCAGCGCGGTATGCCCGTTGGCGGTTACAACAACAATAGCGCTTCTCAGTACTTCGTTGGTCAGGTAGATGCAGACTTCCAGAATGCTGACTTCCTTGCCAACTACGGTGCTTACATTTCTTCACCGAACCGCGCTACCTATTGCGACCCCACAGGTCCTACGTTCATCGTAACCTACGCTCAGACTTGCTTCCTCCTTGCTGAGGCTGCACAGCGTGGCTACATCAGCGGTTCTGCTGAGAGTTACTACAACAAGGGCGTGACCGCTGCCTTCGAGCAGTTTGAGCAATTCCCTGCTTACGCTTATGCACTTGCCGCTCTGAATGCTGACGCAACTGTAGGTATCGCTGGCGGTACACTCGCTCAGTATGCTGCTGCTTACCTTGCTGCTAATCCGTTCAATTCAAGCAAGGCCCTCGAGCAGATCAACACTCAGTACTACATCACCACCTTCGGTGATCCTCATGAGGTATTTGCTAACTGGCGTCGTTCGGGCTATCCCGAGCTGACTCCTGCTCCTATGGCTGCTCTCGATGCTGCTTGCGCTACCGACGGTTCAATTCCACGTCGTTTCCGCTATCCGTCATCTGAGGCACAGATCAACGCTACCAACTACAACGCTGCTGTTTCCAACATGGGTGGCGACACCTTCGGAACACGTGTTTGGTGGGATGCTAAGTAATCGACTCCGATTCTAATCCGAAATAGGGCTGTTGGGCTTTCGTCCAGCAGCCTTTTTTCTTAAACCTCTGTTCCCCAACTATTTATGTTGTATCACTAAACTATCACTTTGAAAGTTCAAGGGTTCAATGCGCTACGCGCGTTATGAGTGGTTATGACTAGTTATGAGTAGTTATGAGTAGTCGGCGGAGCCAAATAAACGGAAAAAGCAGAAATGTGCGCAAGCGTGTTAAGTATTCCTTCAGGGCAATATTTTCGCCCATTTTCCGTTAAAAAGGTAAGCGGCCTAAGCCCAAGGGGATTCAGAAGACCATTTGAGTTCTTTGAAGACAACCTTTACAACCTTAGACAACTTTGGCGCTCTATATCGCGCCTCTGAAGTGTAATCAAAAAAACGGGCTGAAAGCCCAGAACGCTCATAGCCCAGGGCAACGCCCTGGGTAGGGAAAGAGAAGGGGACAAGTCGCGCTGTAAGTGCAAAAGATTTATTATCAAGAATTAGCGAATTAGAGATTTTCCCTGCTGCAGATGAATTATCGAGAATTGCGAATCGGCGCTCTATATCGCCTTTTTTGGGTGATTTTCGGAATTAAAAGATTTCTCGCGAAGCGATATTTGAAGGATTTCTAGCCCAAAGGGCTATCTCGAAACTTGAAACATGGAACCGCGCGGAGCGCATTGAACTTTTGAACCTTTGAACTTTTGAACTTTGCGCAAGCAACTAATCCGTGTAATCCGTGGTTAAAATTATAACAATATGAAAAGACTAAGTCTCTTAATCCTCCTGCTTACTGCCTGCTTCTTCAGCGTGGCAGAGGCGCGACCTGCTGATGGTCAGAAAGTCATTGAAGTAGCCAAATACGGTGCTAAGGGCAACGGGAAACTATGCACGAAGGCATTGAACAAAGCCATTCAGAAGGCACCCGAGGGAGCCATCGTCCACATCCCTGCAGGCAAGTACCTCACGGGCACCATCCATCTGAAGAGCCACATCACGCTCCAGATTGATGAACAGGCAGAGATCATCGGTGTCAGCGACCTTGATGCCTACGACCACTATCTGCCCACGAAGGATATGACCCGCTACGATACGGGAGCAGGGGGCGCCAATGCCAACCTCACGGGCGACGAACGCTGGACCAAGGCCCTCATCCTCGGTCAGAACCTCGTCGACGTCATCATCACGGGCAAGGGGACCATCAACGGGCAGCACGTGGAAGACTCGCTCGGCGAGGAGTCGATGCGTGGTCCTCATGGCATTCTGATTGCCGAGTCGAGTAATATCCGCATTGAGAATCTGAACATCCACTGCGCCTCCAACTACGCTGTGCTCTGCTACGAACTGAAGAACAGCAAGGTCGACGGACTCACCATCTGTGAGGGGTGGGACGGTGTCCACATTCGTGGCTGCGAGAATGTCACCATCAGCAATTGCGACATCAAGACGGGCGACGACTGCATCGCTGGAGGCTATTGGAATGGGATGACCATCACCGATTGCAAACTCAACTCTTCGTGCAACGGCATTCGCATGATTGAACCCAGCACGAACCTCACCATTCAGAACTGCTATATTTATGGTCCAGGCACCTATCCCCATCGCACGAGTCGCGCCCAGCAGCGCAAGAAATCTCTCTACGGAATTGTCCTCGAGCCTGGTGCGTGGGGCGATGCTCCGGGTCATACGGAGAACGTGGTGATTCGCAATGTTACGATGGATAATCTCTTGAGTCCGCTGGTCTATAGCATGGGCGCGAACAACACTTGCTCAGGCCTCTATGTCGATGGGCTGACGGCAACCCACATCACCTATAACACGACCCCCCTCAACCGTCAGGATTGCGTACGCATGTGGGACAACATCAACTTCAAGAACTATGTCGTGAAAATGGGAGAGTAACGGTGGTCTTCGCCCTTTCCAAAGTAACAAAGTAACAGAGTAAAAAAGTAACAAAGTTTGAGTGTTTCCATTGTGAAGCGGCTTAAGCCAAAGAGGACGCATTGGGATGGGCTTCGCCCAGAAATCCTTGAATAATCGCTACGCGAGAAATAATGGCGCTCAATATCGCGCCTCACTGCAGTTGGAAGTCGCACCCACGTATTCCCCTCCTTCGGGGAAGGAGGGGTGTAGTTGAGCGAAGCGAAACGGGGGGTGGTAGCGGTGTAATTTTCCATTTTCACCTTTCCACTTTCCATTTGCGTTGATTTCCTACGCAAGGCACGACGTAACACCGAGCGTGGTTCCGATTGCAGTCAGTATCGCGATAACCGTCTGTATGATGTATTTCCAAAATTCTTTCTTGTCCATAGTAAGAAGTTTCAAGTTTCTAAGTTTAAAGTTTCAAGTAAATAGAGGAGAGTGGAGAGAGAATAGTCTTTCTTCTTCAAAAATGTAAATAATTTTCACTACCACTTTTTTTCCAGAGTTCCAACTCCCTCCCTCTTCAGGGGAGGGATGGGGAGAGGCCTTTTATATAAAGCATATCTTTCTACCTTAGAGAGCATGTGTTTATACCTATATAAAGCACGTGTTTATACCCCTATAGAGGATACTTTTCGATAGTCGAAAGGATGCTTCTCTATGGTAGAGAGCAATGCCCCCTAGGGTAGAGAGTATTACTCTCTAGAGGAGCCTCTCCCCCCGCCCTCCCCTTCAGGGAGGGAGCCTGTCCTCTGGCATTTCCTGCTGAGTCATCCTGGCTACCCCCTCCCTACTGGGGAGGGCTGGGGGTGGGGCCCCTTTCCCCTCCCTACGGGGGAGGGGCTAGGGGTGGGGCTTATTCCACCGCATTCTCCGGCGTCTCCTCACAGGTGATACCATCGAGGAAGACACGGTTGCGAACGCCGCCGCTGGCACTGGTCCAGTGAGTCTCAGGCTGGAAGTTGATGCGCGAGCCGACCACATGCTTGGCTGCAGTGAACTCACGGGCGGTCTCTGCCGGCTTGGTCTTGAGGCCCACCTTGAACGAGCCGAAGCCATCGAGCTTGATGCGGTAACCTTCACCGAGCCAGAGGCTCATCACGACGACGAGTTCATCGAGAACGGCGAGCACGTCCGACTTCTTAACAGACACGTTCTGCTGGATCTGGTCGGCGAGCGTCTTCGTGTCCTTGATGCCGCTGACGAGTGCACGAGCATACCACATTCCCTTGTGGGTAGAGGTCGTGCGATTGTCCTGATAAAGTTTGTATTTTACTGCCATAGTACTGATAAAGTTTTTTAAGAAGCCTCTCCCCCGCCCCCTTGCCCCCTTTGTTCTTAGCGTCTTCTGCTTCGACTTGGGCTTCGCCAGTCTTGCAGGAGCCGAGAACTGCACCCTTAGGCGGCGCCGAAGATTATCAATCTTCTTCTTGCCTAGACCTGCAGGGAAGGGAGTTTGTCCTCTGAAAAGAGGCTGGGGGTTGGCTTGGGTTAGTAATTAATTTAGTTAGTAATTAAAGTTTGTAATTAGAGGAGAGTGGAGAGAGGAGAGAGATTACCATATCCTGCTGTCTTTTAGACACGGATTACACGGATCTTCACGTATTTTTTAATGTCACGGATTTCCGTTCACCGATGTTTGGGCTTTGCCCATCCCATTCTCAACACCTCTCAACACCTCTCAACAGAGCGAGGCTGAAGCCCCTTGGGCTTAGGCCGCTTCCCCTCGTAAGGGGAACGCTCAAACTTTGGGTTTAGAGGTTTCGGAATTTCGTTTCGCTGCATCGACGTTGAGCGTCCTCGCGGTCGAGAGTGGAAGTCAGTTCCTAGTCGGTTTGCAAGCGTCCTTGCTTGCCGAGCGCACTTGCTTTGGGATCCTGCAGACAATCCTTCTGCTCATGCTTCTCTTTCCCTCGTCGTTCGGTTGCCATCTCCCTCTGTTTTCTTCGGCGCTTCCTTGCTAGCATCTTCTGCGCCTTGGAGGACAGGCTCCCGACATTTTAGGTCTAGGCAAGGCGAAGATTGATAATCTTCGGTGCCGCCTAAGTGGTGCTGCTCTCGGCTTGTGCAAGACCTGGCCAAGGTTGAAGCAGAAGGCGCGAAGAGCGAAGGTGGCCGGGGCGGGGGGAGAGGCTCCTTATTTGACTTCGCAAATTTACTAACAATTTCTAAGCCATACAATAGGTAGAGTGGGGGATTACTGCAAAGTTGTGTTAATTTCAGCAGGTTATTTGTTAACGGATGTAAATTGTTGTGCGT
>JAILFH010000088.1 GCA_024697645.1 Prevotella sp.
AAAAATCAATACAAGACCAAGAAAAAAACTCAATTTTTCAACTCCAGTTGAGAAGTTTTCCAATTACTTGTTGTAAATTTGCACTTGCTTGTTGAATTCGCGAATTCTAAATTAATATTAATTTACTTGTTTCTTGTTAACGGATGCAAAATTGTGACATTGTGACTTTGTGACTTTGTGACAATAAGCATTTTCCAACACTCAGAATCAGTGGGTACTCCTATTGGTTATATTATATTATAATAAATTATAATATAATATAAAATCTTAATACTTCCAACCAGCAAAAAATAACTCCTATATTCTTACAATCTGAAACCAAAAATAGAAAACTATCTAGAAGTACCTTAATGTCACAAAGTCACAAAGTCACAACTGCTGTCTTTCCTGATTTAGTTTTAACGATGTGGTATGGTAAAAATTTTTAACATGGACTCCCGATGAAATGGGCGATTTTTGCTGTTTTTGCATCAAAAAATATTTACAAAGTTTCTATATCTGAAGAGTTTCGAAGTCGAATTTGGATGCAAATTCTGCGCGTAATCTCCCCCCCAATTGGTTTCGTTTATTGGGAGAACTTTACATGATAACAGCAGAAAAAGTTCGGAATCTGCCGAAAAAGCATTAACTTTGTATGCTGTATGGATGATGGACAATATCTAAAGAGGCTGATCCGTGAGGGCGAACACCAGCAACAGGACTTTAAATATCGGGTTGCTGATGCCTGTAAACTGGCGAAGTCGGTATCGGCATTTGCGAATACTGATGGGGGACGCTTGCTCATTGGTGTGCGCGACGATGGCCATCTCTCCGGAATACGTTCGGAGGAAGAAATCTACATGATGCATCAGGCGGCCTATAGATATTGTAAACCCGAAGCCAGTATAAAATTCGACACGTTTCATGCAGAAGGACGCACAATCGTGATGGCAACGATTCCTCCATCGGACAAGCGGCCTGTGTATGCTCTGGACGAATCGGGCAAGCGGCTGGCTTATATCAGGCTGGCAGATGAAAAC
Source organism: Prevotella sp. (assembly GCA_024697645.1). Classification (GTDB taxonomy): domain Bacteria; phylum Bacteroidota; class Bacteroidia; order Bacteroidales; family Bacteroidaceae; genus Prevotella. The sequence continues at coordinate 1,020 of JAILFH010000088.1, forward strand.
ATTGTAGCCTCTCCCGTGTTTCTTGCCCTGTGGCGCGAATCGCAGCGATCTCAGGGAGCAGTGCTGAACTACGACGACAGCATCCGCCATTTACTCGACTCCATGAAGGGAAAGCAAACGCTTAATCAAATTGTGCGATCTACGAAGTTATCCCGCCCAAAGGTGATAACTCTACTGGCCCGCCTCATCCACTTCAATACCGTGAAATGGGAATACACAAACCAGCAGTTTCTCTTTAGTTTAGCATAGACGTTGGATGAGGCCAAAGTGGTAGTTGGTCATCATCGTAACTCTTGAAGCAATGGGCACAAACTAATTGCTCCTACATCTCAAAAAGAGCATGCAGGAGCAATCAGGAGTTATGCAGGAGCAATCAGCGCACTGTCTCTATGCGGCTGTTTTATTCTTTTCTCTTAGGTATTGCAGCCGCAAGAAGATAACCAATAGCACCACCAATGGCGGCGCCAATGGCCTCTCCGATAATTCCGCCAATATAAGCACAAACGACGCAACATAATAATCCAATGATTTGGCGTAAAATGTTAGTGTTCATATTCATTCAAAATCAATATTTGTGTATTAAAATTTAATGAAACTAAGAAGCGTGATTCTTAAATCACTTCGATGCCCAGTTTCTCACACAACTGAAGGCTCATTTCCTTCAACTTGAATTTCTGAATCTTACCAGAGCCCGTCAGCGGGAACTCATCGATGAAGAAGACATACTTCGGAATCTTGTAGCGCGCAATCTTGCCACGACAGAACTCCTGAACATCCTCAGGCTCCATCTGGACACCGGGCTGCAGGATGATGAAGGCGCCCACGGCCTCACCATATTTCTTGGAAGGCACGGCCGCAACCTGTACGTCCTTGATGCCAGGCATGTGGTAGAGGAACTCCTCAATCTCGCGAGGATAGATGTTCTCACCACCTCTGATAATCATGTCCTTCAGTCGTCCCGTGATGCGATAGAATCCGTTCTCATCCTTGATGCCCAAGTCGCCAGAATGAAGGAATCCGTTCTCGTCGATAACCTCAGCCGTAGCCTTGGGATTCTTGTAGTAGCCCTTCATCACGTTGAATCCGCGACAGCACATCTCGCCCTGAACACCCACGGGACATTCCTCGTTGGTCTCGGGATTCAGCACCTTCACCTCAACGAAAGGAAAATCGCGGCCTACTGTGGTACAACGCTGTTCGAAACTGTCAGCCAGACAAGTCTGCGTCATACCCGGCGACGACTCCGTGAGTCCGTAGACACTGGTAATGGTCATGAACATCTTCTCCGACACACGCTTCATCAGTTCGACAGGACAGAGCGAGCCCGCCATGATGCCCGTGCGCAGACAACTCATATCGAACATCGAGAACATGGGGTGGTCGAGTTCGGCGATGAACATCGTGGGTACGCCATAAACGGCTGTACAACGCTCTTTATGGATAGATGCGAGCACCACCAGAGGATCGAACTTCTCGACCATCACCTCAGTGCAACCGTGAGTCAGACAGTTCATCGTGGCAAGCACGACACCGAAACAATGGAACAGGGGAACGCAGACACACAGTTTGTCGTCTTGCGTGAATCCCATATTCTCGCCAGTGAAATAGCCATCGTTGACAATATTGAAGTGCGTCAGCATGACTCCCTTCGGGAATCCCGTGGTACCCGATGTATACTGCATGTTCACCACATCCTGACAGGTGACGCTCTTCTTCATCTCCAGCAGCGTGTCGTCGTCGATGTTACGGCCCAAGAGCAGCAGTTCGGCGGTATTGTACATACCACGATATTTCTCCATGCCGATATAGACTACATTCTTCAGATACGGGAACTTCTTGCTATTCACATGACCACGCTGGCAGGTCTTCAGTTCGGGCAGCATCTCGTAGGTCATGTCCACGTAGTTGCAGTCCCAGGTTCCGTCAGTGATGCAAAGCGTATGCATGTCGGAGTCCTTGCAGAGATACTCCAGTTCGGCCTGCTTGTAGTTAGTGTTTACGGTCACCAGCACCGCACCAATCTTGGCCGTTGCATAGAGGAAAGTGAGCCAGTCGGGGACGTTTGTAGCCCAGATGCCCACATTCGAGCCCTTGGTGACGCCAATGGAAATCAGACCTTTTGCCAGATTGTCCACACGTTCGTTGAACGTCTTCCAAGTGAAGCGGAGGTCGCGGTCGGAATAGACAATGTATTCTTTGTCGGGGGTCGTCTCTGCCCAGTGCTCCAGCCACTGTCCGAGCGTGCGCTCTGAGAGCGTATATCCAGCACTGCCTGTCTCGGCGGGATAGGTACGCGACCCACCTCCCTGCCCCTCCCTGTGAGGGAGGGGAGTGGATACCTTAGGTGCTTGATTTGTGTTATTTGTTTCCTGATTCATTAAAATGTTATTATTCTGATCCATAAAAATAATGGTCTATTTGTTCAATTACGGATTCTATGTTGTAAAGGACATCTTCATTTGAAAAGCGAATGACGTGATAACCTATCTGTTCAAGAAATTCATCCCTTTGCGCATCATCGGCATGTTGCCTTGGTTCTGTATGATAGCCCCCATCAACCTCAATGACCAATCCGCCTTCACGAGAAACAAAATCTACGATGTAGTCACCAATGATATGTTGGCGTAAGAACGTTATGCCTAACTTGCTTTTTCGAAGATATTCCCAAAGAACTTCCTCTGCCAGAGTAGCATTCTTCCTGTTTTCCCTTGCATAGTCCTTCAGCAGTCCATATCTATCAGGTGAAGCCGACTTATAACTCATAGCGAAAACGTGTTTTGAAAAGTATCTACTCCCCGCCCTTTAGGGAGGGGCAGGGGGGTGGGTCTTTCTTAAAATGGAATATACACCACAGCCAAGATCTTTGCGGACTTGCCCACAACGCCGTGAACATGATGCTCCACGATGGAATCGTAGTAGATGCTGTCGCCCTGATGGAGATGATAGACTTCCTTGCCGTATTCAATCTCAAGTTCACCTTCCATCACATAGATGAACTCTTCACCCTCGTGGGCAGACAACTTAAAGATTTTCTTCTCCGTAGGATTGACGTCGATGATGAAGGGTTCCATGTGGCGCCCCGCCTTCCGACTTGCCAGCGAATGATACTCCATGTGCTTTCTCGCATCGGCTGCATCGTTGGAGAAACTAATGCTGCTGGTACGGTCGGCAGCACGACAAACCACAGGACCGAGTTCGTCGTTGTCGTCCATGAAAGTACCCAGGCGAACACCCAGCGCCCTTGCAATCTTGATCAGCGGACCCAATGAGGGCAACTGCTCATCTTCCTCAATGGAGATGATTTGTTCCACTGACAAGCCACTACGCTCGGCAATCACTTCCACACTGAGATTCTTCATCTCTCTGAATCCCTTAATCTTGGACCCTACAATTGTATTCTTTTCTGACATTATTATATTGCTTTTTTATATTGGGTGCAAAATTACAAAATATATTGCAAATTATGTAATGATTTACAATAATTAAGAGCCTTTTAGTTACAAATCAAAATATATTGACAATATAGTCTTCAACTTTGCTCCAAATTACGAAATTGTTTGATAGTGAAGAGCCGAATCTTGGAAGACATGAAATTCATGTATTGAGATGGGAAAATTTGAACGCGAGAATAACGTGCAAAAATAAAAAACGTTGATGGTGAGAAGGCTGTAAGGAAAGGATAGAAAAAACGAACAAAACCAATCTATAGGCCTTTGATAAAGTCGTTCTATTTCAGTCGCGACAATCTGACCGATTAGTCCATTAGCAGGTCTTCGATAGAGCCATCGTTGATGAATTTATCCAGGTCGACTCTTTTCCTGATTCCGCTCAGACAGCCCCTCTCTGACCTCTGCCAGAGAATGGGCTTCGCATCTCCCTTGACACGAGGCTGTTCTTTTTTATATTTGGCAATCCAAAGCGGATAGCGATTGAACGTGGGCGCTAATCTCTGGTTGTAGAAATGTTCGTTGCTGTAGATGACGGGCTTGCAGCCAAAATGCTCCTCCAACTTTTGGGCGAACTTCATCACGCTGTCCTTCAAGTGAGCGTCCTTGTCACGATTGTTCGTCAGACTCAGTTTCTCCACATCAATCACTGGCCGCAGGTCTTGTTTTTCTTTGTCCACCAAGTCAACAAACTGACTGAACTGAAGACCCACCGACTTGTTCATCACGAAGAAATGATAACTGCCGACCATCAGATCCTGCCTTCTGGCTCGGTTGATGTTCTTTTCGTAATTCCTGTCGCGACCTTTCTTTCCTATCGCGCGGACATAGACAAACTGAAGATTGGGATTATTGTCGACCAGCGTTGCCCACTGAATAGTTCCCTGGTGATGAGAAACGTCGATTCCATCGAAATGGGTGTTTGTTGGTGTTGGCTTTTTCCTCAAATACTTCCACGCCACTGCCGCACCACCAGCCAATAGCAGCAGCGCCAACAACCAATAGATGTATTTGTGGTTCGACTTCTTCTTTCTCTTTCTCTTTTTCTTCATGATAGATAATCGTTTCCCTTCTTCATGATAGATAATCGTTCCCCTTCCTATTCAGAAGGCAGGAGAAATGGTTTTTTCAATCCGGTGGCCACCCGAGGGGTTTGTGGATTTTATGAAAGTTCGGGATTTTTCCCCAGGATGATGTTGACCAAGGCAGTCACGTCGGCAATACTCACCTGCCCGTCGCTGTTGATGTCAGCCTCAGCAAGTGTTTCAGACCCCAGGATGATGTTGACCAGTCGGGTGACGTCGGCAATCGTCACAAAGCCATCATTGTTGACGTCGCCTAAAAGGAAGTCGACAAAGGAAAGCGTGATTTTCCCAGGGTTCAGCGTAGTGGCAGGGGCATAGGTTGCCGTGTGAGCATCGATGCTGGCTCCGTCGGCCTTATAGAAAGCCACCTGCCCTTCCTTCTTCTGCAGCATATAGGTTCCCTCGGCAGCAATTGTTGATTCAAGATAGCCTTCCAATCCCGTCGGAATGGCCTCATCCGAAGAAGAAAGGCAGTTGAGCGTGTAGAAGAGTTCCAGATTCGCCTCCTCCTCCGTGTTCATCTGTACCAGAATGGCCGGTGTCAGGGCAGGAAGCATACCGCCTGCACTGACCAACTGCTGCAGATAGCCCTTACTCACATGAAAGTCCTTCACTCCATAAGCCTCAACGCTTGCAGGCAACTGCAGCGGTTCGGAGAAGTAGACAGAGGTGTAGTAGTTCAGGTCGTCGCCCCCATCGCTTCGCCTCAGAACAATCGTCTGCTTGTGCTGAACGACATTCGCGTCCTTCTCGGCAATAGTCTTCAGGTCAGCAGCATCAACAGCCCAAGTGGGGGAAGTGTATTCGGGCAGGTCGAGCATGAACCTGATGAACCAGTCGAGGTCGTCCTTGTCGATTCCCACCTGCACTTCGCCCTGTACGTTGCTATTGCATCCATCGGTGAAATAGCGGTTCAGATAGTAGTAGCAGCGTTCCTGCAGGCTGGAGAGTTCCACGCCCGAAGGATTCAGGTCGATGAGTTGGTGGAAGAGTTTGGCGGTGGTGTTGTAGGCGCTCTGGGCTCCACGATACGAACTGCTCACCTTCCAGTTGTCGACCCTGTTGGCACCGGAGAATCCCGTGAGTTCATAGTCGAGCGCCATCTGGTTGCCTCCAGCCTCATTCGAATACTCATTGCAGCCGAGCAGACCTTCGATGACAAAGGCGATGATGCCCGTGCGGTCGGCTCCCTGACGACAGTTGAAATAGACGGGATGGCCCTGCTTCAGTTCGTAGATGATGAAAGCCATATCGTGGACAATCGATGCGTCCTGATTATAGGCTCCATAGTCGGTCATGATGTTCGCAAAGCAGGCATCAGTGAGGGTTGTCTCGCCCCGCGAATAGGAATGCAGGCTGCCCTCGTTGGTATATTTTCCTTCGTTCGTGGCAGCACGCAAATCGAGTTGGGCCCGAACGCCCAGCCGCTTCATTTCGGCCTTGTCGGCTTCGGTCAGGTCGCTCGTGTTTCCATCCTTGTCAGAACCGCCCAGACTTGCACCGCGATAGATCTGTCCGTATTTCACGATCTTTCCGCCAAGGCCTTTCCATCCGCCAAGGTCGCGAATGTTGAAACCATTCTCCAGCGCAATCATTCGGATTTGGCCCGTCGTCGTGAATTCGTCGGTAGCAAGCACTTCCTCGCCTGCAACAACCTTGCAGTAATAGGTCTTATCGGGATAGAGATTCGTCAACTTGAAACTGCCCTTCCCTTCGGTTAGCGTCACTTCGGCCGTGAGTTCAGGGGCAGAATAGTCGCTTTGCTGCGAGAGAACGACCTGGGCAGTAGTTGCCGTCTCGCTCTCGAACTCGATAGTACGGCTTGCGGGCTGGTCGGCATAGTTGGCCGCTGCAGCCGTGAAGAAACTCTCAGAATAGTTGCTTGCGGCGGAGGAGAAGGTGGAGTTTGCCTTCGAGCAATAATCCCGAACGTAGGCATTCTCAATATTCAGGACGTTGGGGTCCTCAGGTTCTTCAGGGTCGGGATCGAGAGATTCGTCGTGGGTATAGACCAATTTCACTTTCATCACGATCGTGATGGTGTCTCCCTTGTAGGAAGAACTCGTCTGGAACTGGACACGCCCATTGGAATTCGTCTCAATCGTCGATGGCTGGAATCCTGTGGCAATCTGATAGCGCTCCGTTCCTGAATGCGAGTGGTCGTCGTAGAATCCAACATTGACGGGCAGATTGATAGTCTCGTCGATGCCTATTTCAACCTCATTGAATTTCCCTTTGTAGACCTGCAAGTCTTCAACGACAAGTTCCGCAGTCTGATTGGTTCCCAGAGTTTCCACATAGGTGTCCGACTTCACCCAATAGCCCTCAGCAGTTGTCGTGAAGGTTACGGCAACATACGCAGTGTCGCCATTGATGGTCACATCGTGGATGTTGTTTTCCTTGTCACTGGTCTTATAGGTATTATCCTCAAAGTTTGCCTTGCACAAATAGCCTTGCGCCATCATCTGCTGCATGCCCAGAACAGTGAGCAAGACAGTCAGGAATAGTCGAGTCTGATGATGAATCATCCTACACTTTCTGATGTTTTTGTATTGTTTCTTCATTCAGGTCGCGTTTTGCAGTTCAGTTTTTAGTTCCCTCTTGATGACTTCCTATTTTTGCTGGGTGCTCAATAGGTAGTTCCATAGATTGTTGGGAGAAAGATTGCTTCGAAAGTGAGATAGACTTCTTCCTTCAGCAATTCTTTTAATGGTATATGAACTCCCCTCCCTTGCGAAAAGGAGGGGAGTCCACAGAATATGTCTTAGCCTTTGGCCAGTAATCTTCTACTCCTCCTGTGCGGCAGCAAATGCGGCAGCCTCAGCAGCGGCAATGATTTCCTCGCGCGACTGCTCACGAGCCGTGATGTGGCTCAGGTCGAATTCGTCGTCGCTGAAGAAGTTGCTGACAGAAGAATCTGCGGCAGCAGCCATTGGTGCGGCAACGCCTGCAGCAGCCATTTTTGCCTCGTAGCGGTCTGCAGCCTCGCTGTTGTCAGAATCGTCTGGCAGTTCGTTCTGCTGTTTGCGCTTTGGCTCGCGGCGACGGCTGGGACGCTTTGCTTCCTTCTCAGATTTTTCTGACTTATCAGCCTTCTCTGACTTATCAGCCTTTGAGTCCTTGGCACTCTTCTCAGCCTTAGCGTTTTTCTTTGGCTTGTCTGCTTTGTCAGCCTTAGGCTCCTTCTTGGCTTTCGGCTTCTTAGGTTCAGCCTCAGCCTTCTGCTTCGTCTGCTCTGTGTCAGTTTCAGCAGCAGTCTTCTTCTTGCGTCTGCTCTTAGGCTCAGTCTCAGCCTTCTGCTTTTTCTGCTCAGCCTCAGCCTTCTGCTTTTTCTGCTCAGCATCAGCCTTCTGCTTCTTCTGCTCAGCATCAGCCTGAGACTCTTTTGCCTTCCGTGCAGGCTTCGATTCCTTTGAGTCCTTATCCTTCGGGAATTCCTTAGCCCTGCGGTCGTTCTGGTCCTTCTGACCATCCTGACTCTTCTGAGAATCCTGATTCCTCGGGTCGTTCTGACTTCTCTGAGAATCCTGATTTCTCGAACCGTTCTGATTTCTCTGAGAATCCTGATTCCTCGAACCGTTCTCTTGACTCTTCTGAGAATCCTGATTCCTCTGTCCGTCCTGATTTCTCTGAGAGTTCTCAGTCTTTCGGGCAGGCTTGCGCTGTTGGTTCTCTGCAATCACTTTTGCTTCTTCCTGCGCTACAGCGGGCATAAAAGCAGACTTTATGGCAACAGGGGTTTCCTCCGCCTGTCTTGTAGCCATCTCCGGCTCCTGAGGCTCTTCATCGTGGTGCTGCTGGATGATGAAATCTTCCTGCACCTCCGTCGAAGGCACCATCATCGTGGGTTCTTCCTCCATCTTCGTGCGGTCGGTCTTCGCAGCGAATACAGCATCGATGAACTGCGGTTGCTTGCGGAGCATTTCCAGCGTGAGTTTCGAAGCCATTTGCTGGCTCTCCTTCTTGCTGTAGCCTGTAGCCGAACAGCCGTCGATGCCCTCAATCACTACCAGATATTTGAACACGGGGCTGCCGCTCTTCTCCTTGTCTTGGCTGAGCAGGCGGAATTCCATCTTCACTCGATTCTTCTGTGACCATTCAATAAGTTTCGACTTGAAGTTCACCTCCTTATAGGCAACCTTGTCGATATTAATCATCTGGGCGAGAATGCGCTTCTTCATGAATCGCATGCAGGCATCGTAGCCTCGGTCCAGATAGATTGCTCCAACGAGCGCCTCAAACGCATTGCCACCCATGTAACTATTGTGGCTCTGCGACTGACCGTTCGAGAGTATCAACTTATTAATGCCCATCTCCTTCGCCAGTTTGCCGAGTGTTTCGCGCTGTACGAGTTTCGAGCGGGTGTTAGTCAGGAATCCCTCACGCTTGCCGGGGAAATGCTGAAAGACGATATCGCCTACCACCGCATCCAGAATTGCATCGCCCAGGAACTCCAGTCGTTCGTTGTTGACCGGTTTTCCCTTGTCGTTGCGGCGTGCAATGCTCTTGTGCAGCAGGGCCGTCTTGTAGTAATCAATGTTTCGGGGGTAGAATCCGATGATTTCGTATAAGGACAAATAAAGCTCCTTGTCCTTGCGGAAAGGGAGCTTTATTCTGTCTAAAAGACTATTCAGCATACTTCTTGAAGACTACGCATGCGTTGTGGCCGCCAAATCCAAACGTGTTGCTAATGGCAGCACGTACCTCACGCTTCTGGGCTTTGTTGAAGGTGAAGTTCAGATCATAGTCGATTTCGGGATCTTTGTCGTCCTCGGCATGGTTGATGGTTGGTGGTACAATGTTGTTCTGCACCGACAGTACAGCCACCATAGCCTCCACAGCACCTGCTGCTCCGAGCAGATGGCCAGTCATCGACTTTGTCGACGAGATGTTCAGTTTGTAGGCATGTTCGCCAAACACTTCCTTGATGGCCTTTGCCTCAGAAATGTCGCCAACGTGTGTACTTGTTCCGTGCACATTGATGTAGTCAATATCCTCAGGATTCAGACATGCGTCTTCCAGAGCGTTCTGCATGACAAGTTTAGCACCCAGTCCTTCGGGATGAGAAGCAGTGATGTGATAGGCGTCGCCGCTCAGGCCTGCGCCCACCATCTCGCCGTAAATCTTCGCACCACGAGCCTTGGCGTGCTCGAGTTCTTCCAGAATCAGGCAGCCTGCACCCTCGGCCATGATGAATCCATCACGTGAGGCACTGAAGGGGCGCGATGCTCCTGCGGGATCGTCGTTGCGGGTTGACAAAGCATGCATGGCATTGAATCCTCCCACTCCGCACATACAGATTGCACTCTCTGCACCACCAGCCAGAATGGCGTTTGCCTTGCCCAGACGAATCAGGTTGAAGGCATCTGCCAACGCATTGCTCGACGAGGCGCAAGCACTGGTAGTCGCGAAGTTAGGACCATGGAATCCAAAGTAGATGGAGATGTGTCCTGCTGCAATGTCGCTAATCATTTTGGGAATGAAGAAGGGCGAGAATTTCGGACCGTTTTCGATATGCTGTCCATAATAGACAACCTCGTCCTCGAAGGTGCGGATACCGCCTATTCCTACGCCGTAAACCACGCCGATGCGGTTCTTATCAACCGTCTCCAAGTCCATGCCCGAATCTCTTACTGCCTGAATGGCCGAGATCATTGCTATCTGAGAATAACGATCAATCTTGCGGGCTTCCTTGCGGTCGAGCCAGTCGTTGATGTTCAAATCCTTAATCTCACATGCAAAATGGGTCTTGCACTTAGAGCTGTCAAATTGTGTAATTGGTGCTGCACCACTTACTCCAGCGAGCAGATTCTTCCAAGTCTCCTCAGGAGAATTGCCTACTGGCGTAACGGCTCCCATGCCAGTTACTACTACTCTTTTCAGTTCCATTTCATAAAATTTAGAATTAGGAATCGTGAACTACGCATGATGATGCTTCCCTATACTTTCTCAGCCAGCAATCCTGCTGTCTGCGGAGCCCATCATGACGCCAATTCTCAATTCCTAATTCCGTGAAAAAATAAAATTTCTTATTTGGCGTTTTCCTCGATGTAGGCGATAGCGTCACCAACGGTAGCAATCTTCTCAGCCTTGTCGTCGGGAATAGAAATACCGAACTCCTTCTCAAATTCCATAATGAGTTCTACGGTATCCAGTGAATCAGCACCGAGATCGTTTGTGAAACTTGCTTCGGGCTTCACCTCTGCTTCATCAACACCAAGTTTGTCTACGATAATAGCCTGTACTTTGCTTTCAATTTCTGACATAATCTTTAAATTTAAATTGATAATAATTAATTAAATAATTTCACTATATTTACAATTTCGGCTGCAAAGGAACAAATTTTTATTTAATTGTGCAAATATTTTTCCTAAAAAAGCAACCGCCTTTGCACAAACACCCCATTATTGTGCAAAAAATACACCCATTTTTGATGCATCTGTATGAAAAATAAGGACTTTCATTTGTCAATGTGAAAAATAATACCTATATTTGCAAACGCAATACCATTCATAATAATACTCATTTAACACGATCGAAAGCAATGACATTCACAGAACAGTGCAACACTATATTCAAGCAGGCAATCCTCGACTATCATGTCAAGGACAATGTCGATTCCCCAATCAATAATCCCTATCCCGCTGACAGCATCGAAAACAGACTCTATCTGAAGTGCTGGATTGACACGGTGCAGTGGCATTTCGAAGACATCATTCGCGACCCGCACATTGACCCGCGTGAGGCTCTTCAACTCAAGCGTCGCATCGACCGTTCCAATCAGGACCGCACCGACCTTGTAGAGCAAATCGATTCCTACTTCCGTCAGCGGTTCAGCGATGTTAGTCCGCTTCCCGACGCAACTATCAACACGGAGAGTCCCGCATGGGCTGTCGACCGTCTGAGCATTCTCGCCCTGAAAATCTATCACATGCGCGAGCAGGTTGAGCGCCCCGAGGCTTCTGAGGAACACCGTCAGCGTTGCCAGTTCAAGTTGAATGTTCTCCTCGAGCAGCAGGTCGACCTCTCCACAGCCATCGACCAACTCCTCGACGACATTCAGGCAGGACGTAAGTACATGAAGGTCTATCGGCAGATGAAGATGTACAACGATCCTGCCACCAACCCCGTTCTCTACGCCCAGAAGAAACCTTCTGGCAAGTAGGAACCCATCCTACAAGAATCGCAACCGCCCATCCATCTAGATACTAATCCATTCCATCGTGAATACAGAACACCTACTAATCATACGATTCTCTGCCATGGGAGATGTAGCAATGACGGTTCCTGTGGTAAGCGCATTGGCTCAACGCTATCCGAATCTCCGTATCACAGTTCTCAGTCGGCCATTCGCCCGAACGTTCTTCGACGGACTGGCTCCAAATGTTGGATTCATGGCGGCCTATCTCCAAGACGAAGAGCGGGGAATGAAAGGCCTCAAAGCGCTCTATCGCCGATTAGCAGCAAAACAGTTCACCGCCATTGCGGACCTTCACGACACACTTCGCTCTAAATACTTGCGCATGCGATTCAATCTCGGTCGCAGAAATGTGGAGCACATCAATAAGCACAAGGCTGGAAAGCGTCGTCTGACCCGTTTACACGGTAAACAACTCGTCCAGCAGCCGACTTCCTTCGAAAACTATGCCGACGTGTTCGCTCGTCTTGGCTATCCCATCGACCTGAACGAGTTCGAGTTCCATCTCCCCAAGTTACACGATACTTCCATTCTCCCCGCCTCTTTGCAGAAAAAGCCTGAGGGTGAACGCTGGCTCGGCATGGCCCCATTTGCTGCCCACAAAGGCAAGGTCTACCCCATAGAGCAAATGGAGAAAATCATCCAGATCCTGGGCGAACGTCATCCCAACTTGCGCATCTTCCTCTTCGGAGGCGGAAAGACCGAACAGCAGCAACTCAGTCGCTGGGCTCTTCGCTATGACCATTGCGAATGCATGCCGGGACTCGTCGAGGGTCTCCATCAGGAGATTGTCCTGATGAGTCAACTCGATGCTATGGTGTCGATGGATTCGGCCAATATGCACCTTGCCTCGCTTGTTGGCACGCCCGTCATCAGCATCTGGGGAGCCACTCATCCCTATGCTGGCTTTATGGGTTGGCGGCAGAAGTCGGAAGACATAGTCCAACTCGACCTCGACTGCCGCCCGTGTTCAGTCTATGGAAAGAAGGCTTGTCAGCGAAAAGACTATGCCTGCCTCAATGGCATCACACCTGAAATGATTATTCAGAAAATCGAACGTTACATGATATAATGAATCGTCGTCTCTTTGTTGGCCTGACTATGTTTTTAGGCTCCCTTGCCCTTATGGCTCAGGAACCCCTAGAAGAGATTGTGCTTGCCGACGACGTGGAATCAGAAAACTGGCAGCAGAACCAGGAAGTACTCTCGCAGTTGAGTGAACAGAAAATCAACCTCAATACGGCCACTCAGCAAGACCTCGAACAGATTCCCTTTCTCAATGACGAACAAATCCAGCAGATTCTGGAGTTCGTCTATCGCTATGGTCCCCTTAGGTCGTGGGGCGAACTGGCTATGATTGAGAGCATCGACCAACCTACTCGCCAATTGCTGATGCAAGTGGTCTATTTAGGCGAGAGTGCACCCGCAAAGGCTCCTTCGCTTTCAGAAATGCTGCAGAGAGGCCGTCATGAACTGCTGGCTACGGCGCGAGTTCCCTTCTACGAGCGCAGAGGCGACAAGAATGGTTATCTGGGCTATCCCTATCGCCATTCGCTACGCTACACCTTCCACGCTGGACAGCAACTGAAGATAGCGTTCGTCGGAGCCCAGGATGCAGGGGAACCGTTCTTTGCCAATCGCAACAAGGTGGGATACGACCACTATTCGTTCTATCTGACTCGTCAGGGCAAGGGCTGGCTGAAGAATCTGACTGTTGGGCGCTACCGACTGCGACTGGGGTTGGGACTCGTGGTGAACAACGACTTCGGGTTCGGCAAACTTGCTACATTGTCAACAGTCGGCAGATCGTTCAACACCATTCGTGGTCATTCTTCCCGTATGTCGGCAAACTATCTGCAGGGCGCGGCTGCAACTTTCAGGGCTGCGCGAAATGTGGAAGCCACAGCCTTTCTCTCTTATCGGAAGATTGACGCAACGCTCGTCGGCGACAGCATTCGCACCATTCTGGCGACGGGCTATCATCGCACACCCACCGAAATGGACCATAAGAACAACGCCTCGGAACTGATGGGAGGTGGACGAGTCAACTATCGGCAGAACGGATTCCACTTGGGGGCTACGGCTGTCTTCAACCATTTCGACAAGCCTCTTCAGCCCCTCACCGGACAAGTCTATCGGGAAATCTATCCCGCTGGTCAGACATTCTGGAACATTGGTGCCGATTATGGTTACAAGGGGCACGGGCTTGTGCTCAGCGGAGAAACGGCAACGGGCGGCTGCAAGGGCATAGCCACGCTGAACTCCATCTCCTATCGGCCATCGGGTCAACTGAAGATGACCGCCCTGCAACGATTCTATAGTTATCGCTACTACGCCCTTCACAGCGAGAGTTTCAGCGAAGGCGGACGAGTGCAGAACGAGAGTGGGGTGTTGTTGGGTGTGCAGTGGCAACCGTATCGCTATCTACTGCTCACCGCCTATACCGATTACGTCTATTTCCCCTGGGCTCGCTATCTGATGACTTCATCGTCGCATGCATGGGACAATCTCGTGTCAATGAACTACGAGCGAAAAAACTGGCGACTGAGCATGCGCTATCGGCTTCGTCTGCGCGAACAGGACAGTTCCTCTGCCGAACGGCAACTCCAGAACCGGACAGAACAGCGACTGCGCACAATAGTAGGCTATCAGCAGGAACGATGGAGCACGAAGACTCAGGCCGATGTCACATTTGTCTCCGACGAGGAAAACCACTTCGGATGGATGTTGATGCAGGCGGCAAACTACGAAAGCGGGCAATGGCTGTTGAGCGGGCAGTTGGCATATTTCCACACGAAGGACTACGATAGTCGCATCTATTGTTACGAACGTGCTCCGCTTTATTCCTTCTCGTTCCCCATGCTCTATGGCGAAGGTCTGCGCTATATGCTTCTGACTCGCTGGACCATCAGTTCCCATCTGCAACTCACCGCAAAACTCGCTACCACGAACTATTTCGACCGCAACAGCATTGGCACAGGTCTACAAACCATTGACCATAGTTCACAAACCGACCTCGACCTGCAACTGAAGTGGAAATTCTAAGGACTTCCTTATATATATAAAACAAGGTGAATAAGAGGTGACTTGACAAACTTTTTCGTAAACTTCTTAAGTTGATTTGCCCCATTTTTAGTTCTATTTTTCTTTAGGTTTCTGACTGAATGCGAATAGTGGTAAACCTTCATCAAATTTTAATATCTGAAATGATGGTGGATTGAAAAATTTTTTCTATCTTTGCGGAGAAGTAATCTATTAAACCCCACAACCATGGCAAAAGCAAAGAAAAGCAATAAGGCTCAGGCGGCAAGGGCGAAAGCCGCTGGCAATAAGACGAAGCAACGCCGACATACGAACAAGCAGGATATGGTGCAACTGCTCACCCAACTCTTCACCGAACAGCCCGAAAAGACTTTCTCGTTTAAGGAAATCTTCCGACAACTCAAGTTGAATACTCATCCGCTGAAGATGCTCGCCATTGAGACAATGGAGGATATGGCGTGGGACGATATGCTCACGAAAGTGGGTGATTCGGCCTATCAACTGAACACGTCAGGACAGGTGCAGGAAGGACGATTCGTCCGCAAGCCGAACGGAAAGAACTCCGTGATTCCTGATGGGTCGGACAAGCCGATTTTCGTTTCGGAGCGCAATTCGCTCTGGGCTCAGAACGGCGACCGCGTCCGGTTCTCGTTTATGGCTCGCCGCCGCAATCACATCAAGGAGGCTCAGGTGCTCGAGATTCTGCAACGGGCAAAGGACACGTTTGTCGGACGTCTGCGAGTGGCTCGCGACATTGCCTTCCTCGTCACACAGGACAACCTGATTGTTCAGGACGTACTCGTTCCGAAGGATAAGTTGATGGGTGGTAAAAACGACGATAAGGCTGTGGTGCGCATCACTCAGTGGCCCGACTCCAATCATCGCGACTTGGTGGGCGAGGTGATTGACATCCTGGGACAACAAGGCGAGAACACTGCTGAGATGCACGCCATCCTCGCTCAGTACGGACTGCCCTATAAGTATCCGAAGGAGGTGGAAGAGGCCGCCAAGAAGATTTCGGGCGTAGTCACCGCTCAGGACCTTGCCGAGCGCGAGGATTTCCGTGATGTTTGGACTTGCACCATCGACCCGTACGACGCAAAGGACTTCGACGATGCTCTGTCGTTCCGCAAGGTGGGTAATCTCTATGAGGTGGGCGTACATATTGCTGACGTTTCGCACTACGTCACGGAAGGTTCCATCATCGACAAGGAAGCCCAGAAGCGTGCTACCAGTGTCTATCTCGTAGATCGTACGATTCCGATGCTGCCCGAACATCTCTGTAACTTCGTCTGCTCGCTCCGACCAGACGAGGAGAAACTTTGCTTCAGTGTCGTTCTGCTTATGGATGAAGACGCTCAGGTTCGTTCCCATCGGGTTGTTCATACAGTTATCAAGTCGTGTCGCCGCTATGCCTATGAGGAGGTGCAGGAACTGATTGAGAAGAATGGTGTGGTGGACGGCTCAGGTCAGCCCTCGCCCAACCTTTATAACAAAGACCATCAACTGGCTCCCCACAATCTGCAGGGAGAATATGCCGAGCAGTTGCTGATGCTCGATATGCTCGCCAAGAAACTGCGTGCCGAGCGTTTCAAGGATGGAGCGATGAAGTTTGAGGGCGAGGAACTCCACTTCGACGTCGACGAGACGGGTCGTCCCATCAAGGCATTCTTCAAGCGCCAGCGCGATGCAAACAAACTCATTGAGGAGTTCATGCTGCTTGCCAACCGTACTGTTGCAGAGGACATCGGAAAACCTCAACGCGGCAAGAAGGCAAAGACGCTGCCTTATCGAATCCACGAGGCTCCCGACCCCAAGAAACTGGAAGACCTGCGCGAATTTGTTGTCCGCTTCGGCTACCGTCTGAAGACGGCGGGTACGGTAGGACAGACTGCCCGTTCGCTCAATCAACTGATGGATGAGGCTGCTGGACAACGTGAACAGAAACTCATTCAGACGGTTGCACTTCGTGCGATGATGAAGGCGAAATACTCGGTTCATAATATCGGACACTTCGGACTGGCATTCCCTTACTACACCCATTTCACTTCACCCATCCGTCGTTATCCCGACACAATGGTCCATCGCCTGCTCACTCGCTATCAGCAGGGAGGCAAGAGCGGCAACGAACGCTACTACGAGGAGCAGTGTCAGCACTCAAGCGATATGGAGCAACTGGCACAGCAAGCAGAGCGAGAGTCCATTAAATACAAGATGGTGGAATTCATGGGCGAACGTATAGGAGAAGTCTTCGATGCTCATATCTCCGGCATTCAGTCCTATGGAATCTATTGCGAAATTGACGAGAACCATTGCGAGGGAATGGTGCCGATGCGCGACCTCGACGACGACTACTACGACTTCGACGAGAAGAACTACTGTCTTGTAGGACGCCGTCACCACAACAAGTATCAACTTGGTGACCCCATCCGCATTCGAGTCGCAGCCGCTAACCTCAAGAAGCGCCAACTCGACTTCACAATTGAAAAGGAAGAGCCATAAAGAAGTTCCTCCAAAGCAATAAAGAATCAAAAGCGCCAACTCGACTTCACGATTGAAAAGGAAGAGCAATAAAGAAGTTCCTCCAAAGCAATAAAGAATCAAAACAAACAGCCTAGATGAGATCGTTTCATCTGGGCTTAATTTTGGACTTAAAAAGAATCGCAGGTTGCCGAAAATAGAGCAGCCTGCGATTTGTACGAATGAAAGAAAAGATTCAGGCGATAGTCCGAGACTCTGAAACTGAACAGCGACAGTCGAACTATTCATAACTGCTCATAACAGCGCGAAGCGCATTGAACTCTTGAACTGCCCAAAGGGTCTGCTGTTCCGAGAGGTCGGACGCGTCTGCAGGAGAATCTTTTCAGTGTATATATAAAATCAGTCCCTTCTACTTATTGAGTTTCCAGGTGGCACCATCCTTTGTGTCTTTCACCTCGAAGCCGAGAGCAGCAAGTTCGTCGCGGATGTGGTCGCTGGTTGCCCAGTCCTTAGCAGCCTTTGCCTTTGCACGTAAGTCGAGCACCATATCGACAACCTTGCCGAACGATTCCTCTCGCTCCTGATTGCCTGCAGCGCTGTCGGCCTTGAGTCCAAGCAGGTCTTCGGCAAAGAGATGCATGGTCTGCTTGAGTTCCTCGAGACACTCGGCGCAAATCGTTGCCTTGTGGTCGACGAGTTTATTGACAAGTGTGCAAGCCTCGAACAGGTAACTAACCACAAGTTGTGTCATCAGATCGTCGTTCATGGCGTCGTAGCAACGCTGACGCAGTGAGCGGACAAACTGCTCGGTCTCCTGGTCGCAGTGGTCAGCGGGTGTAATGCGCTCAAGGTTCTTCAGTCCGTCCATCAGGCGCTCCAGTCCCTTCTGCGAAGCCTGCAGGGCCTCGTCGCTGAAGTCAACGGTTGAACGATAGTGGGCAGAGAGGATGAAGAATCGGATGGTCATGGGCGAATAGGCCTGTGAGAGCAACTCGTGCTGACCTGTGAAGAACTGCTCAAGCGTGATGAAATTGCCGAGCGACTTACCCATCTTCTGTCCATTGATGGTAATCATATTGTTGTGCATCCAGTATTTCACGGCCTGATGACCCATCGAAGCCACAGCCTGTGCAATCTCGCACTCGTGGTGTGGGAATACGAGGTCCATGCCGCCACCGTGAATATCGAACTGTTCGCCGAGATACTTGCGTCCCATAGCCGTACATTCGCAATGCCAGCCGGGGAAGCCTGCGCTCCAAGGTGAGGGCCAGCGCATGATGTGCTCGGGCTGAGCCTTCTTCCAAAGTGCGAAGTCGGCTTGGTTGTGCTTCTCACCAACACCAGCCAGCGTACGGCTCTCGTCCATCGTGTTTTCCAAAGAGCGACCACTCAGAATTCCGTAGTGATGCTTCTTGTTATAGGCCTCGATGTCGAAGTAGATGGAACCATTCGACTCATAGGCGAAGCCATTGTCGATGATCTGCTTCACGAGTTCTTGCTGCTCAATGATATGACCCGTTGCATGAGGCTCGATGGAAGGACGCAGCAC
Source organism: Prevotella sp. (assembly GCA_024697645.1). Taxonomy (GTDB): domain Bacteria; phylum Bacteroidota; class Bacteroidia; order Bacteroidales; family Bacteroidaceae; genus Prevotella. The sequence continues at coordinate 19,821 of JAILFH010000088.1, forward strand.
GCCCAGCGCATCCATTGCCTGATGGTAGCGGTTGGTGTAGTACTGGGCAATCTCCATCGGCTCCAGTTGCTCCAGTCGTGCCTTCTTGGCAATCTTATCGTCGCCGTCATCTGCATCGTGTTCAAGATGGCCCACATCGGTGATATTGCGCACATAGCGCACTTTGTAGCCAAGATGCTTCAGATAGCGGAATACGATATCGAAGGTGATGGCAGGACGGGCGTGACCCAGATGGGGATCGCCATAGACGGTGGGACCGCAGACGTACATGCCCACGTTAGGCGCATGCAGAGGCTCGAAGCGCTCCTTCTGGCGCGTGAGTGTATTGTAGATCAGCAAAATTTGTTTGTTCTGTTCCATGTGGTGAATTTTCTGAAATCTTATTATTTTGCCTGCAAAGGTAAGAAAAATCAGTGTAATATCAAAATGTCATGCTTATTTTTGTCTTTCTGAGAGCGTCATTCCATCGATGTCGGGCATCCAACCTTTAGCGTTGGAGAGGCGTACGACGTTGTCGCCCTTCTTCAGGAAGATATCTACCTTCACGGTCTGGCGCTCATTCCAGTCGCGTGCAGGAACGGTGATGGTTTTCACCTTTTGTCCGTTCACCGTGACGTCCATCTGGCGCTCTTCACCAGAATAGCAAGCAATGGTCATCGTGCGTCGACCAGGTTTCCTAACATAGACATGCTGCCACTGCAGGTCGTTCTCCTCGCTCATGCCGAGGAAGCGGGCCGTGTAGCCACCCGAGGCTTGTGGGGCTTCGGTGTAGATGGCAGTCTTTGCCTCCACATTGTTTCGGATTTCCTGATATTTCGACAGCCACGCCGTCTCGGCTTCATAACTCATGCGGTCGAGGCGCTTCTTACCTTTGGCGCGGAATATTTTCGTGCCATGAGCGGGAACGGTCAGCGTGATGGGATTCTTATCGTAGAGATAGGGACTTTGGCGGATGCAGTCGTAGTAGGAAACAGCGCCTCCGAGGTCGATGGTTGCAGGATTGAGCGTCACCTGTTGCTCCTGATCGGAGGGGTTGTAGATGGCTACTGCCCGCTCTTTTCCATTCAGTTTCTTAATGTCCTTCACGAGTACGAAGCATTCTCCCTGCTTTTCGGCTACATATGCCTGCAGATGCAGCGGGTCCTGATTCAGGGCGATGAGGTCGCGATTAGTGAGTAGGGCGAGCGTCTGAGGCTTATCCTTTAGCGTGGCCATATCACAACCGATGAGCAGCGGCGAGGCCATAATGCACCACATGCCGAAGTGGGTCTCGTCCTCAATCTGTGGCATTGCGCGTCCTACCTCCAGCATATCCATATCGTTGTAGTGACCATCGTGGCAATAGGCCGATAGATAGAGGTTCTCACGAAGAATTGCCTTCACGGAACTCCAGACGTCGCGGATATCGAATGTGGTGCGCCATGAGTCGCTGATGTCGGCTACCCACGTGCCAGGATAGTCCCAGCGGCAGATGTTGAACACAATGTCTTTCTTGCCACAGTTCTTAATGGCGTTGGAGATTTTGGTGTACTGCTGGCGTTCATCGAGTCCCATGTGGGCACCGCCACAATAGTCAACCTTGATGAAGTCGAAGTCCCAGTCGATGAAATACAATTTGCAGTCCTGTTCCTCATGACCTGCAAATCCCACACCGAGGCCCCACGCGTGTCTGTTGCCCGAGCCGCAGGTGTTGTCGCCAGCGTCGCTATAGATACCAGCCTTCAATCCTAGCGAGTGTATATAGTCGACCAATGGGCGCATGCCGTTGGGGAAGCGCTCCGTGTTCAGACGCAGATGTCCGTCTTCGCCTCGACCATCCCAATAGCCGTCGTCGATGTTCACAAATTTGAATCCAGCCTCTTGCAAACCCAGTTGATGCATAGCATCTGCCTGCTGACGGATGAGTTGCTCATTGATGTTCAGTGCGAATGTGTTCCATGAACTCCATCCCATAGTGGGAGTGCGCTGAGCGTTGACATTGATGGCTACGGCCAGCAGAAGGGCAAATAGTAATTTTTTCATGTTGGTATTTGTTATTTCTGAATAATTTTCTTTCCATTGACAATGTTAACGCCCCGCTGTGTCTTAGACAAGCGCTGACCATTCATATTATAGATAGGTGCAGAGGTCTCAGCATCAATGATGGGCGAAGTCAGCCCGTCGGGAATCTTCTCCGTGATGTTGATGGTGTAGGAGGCTTCAGCAGGGAGATAGCGGTCGTTGCCTGCAAAACTGGCAGTGATGACAACCTTACCAGGGTCGCCCAAGATGATTGCGCCCGTCTTCGAGTTCACCCAGGCAAGGTCTTCATTGCTTGATGAATAGACCACCTCTACGCCATAGGGATTCTGCAGCACGGGTGGAGTGAAGTCGCTGGCTTCCTCAACGGTGAACTCGGTTTGCTCAAATGCAAGCAGAGGATCCTGAGGCTCAGCAGGCTTTTCAGTAACGACGATGGTGTAGGAAGCCTCGTCGGCGAGATAGAGGTCGTTGCCGGAAAAGATGGCGCTGATGGTCACAGTACCAGGCATTCCGATGGTGACAGCGCCTGTCTGCTCATTGACGGTTGCCACATCGTCGTCGTCCGACTCGTAAAGCACTTCTACCTGATAGGGGTTGTTGAGCGTCGGGGGCTGAAAGGAACTGCCTTCCTCCACATAGAATTCAGTTTTGCTGAAGGAAAGCTGCGGGTCTTTTTTTTCAACAACAGGTTCTTCTTCTTCGCCTGCTTGAAGCAGCAGATTGTCGATGCGCGCATTCTGGTCGCTGATAGTGGCAAAGGTCAGTTTGAGCGTCTGCGTTCCTGCAGGAACACTCACAATGTAACTGTAACTCTGACCGCTCGAAGAATTCTCTGTGACGGTAACACCGCTGGTAGTCGACGTCACGGCAATCTCCTTATTACAGAGGAAGGACAGAGGCAGGTCGCCTGAAGCACCGCCCAGACTGATGGTGGCAGTGAATGAGTTAGTGCTGCGACTGGTCTTCGGGATGAGCAGTTCGGGTTGGTCACCGCCAGCCATATTGGCATCGAATGTCTTGCAGTACTCTCCGCCGTCTCCCACATAAGTGGCCGCCTCATTCTCGATATTCTCTACGGCTGTTCCTGCTTCCGCTCCCGTGAATTTCTCTTCCCAGATGGTTTCGCCAGCGGGTATCGGGTCGTCGCCACCACCTTCACTCTTGATGGTGTAAGTGGCAGTTGCAACGCCACTCTTCTCTCCATTCTTGATGGCAATGGCCTTCAGCGTAGTGGTCTCGCTGATGGTAATAGCGCTGGTGTACTTCTTGCTCGAAGCCGACGGAGTAGAGCCGTTTGTCGTATAATAGATAGTGGCTCCCGTCGTCGAGCACTTGATGGTGACGCTCTGGGCAGATGTATAGGTTCCGCCTTCAGGTGTGAAGTAAGGAGTGCGAACTGTGCTTTCGGTAGCGTTGGTATAGTCGAAGGCTTCCGTTTTTCTATCGCCCCAGATGTATTCCTCCAGTCCAGGATAGTCGACAAAAGGATTGCGGTTGCCCTGAACATCCTCCACAGCGTTGTTGCGTGCCCGTTCAATATCGTCGATGGGGTCTTCGTCCGACCAACGCATGAGCATATTCAGATACCACGTCTTGAAGGCGGGATAACTGGTGCCGTCGAACACAGCATTGGCTGTGGCATTGTTTGCCCAACTTGCCACATTGCCTTCGTAACAGGTGACCATATAGAAATAGATGCGCGCGATGTCGCCTTTGATTTCGTCGTTCGGCTCGAAGATGGTGCCGCTATAGCCACTCACGGAGCAGGTTCCTACGCGACTGTAGCCATTCTTGCTAGTCCATGAAGGGTTGCTGGTCTCGGCCAGAATGTTATTGGAGCGTCGATTGTTCACATAGCCGTCAGTGGGCAGTACGTGTACAATGTCGCATTTCAGCGTACCGTCGCTACCGCCGCCCTTATACCAACTCTGTGGTACACAATGCTCGCGGTTGTAGCAGTCGCCTTCGGCTGAATAGGAACCAGCCTTGTCGGTGACGTGCGTATAGTTGGTGGCGTTCGAATACCAGTCGCGCACGTAGCCGTCGCTTCTCGTGTCGGTCTTCCTGTAGCCTTCGTAGAGAGCGTCGTAGCCAATGGCCGTATGGCTTTTGATAATATTGAAGAATGCGGTTTTCAGGGCTTGGCCGCTCTTTCCGTTAGCAGCCTGATAATAGGTTCCTGTTTCGTTTGGTCCCTGGGCTTGGACAGAAAGCGCCAAAGCCAGGAAAAGGAGCGTGAATATCTTTTTCATTTTCGTAGGTCTTTGTTATTGCAGACAAAATTACGAAAAATCGAAATATGCTCCAAATTTATGAAATCATTTTTTCACTTCTTTTTGATGATGATGGTGATTTTGGCAAAATGGGGAACGGTTCGCCCTTCCTGTCGAAGCATGTAGATGCGATGTTCTTTTGGATTTTCGCATAGGAGAACAAAGGTCTTTTTGTCGCCTTCTTGTTGTTCAGAGTAGTTCCCTGTGTGGCTTTCTTCCTTGAATGCCTCACGGAATTTTCCAGCCTGAGTGCCGCGCATTTCGAGCACCTTCACAACTTTCTGCACGCGACGTGTCTTTGGGTCGCGGTCAATGACCGACGTGAACTTCGCCGAACCCAGCGTAGAGAAATTTTCCACGAGTTGGTCGATTCGGTTTTGTGCCATTGCACTTGCTGACATCAGGAGGCAGAACATCATTGCTGCGACTTTTGCCAGCAGACATGATTTCCTGTCGATGGTCCTTTTGCCATTCATCCTATTTCTATTCGTTTCCATCATCGTCGTTTTCTTTAATTTCTTCTTCATTCAATTTGTACCGAAAACCATTTACTATTGTTTCAGTATTTCCTCGATTCGTCTGCGCTCATCGGGGTCGCTGATGCTTTCGAGCACGTCCGATTCGGCTTCTCTTACAATATTGTGTTCCTTGATAGTCGTCTCAATGTTTTCAGCGCTTGCGAGTGTCTGCTCCAGTTGTAGGTGAATTTCACGCAGGTTGTCGTTGCGTTCGCCTCCTACAACGATATACGACCCTTCGTAGCGACGTTCCAACCGATAGTTCTGGAAGGTGCGGAAGCCCCATGTCATAGCAATAACTACTGCCAGAACGGCTGAGACTGCGGCCAGATAGCGCATACGAATCCATCGGCGGGAACGGCTTACTGTTTGTCGAAGCGCACTTGGCGATGTGCCCGTGAGCATCGCGATCTCCTCATAGTCCATTCCTTCCAGATCGTGCATCTGCAGAATGAGTTTCTGCCGTTCGGGAAGAGTTTCCACAATGCTTAGCAGTCGAGCCACCTCTTCTTCGTTCTCTGCAGTGGTTTCGTCGTCCTCCATCTCCAGTTTGTCGAAGTCGGAGAGCGTTTCCGTTCGATGCAGTTGGCGCAGTCGGTTCAGTGCCATATTTCGGACCATTACCTGTGCAAATCCCTCTGCATTACCTATAATCTGTTGTCGGAGCATCCAGAGTTTCAGCATCGCATCTTGCACGACATCTTCAGCCTCGTCGCTATCTTTCAGATAACGCGTGGCCAAAGCAACCAACTTCGGTCGAAGGGTAGGGATGAGATGTTGTAACTCTTCGGAGGTCATGCGACAGATTTAGTATTTGTTGAGGCCAGAAGTGTCGATTTTCGACGCACCTGAGAGATCTATATCGGTTCGGTCGGCAGTGCCAGTGATAATGAATTTCGAGGCACCACTATTTGAAGCATTTAAGTATTCGCAATCGACAGCAAGTTGCATTTTTCCTGCGCCACTGTTCTTTGCTTCCACCTGCCCACCATTAAATTTGATGATACTCTTTGATGCGCCACTGTTCGTGACGTTGAGCGACTGACCTTGTATCGTAAGTTCTTGTTTCGAGGCACCAGAGCAATTAAGTTTCATATCACCTTTACAAAAGATGTCTGAAGTGAGTTTGCTTGCACCCGTAAGCAATGACTGCAGAGCATTGCAAGATAGTTTCTGTACCTTCATGTCCGATGCGCCTGAGCAGTTCAAGGTCATGTCACCGCAACTCATAGAACCCACTGTCAACTTTGAAGCACCCGAGATAGTTGCGATGAAATCGCCTGTTTTCATACTTTCTACGTTCATACTGACAGCACCTTTTGCTTTCAAGTTGCTGAGTCTTGGCATTGCAATATGCACAATTGGAGAATCACCATCGCGTGTTACACGTTTCTTCTTCAATACCTTCGTATAGATGTTCAGCGTCTGTCCATTTTTCTCTACGATGGTTTTCACGTTGGGGTTTCTGCTTTCTTCTACACTGATGCTGTAGTTTTCGCTTTGTGTGATGAAAACTTTTATAAAGCCGCTCACTTCGACCCCATTGAAATCCCTCAGATTGTATTGAGTCTGAGCCGATGCCAAAAGCACAGTCAGACAACTAATTAACAACGCGGAGAGTCGTTTTCCCCAGTTTGAGTATCGTCTGTTCATTGTAGAACTATGACCATTTTGTCTTGAATGATTTCCCATATTATTCTAATTTTAATTCCATTTTTGTGGCGTTTTCTATTTATAGTACACATAAGATTTCGATTTGTGACACAAAATAAATGAAAAAAAATGATGGAAAGGAAAAATTTTTTACTATTTTTGCACCAAATTCATCTCAAACTACAATCTGAAATCAATATGATACAAATAAAAAAGTTTGGACTTGCCTTAGTTGCGTGGTTATCTGTGTTTTCGATTCAGGCGCAAACCGATATGACTTCAGCCATCGTCAATCCGGAATTCGACGGGTTGAGTTTTGCTGGTTGGCAACAGCAGGGATTGTGGTTACAGTCGAATTCGTCGTTTACGGTAAAGTCAAACTATGGCTATGTGGAGCAGTGGGTTGCTTCTCCAAGCACGCTGCCCGATGCGTTTATTCGCCAAACCCTGACGAATCTCACTCCGGGCCGCTATACGCTTACCGTTGCCGCCCAAAACACGAATGGAGGTGAGGCTGCCACGGGTGCGGTCATCTTTGCCGACTGGCAGGAAACGGAGGTTACTACTGCAGGCGATTATTCATTGGAGTTTGATGTGCTCACGGGCGACGTGACAATTGGTTTCCGCTGTGAAAACTCTACTGCCAACTGGATGGCTTGCGACAACTGGCGACTGACGCAGGAAAGCACAAGCATCAGCTACCTGCGCTCGGGTCTGACCACACTTATCGAAACGGCTAACACGCTCGCAGCAGAGTCGATGGATGCAACTGTGAAATCTACGCTAACCGCAGCAATCTCTTCGGCAGGCAACTACACGTCGAGTAGTTCTTCTTCGGCAATTCAGTCGGTTGCCACAACGCTAAAAGAGGCTATGCTGGCTGCTGAGCGCAGTATCTTTGCGACAAAGACCAAGACGACGGGAACCGTTCCAACGGTCGTCACTGATACTCGCTATGCTCGCGGTGCTACGATGATTTTCGGACGCAGCACGGTGAGTTCGTCTGCCACAATTCTGGAGCAGGGATTCTGCTATAGCACAACGAACGAAACGCCAACCGTTGCCGATCCTCGCACCACTCGTTATGTAGAAAACGGCGGACGCATTTATTGCCTCGATAACCTCGAACCCTCTACCTTATATTATATACGTGCCTATGCGGTCACGACTGACTATGGCGTGGGCTATGGCGACCCCATTCGCGTCTATACGCTCCCGATGGGTAGCGTCACGTGGAGTTATGGTTACGAAGGCGACGACGATGAAGGTCAGATCAATGCCCGAATCTCACAATCGGCAATGAGTGTTTCTGAACTATGGTCGAATCTGACAAGTATCAATGGTGCCAATCTGAGTGTACATTATGCATCGGGTACACCTACTGCAGACTGTTCCTATGGCGGCTATATTCGCGTTGGACCAACTACAAGTTATCAGGCCACAGGAACCGTATTGCACGAGATGGGACACGGAATTGGCGTAGGAACTCACAGTACTTATTCGGGTGACATTCGTACAAACAATACTACTGGCTATTGGCTTGGCAAGCGTGCAACGCGTTTCCTTCAGTTCTGGGATAATAGCGACGGAGTTCGACTCTATGGAGATGCTACTCATCTCTGGGCTTCGGGCGCTGCTCAGAGTCTTTCCTATACGATTAATGGAGCCCACGAAGATGCTCATACTGATGCTTCCTATTACGGAAATTCGCTATTGATGCAGGCTATCGTAGAAGATGGACTTGCCCCTGTTAGTAGTAATTTGCAGGGATTGGCTTACACGCTCGATAGCGATGATAAGACGTTCGTGATTCGCAATAGTGATGAGGAATTTGGTCTTAGAACGTCTTATCTTGTTGATAATGGTGGAACGCTCCAGTTGAAGGAACTTTCCACTACGGAAGCCGCTACGGCAAGCAACAATGCTCTTTGGACACTGACATTCGACCCAACGAAGCAAACTTACCGTATTAAGAATAAGCAGACGGGGCGATATATCTATTATGCTTCTGACAACACGTCTAATGGTTTTAAGGCTTCGACCTCCACTTCGACAGAGTTGGATTTGCGTCTGCAGTTGTCGTTCGTTGATGTTAGTGTTGGATTGACCGATGCGCCACTGACCTTGGATTGTTATCACATCATGCGAGCCACGAGTTCTCCCTCGCCACAAGCGATGTGCGCTCAGTCGGCAACGATTACGGGTTCAACGTCTTTCAGCAATACCAATGCTGCAACTGCGCAACGTTGGGTGTTCATAGATGTTGATGAACTTGAGGAAGTGCAGGCGACGATGGATGCAGAGGGTTCAGACGACCTTGATGCTTTCGAAATCACTTCGGCAATGGCTCCTTATCTCTGTACGGGAAGTCTGAAGGACTGGACTAATGACGGAATGTACACGAACTATCAGAATGGTGGAGCACCTTATTATAATACGACCGATGGTGCCCGTATCGACTTCCCGTTCATTGAGCGCTGGGTAAGTTCGAGCAATAGCCTTGACGACACGAACATTCAACAGACCATTACGGAACTGCCCAACGGCAAATATTATCTTCGCGGTTCGTTCATTGCCTGTAGGCAGGACAATTCTGATGTTGTCATTCAGGGCGCTACGTTCTGGGCGGGTGACCAGAGCGTTTCGTTGTCTACCGCAAATGGAACCCCGAAACGCTATATGCTGGAAGTAGAGGTTACTGACGGAACACTGACCTATGGCGTCGCGTTGAAGTCAACGAATGTCAGTTGGTTCGCTTTCGACAATCTTCAGTTGTACTATGTCGGTACAGAAGACGAATACTATGCACAAGCAACGCCTTGTAACCCCGTTCGAGTGCCGCTTTTCAATTCTACGTTTGATAAAAATGTGCTTGATGGCTGGACGCTTGATGGAAATTGGCAAACGATGAATTCGACTTATGACAACTTCAATCCACCATTTGCAGAATGGTGGGTGAATGCAGCAGCGCAGGCTGACCGTTCGATGAGCCAGATAGTTACTCTTCGCGATGGAACCTACTCTTTGCAAGCCGCCGTTGAGGCTACCCGACAAGACCAGACGGATCTCACAGTAAGTGGAGTTACGCTGCGTCTTGGTGATGAATCAATCAGTTGCCACACCGCAAATGAAGCCCCCGAACTATTCACGGTTGAGAACACCGTAACAGCAGGCGATTACACGCTCGGACTCTTTGTCGAGTCGACTGATGCCAACTGGGTTGCTGTAGACAATTACGTTCTGCGTTATTATGGCTCTGGTTCTTCTTTGCTTGGTGACGTCAATCAGGATGGTTCCATCACAATCGCCGATGTCACTGCCCTCGTGAACATTATTCTTGGGAAATCCGATTCCAGCCTCGACGAATCTACCCTCCTTTGTATTGCCGACATCAATAAAGACGGTTCCATTACAATCGCTGATGTCACCGCCTTAGTGAATATCATCTTGGGCAAATAGTTTGTAGGAGAGAAGATTCTTCTGATTAAAGAAAAAGAAAGCGACTTAAACGATAAGGTCTATTCTTCTTCGCAAAAACCTAAGGAGCATTGTTCTGTTTCAAATGGAGCAACGCTCTTTTCTTTGTATAAAAAACGCCTTGATGAAAGAGAATTGCCCTCTTGACCGAAGAGAGTAATCCACTTGACCGTAGAGAGTAATGCTTTCGACTATAGAGAGTAATGCTTTTGACCATACAGAGATGTCCTTTTGACTATAGAAAGGATACCTTTATAGGGGTATAGAGATGGTCTTTATATAGGTATAAAGGTATGCTCTCTAAGGTCTAAAGATGTCCTTTATATAAACGCTTTGCGTGGAAGTCTTTTTCAAAGCGAAATGGCGCCTTTTTACCAAAAGAAAAAAGTCACCACAAACCGAGTTGGTTTGCAGTGACTTTGTAAAAGAATTGAATTCAATGGTTTAGTCAGCCAGTTTGGCCTTGATGAACTCGCGGTTCAGACGGGCGATGTTGGCGATAGACTCGTTCTTCGGGCAGACAGCCTCGCAGGCGCGAGTGTTGGTGCAGTTACCGAAACCGAGTTCTTCCATACGCATCACCATCTTCTTAGCACGACGTGCTGCCTCGGGACGACCCTGGGGCAGAAGAGCGAGTTGAGAAACCTTTGACGAAACGAAGAGCATAGCCGAACCATTCTTACATGCTGCAACGCAAGCGCCACAACCGATGCAGGTTGCGCAGTCCATAGCCTCGTCGGCATTCTCCTTCGGGATTAGGATAGCGTTAGCATCCTGAGCTTGTCCAGTACGGATAGAGGTGTAGCCGCCTGCCTGAATAATCTTGTCGAATGCACCGCGGTCAACCATGCAGTCCTTGATGACGGGGAATGCTGCAGAGCGCCAAGGTTCAACAGTGATCACATCACCATCATTGAAGCGGCGCATGTAGAGTTGACAGGTGGTAGCACCACGCTCGGTCTTTCCGTGAGGTGTGCCATTGATATAGAGCGAGCACATACCGCAGATACCCTCGCGGCAGTCGTGGTCGAATACGAACGGCTCCTTGCCCTCGTTGATTAACTCTTCATTAAGGATGTCGAGCATCTCGAGGAATGAGGTGTCGTCAGGAATATTCTTCATCTCGCGTGACTCGAAGTGTCCCTTTTCGCGGGGACCATTCTGCTTCCAGTACTTAATAGTAAATGAAATATTCTTAGCCATGATCTTTAGTTCTTATAGTTACGTGTTTGTACCTTGATTGCCTCATACTCGAGATTTTCCTTAATGAGTTCGGGAGCCTTTGTGTCGTCGCCCTGGTATTCCCAGCAGCCGACATAGAAGAAGTTCTCGTCGTCGCGCTTGGCTTCGCCTTCCTCAGTCTGGTGCTCCTCGCGGAAGTGTCCACCGCAGGACTCTTCACGATGGAGAGCGTCGTAAGCAACAAGTTGACCCATGAGAATGAAGTCGCGGAGGTGGATAGCCTTATCGAGTTCAACATTGACGCCTTCCTTAGTTCCAGGAATGAAGAGGTTGGAGTCGAATTCCTTCTTCAACTCACGCATGAGTTTCAGACCTTCTTCCAGACCTTCCTTGGTGCGGCCCATACCCACGTGTTCCCACATGATATGTCCGAGTTCCTTATGGATAGAGTCAACAGAGCGCTTGCCCTGGATTCCCATCAGGCGGTCGATTTCCTTCTGAACGCCCTTCTCTGCTTCCTCAAACTCGGGAAGATCGGTAGAAATCTTGCCCCAGATTGACTGGTCGGCGAGATAGTTCTGAATGGTGTAAGGCAGTACGAAGTAACCATCGGCAAGACCTTGCATCAGAGCAGAGGCACCGAGGCGGTTTGCACCGTGGTCGGAGAAGTTGCACTCACCAATAGCAAACAGGCCGTGGATAGTGGTCTGCAGTTCGTAGTCAACCCAGATACCACCCATTGTGTAGTGGATAGCGGGGAAGATCATCATGGGCTTGTAGTACTTCACGCCGTTGATTTCCTTAGCGAGGTCGCCGGGGAATACGTCGGTGATTTCCTCATACATCTCGAAGAGGTTACCATAGCGCTGCATGATCTCGTCGAGACCGAGGCGGTTGATAGACTCAGAGAAGTCAAGGAATACGGCCAGACCTGTGTTATTGACACCGAATCCGTGGTCGCAGCGCTCTTTAGCGGCACGCGATGCAACGTCACGGGGAACCAGATTACCGAAGGCGGGATAGCGACGCTCCAGATAGTAGTCGCGGTCTTCCTCGGGAATGTCCCAACCCTGAATCTCACCACTCTGCAGTTTCTTGGCGTCCTCAAGTTTCTTCGGAACCCAGATGCGGCCATCGTTACGAAGCGACTCCGACATCAGTGTGAGTTTCGACTGCTTGTCGCCGTGAACGGGGATACAGGTCGGGTGAATCTGCACGTAAGAGGGGTTAGCCATCAGGGCACCCTTGCGGAAGCACTGGATAGCGGCTGTGCAGTTACAACCCATAGCGTTGGTTGAAAGGAAGTAGGTGTTACCATAACCACCAGTAGCGATTACAACTGCATTGGCAGAGAAGCGATGGAGTTTACCTGTGGTGAGGTCCTTGGCGATGATACCGCGAGCGCGGCCGTCAACGATTACTACATCTTCCATCTCGCAGCGAGTGAGAAGTTTCACCTTGCCAAGTTCAACCTGACGGCTGAGTGAAGAGTAGGCACCGAGCAGCAACTGCTGACCTGTCTGACCCTTGGCATAGAACGTACGGCTTACCTGAGCACCACCGAAAGAACGGTTGGCGAGCATGCCACCATATTCACGAGCGAAGGGAACACCCTGTGCTACGCACTGGTCGATGATGTTGTTGCTGACTTCAGCCAGACGATATACGTTAGCCTCACGAGCGCGATAGTCACCACCCTTTACGGTGTCGTAGAACAGACGATAAACAGAGTCACCGTCATTCTGATAGCACTTGGCAGCGTTGATACCACCCTGAGCGGCGATAGAGTGAGCGCGGCGAGGAGAGTCCTGAATGCACAGGTTGATAACATTGAAACCCATTTCGCCAAGAGAGGCAGCAGCAGAAGCACCAGCCAGACCTGTACCAACAACGATTACGTCGAGTTTCAGTTTGTTCTTGGGGTTCACCAGACGCTGGTGAGCCTTATATTCTTTCCATTTCTCGGCTACTGGGCCTTGTGGAATTTTGGAATCTAATTGCTTTGTCATAGCGAATTCTTTCTTTTGGTATTAAACTTAAATTGCGGCAATAGAATCGACAACAGCCTGACAGGTGTCGACGGCAGCAGCAGCGGCCTCTCCGCAGCAACCAGCAGCAGCGCCGCAAGCATTACAGAGTGAAGGGGCGCAGCCGAAAGCAAAGGCGAGTACAACCACGAGGAAGCCCAGCATGAGCAGTGTGGTGTAGATGAGGCCAATCATCTTCCAGCGTTTCTCCCAGATCTTGCCATTCCATCCCAGTGTGTGCATTGCACTCCAGAAACCATGTGAAAGGTGGAACCAGAGGGCTACAATCCAGATAACATAGAGAACAACATAGACGGGATTCGAGAATGTGCTCACAATCTTACCAAAACCATCAGCAGGAGCCGGGTCGTAATGGATAGAGGGGAACAACTCGGCAAACATCATGTTGTACCAGAAGTTGAACAGGTGCAGAATCAGACCAAGCAGGATGATGATACCCAGCACGAGCATATTCTGACTTGCCCATTCTACCTTCGCGGGCTTTTCCGTTACTGCATAGCGCTCTGCGCCACGAGCACGACGGTTTTGAGCCGTGAGGATGAAAGCGTAGACAATGTGAATAACCGCGAGCGCTGCCAGACCGAGCGTTGCCGCAACGGCATACCAGTTGGCTCCAAGCAATTCACAAATCATGTTGTAGGCCTCTCCAGAGAAGAGGGCAACGACGTTCATGCAGCAGTGGAACGTCAGAAACAGGACAAGCGCGAGACCGGTAACCGACATCACTACTTTCCTACCAATTGATGAATTGATTAACCACATAAATGATTGATTTTTGATGTTAATTATTGAATTTGTTAATTTTTCAGATATTCTCAGGATTCTATATCGACACAACGAAATTGCGGCCTAATCTCTTTTAGGTAGCAGTTCGTTCTTTGTGACTGCAAAAATACTATTTTTTAGTGATAAATCAAACAAAAACTGATAAAAATTCCATTTTAATTTGTAATTTTGCAGTGAATAATCCAAATTTATCAATTTTGCCGCCACGTAAGATGGCAAATTGCGTATGAAAGAAATCAAGAAAATCGTCCTCACAGGAGGACCTTGTGCCGGTAAGACTACCGCGCTGGTAAAGATTGTTGACTACTTTTCGAACTATGGTTACAAGGTGTTCACCATTCCTGAAGTGCCCACACTCTACAGTCAGGGCGGATGGAATTTCCTGACGCCAAATCGTAAACTTTATTATGAAGGTGAGCGTGCCATTCTCGAAACTCAGTTGGCGCTGGAGGATATGTTCATGCGAATGGCTGAGGTGTGCACGAAACCGACACTCATCGTATGCGATAGAGGCACACTTGACATATCTGCCTACATGACGCCTGAGATGTGGGAAGAGATAACGGGTTTAGCAGGAACCGACTCGAATAAGTTGCGGGCTCGCTACGATGCCGTATTGCATCTTGTCTCGGCGGCCGATGGTGCAGAAAAGTATTATACCACTGCAACGAATGCCACTCGTTATGAGCAGATGAACGAGGAAGGACTGCGCATTGCACGCGAATTGGATAAGAAGGTAGTGAATGCTTGGACGGGTCATCCTCATCTGAGAGTGATTAATAACAATGACGACTTCAACGCTAAACTGAATCGTGTCTTGAAGGAGATTGCCAACGTGCTTGGCTTACCGCAGCCCATCGAAGAGGAGCGTAAGTATATTGTTGAAATCACAGGCGAGATTCCCGAGTGTTCGGAAAGCGAAATCACGCAGACCTTCTTGGTTGCCGAACCTGGTGTTGAGATGCGCTTGCGCCGTCGTGGATGGAAAGGAAAGTTTGTGAACACGCTGAGCACGAAGAAGCGTCTTTCCGACACCGAGCAGATTGAAACTGAGCGGCAGGTTGACAATAATCTCTATGAGTCGCTTGTGAAGCAGGCCGATCCTTATCGCCACACGATTCATAAGAAGCGCAAGAGTTTCATCTGGAAGGGTCAGTATTTCGAACTCGATACCTATCAGCAGCCCGTTGGTGACTTCACCATTCTCGAAACCAAGGGAATGAAGTGTCATGCGGATGTGAAGTTCCCGCCTTTCCTTCGTGTTGTTGAAGACATCACTGGTAATACCGAATATTATAATTACAATCTTGCCCTTCGGTAAGAAAAGGAAATCATCTGCTGGTAACGTCTTTAAGTCGGTTTTGGGCTTAAGATTGTGATTGCGACAGATGATAAAAAAGAACGAAATGGCAACGTGTTTAGATTTAGGAAATCAGCATGTTGCTATTTTTTTGTTGTCTAATATTCTTTTAAATATCCATTCGCATAAGTATCTCATTTTCATGTAGTTGCAATTCCAGAAAGTAAATGTCAGACAAATGTCAGGTAATATTTTTGGGGTGAAGCAGGCAAAGGATTTATCTTTGCGGCATGAAACAAATCAATGTAGTAAGCGTCCGAAGGCGCAAGTGGAATGAATTCTTCAGAGGCGAAGAAGGCTTTTTCGGTGGTGAGAAAGGATTCCGTCGAATAGACAACATCATGGGTTGGCTGGTATTTCTGCTGGCAGCCTGGGTTTATGGAACCACAATAGAACCGACGGCATCTTTCTGGGATTGTCCGGAGTTTATTCTTTGTGGCTATAAACTGGAGGTAGGACATCCACCAGGTGCACCTTTCTATATGATTGTAGCCAATGTGGCTTCGCAACTGGCAAGCGACCCTTCGCAAGTAGCACTGATGATTAATCTGCTCAATGCGTTGCTTTCGGCGGCAACCATTATGTTTCTTTATTGGACCATCACTCATCTTTTCAGGAAAATCTGTAAGGGGACAATTCTGTCGGTGCTTTGTGGATTAGTGGGCTCGATAATCTATTGTTTCAGCGATACGTTCTGGTTTTCGGCGGTAGAAGGCGAGGTCTATGCTTTCTCATCGCTGATGACGGCTGTAGTCTTTTGGTTAATTCTGAAATGGGAGGATCATGCCGATGAACCCCATAGCGACCGATACCTGGTACTCATTGCCTATTTGATTGGCCTGAGTATCGGGATTCATCTACTTTGTCTGCTCTGTTTGCCTGCAGTAGTACTCGTCTGGTATTATCGTCGTCATCCTGATGCAGGACTATGGGGTTCGCTGAAGGCACTGCTGGTTTCGTTCGTCTTGTTGGGAGGTGTTCTCTATGGGGTTATTCCAGGTGTAGTGAAGGGTGCCGAATGGGCAGAAAAGTTGTTTGTTGGTGTGTTGGGATGGAAACAGAATTTGGGTGCGCTTATTTATGTTTTTCTTCTATTCTCCGCCATTTCATCGGGATTATGGTACACTTTTCAGCGAGGACTTCGCCTTTGGAACACTGCACTTCTATGTCTGTTGGTTCTCCTTATAGGCTATGCGAGTTATGCCTTGATACTGATTCGTTCGTCGGCTAATCCACCAATGGATCAGAATTCACCCGACAAAGTACAGACCTTGGCAAGTTATCTGGCCCGAGACCAATATGGTCAGCGCCCACTTCTCTATGGACAAGCCTACACTTCGCAGCCCGAATACGAACCTGTTCCAGGAACAAACATGATGCGCATGAAGATTGAAGACGGCGAGTTTGTCTATGCGCAGAAGATGTTCTTCCCCCGAATGTGGGATTCGCAGAAAACCGACGTCTATGAAAACTGGATGGGAGGCATTGAAGGGCGAATGGTGCCTTATGATTATGGTGGGGAGATGATGCTGGTGAAAATGCCCACACAGTGGGAAAACCTGAAGTTCTTCCTTTCCTATCAGTGTAATTTCATGTATTGGCGCTATTTCATGTGGAATTTCTGTGGGCGGCAGAACGATATTCAGGGGCAGGGAGAAGTGGAACATGGGAATTGGATTACAGGTATTCCCTTTATCGATAATTTGCGTCTGGGTAATCAGGAGAAACTGCCCGGCGTGCTCAAACAAAACAAAGGATACAACGTCTATTATGGATTGCCTTTCCTGCTGGGATTTATTGGTCTTCTCTGGCAAGGACTGAGGCGCGGCCATCGAGGCATTCAGCAGTTTTGGGTCGTGTTCACCCTTTTCTTTATGACGGGTCTTGCTATTGTTGTCTACCTGAATCAGAACCCGATGCAGGTGCGAGAGCGTGACTATTCCTATGCGGGTTCGTTCTACGCTTATGCTATCTGGTGTGGACTTGGTGTTGCCGCGATTCATCAGCAGTTTAGTAAATGGTTTAGCGCGTTGCTGAAAAATCGCAAAAATAGGTTAGTAGTTCCGATGAAATGGGCGATTTTTGCATTTTTAATGATGCTTATTCCCCTGCAAATGGCCACACAAAACTGGGATGATCACGATCGTTCCCATCGATTTGCCTGTCGTGATTTCGGACAGAATTATCTGAATTCGTGTCAGCAGGAAGGCAATCCGATTCTCTTCTGTGATGGTGACAACGACACCTTCCCCTTGTGGTATAATCAGGAAGTGGAAAATGTGCGCACCGACATCCGAGTGTGCAATCTGAACTATCTGCCAACGGATTGGTATATCGATCAGCAATGTCGCCCAAACGAAGATGCGCCAGCTCTTCCGATTCCTTGGGCGAAAGAGGAATATCACGGTGAAGCGATGGAAGGAATCCTTATCAATGCAGAGGCCAGACAGCAAGTTCTTGACTTCTATGCTCAGCATCCCGATGAGGCTCGGAAGCAATTTGGCGAAGAGCCTTTCGAACTGCACAACATCCTTAGATACTGGGTACGCAGCGAGGATCCTGACCTTCGGTTTATTCCAACTGACACCGTCTATCTGAATGTGGACAAACAGGCTGTGCGGGAAAGTGGAATGATGGCTCCCGACGGCCGCAGGGCTTCGGAACTGAGCGACGATGAGATTCCTGACCGCATGGTGATTCCGCTTAGTGGTCGTCGCGGATTGCACAAAGGTCAACTGGCCTTCCTCGAGGTTCTTGCCAATTCGAATTGGCGACGCCCCGTCTATGTTTGCGTCTCTGTGCCCAGTTCGCAATATTTGGGACTCGACGAATACCTTGTCACAGAAGGCTTTGCAGCACGTTTTACGCCTTTCCCCCACGACAAGGAAAAGGAAGTTGTTGATACGGAGCGCACTTATCAGAACCTGATGACTCGTTTCCGTTTTGGCAACATAAATCGACCAGGAATCTATCTCGACACCCCTACAATGCAGATGTGCAGTCGGGCTCGCATGACTTTTGCCCAGTTGGCCGTTTCGCTAAAGAATCCTGCTGACAGAGAAAAAGTGCTTCGGAAATGCGATTTGGAGATTCCCGAATACAATCTGCCGCTGACCTATGAGACAGGAGGTCATCTGCTTGCTCGGGCATGGGCGATGACAGACCAGAAGCAGATGGCTTTTCGCCACATTGATGCCGTCTGGAAAGATTCCATTCAGCATCTCGAATGGGTGAATTCTATGGATATTTCCCATCGAAATCGCTATCATCGTGAATATCAGCGGCATTGTGCTATTGTCTACTATCTGCTGCAACTTGCCCAGAATATTGACCCACAGCGCGCTGAGCAGATGAGGCTTCAGGCAGAGGGCGTAGTCAGGTGGCAACAAAATTGATAACAAAACAAAATATAAAGAAAATATTCTTTATCCTGCAAGATTTTCGTCTCAATAATCGCTTATTTAAAGAAAAAAGACTAAATTTGCGGTCGGAATTTACAAAAGTCGATCCCAAAGTATGTCTACTAAAAAGAAAAAGAACTTTTTCAGCGACCTTTTAGAGCGCAGGGGTGGTTTGATAGCGATTCTATTAGCGATTGTGTTCATCGGTGCTACACTCGGTGTTTTCTATTATTATGCTCGAAAGGGAGTGAAAGAGGAGGTCGACTTGCGCGCTAAGAGTGAACTTCTGGAAACTTCGCTCAAAGTAGAGGGTATATTTGAGACCGTAGAGGTGGCATTGGATAATATGGCTTGGGTCATTGAGGAAAGTATTGATGACCCCGACCATCTTTATGGCCTATTAGAGCCAGTAGTCATCAAGAACAAAAACATACTTGGAATCGCCGTAGGATATGTTGCTAATTATTTCCCAGAAAAGGGAAGGTGGTTTGAACCCTATGTTAGCAAAGATTCTTTGGGTACAATCAGCCGTAGGCAATTAGGTTCGGCTACGCATGACTATCTGAACATGCAATGGTTCAAGGAGCCTGTAGAACAAGATTCTGCCCTTTGGAGTGAACCCTATTTTGACGAAGAAGGAGCCAAAGAACTTGTAGTTTCTTATACAGTTCCCCTTCGCAATAAGGGAGGAAAAGTCGTGGGCGTAATCATTGCAGACTTGTCGCTCGACTGGCTGAGCAAATTCATCAATGGATCTCATCTTGATTCAGAGAATCTCATTGTTTCCAATACGGGAAGTATTATTCTTTGCCCCGTTGAAAGTCTGGTATTGAAGCATAATATCGTTGATTTAGGCAAGCGGAGCAAAGACACAGCCATTATGTCGTTGAACAACCGATTGCTTGCTGGTGAAACGGGTGAGACTGCCGTGAAGAATAAAGAGGGCGACATGGTCCATGTCTATTATTCGCCTGTGAACAAACGGGCAGGGTGGTCGATGGCTGTCATTCACAAGGACTACGAGATGTTTAAAAAGTTGCACAAACTGAGTCAGAATCTTGGATTGTTCTTGTTGTCGGGACTCATTTTGCTTCTGCTGATTCTCTGGCGAACAGCGCACCAAAGCAATAGTCTGCTGCGCATCAATGCCGAGAAGGAACGCATCGGTAGCGAATTGCACATTGCCAATAGCATTCAGCAGTCGATGATTCCTAAGGATTTCCCGCCATTCCCTGACCGCGACGACATAGATGTGGTTGGACTTTTGAAACCCGCCCGTGAAGTTGGTGGCGACTTGTTCGATTTCTACATTCGTGATGAGAAACTCTTCTTCTGCATTGCTGACGTTTCGGGTAAAGGTGTTCCCGCATCGCTTGTGATGGCGGTGACACGTACGGAGTTCAGGACTGTCACAGCCCATGAAGCCAGTGCCGTTCGTATTATGGAATTGATGAACGAGCAGATGTCGGCGATGAATAATTCGATGATGTTCGTAACCCTCTTCCTCGGTGTGCTCGACTTGCCAACCGGACGACTCCGCTATTGCAATGCTGGTCATAATGCACCGCTCATTATTGGAGGAGCGAATGAAGACGGAGAAAGCATCGACAAGAACGAAAAATCCGTACAATTCCTGCCTGTGGTTTCTAACATTCCTTTGGGTTTAGTTGCCAATTTCAAGTTTGAAGGTCAGGAAATGGTTATTAATCCACAAACGAAAATTTTCCTCTATACCGATGGTCTCACGGAAGCCGAGGACATCGACCACAAGCAGTTTGGCGAGAAGCGAATGGAAGCAGTGGCTCAAGCCTGGTATGAGGCAAGGGAAAAAGGAAATGCCGACACGCAGGGGCTTGTAAGTTCGATGAATTCGGCTGTTTCTAAGTTTGTCGGTGAAGCAGAACAAAGCGACGACCTGACCATTCTTGTGGTCGATTATACAAAGAAAGTCCGTGATGTGCGTCTAAAGCGGAGTCTCACTCTGCCCAACGACGTACAGACCATTCCGCAACTCAGTGAGTTTGTGGAAGGTGTGGCAGAAGAACTCGGTTTCGATATGGACGAGACGATGAACCTGAACCTTGCAATGGAAGAGGCGGTGGTCAATGTGATGAACTATGCCTATCCGAAGGGAACGGAAGGAGACGTCCTGATTGATGCTGAGGCCAACGACCTTCGCCTGAAATTCACGATAACAGACTATGGAAGTCCCTTCGATCCTACAGCCAAGGAAGACGTCGATACGTCGCTTGCAGCAGAGGATCGCCCGATAGGCGGACTCGGTATCTACCTTGTCCGACAACTGATGGATTCAATGAACTATGAGCGTGTGGAAGGACGCAATGTTCTGACCCTGCGCAAACGACTTGAAAAGGAAGTAAAAGAATCATAAACCGAATAGAATGGAGCAATTCGTATTTCTCGGAATAGGCCTGCCCGCTTGGATTACCATTGCGTCGCTTGTTGCCATCATGGTGGCACTTGCGCGAACGCATGCTCCACTTGAGGTGGTCTATCTCGGAGCCGTCACCGTGCTTTTGGTCACAGGTGTGGTCGATGAGGAAGAAGCGATGGGAGGCTTTGCTTCTGAGCCTGTCATTGTGCATGCAGCATTCTTTGTTGTCATTGCGGGACTTATTCAGACGGGTGTGCTCTATTGGCTTTCGAAGAACGTGTTGGGAAGGCCTGGAAACTATCGTCTCTCCATCATTCGTTTGGTTGTTCCCGTCAGTGTCTTGGCGGCTTTCCTGAATGGAACGAACACCGTTGCGATGTTCATTGATACGGTGAAGATTTGGGCACGAACCCTTAACATGAATCCCTCGCGATTACTGTTGCCAATGAGTTATGCTGCCTCGTTTGGCGGAATGTGTACGCTGCTGGGTAATACCTCCAACCTTGTGATTTCTGGTTTGTATTTGGAGAAAACTGGAAATTCACTTCACATTTTTGCGCCGTTATTGCCTGGTTTGATTCTGACGGTAGTTGGTACGTTCCTGGTGGTGATTCTTCGAAATTTTATTCCAAAACGTGAATCATCAGAGCAGTCGTTTGAAACCACAAGCGACTATACGGTTGAATTGCTTGTCCCTACTGAAAATCAAGCCGTAGGAAAAACGGTTCAGGAAGCAGGTCTGAAGCAGGTCAATGGAGGATCGCTTATCGAAATCGTCCGATTTGATAAGGAAATCATCATGCCTGTTCCCGATGATGAGTTCGTCCTTGGTGGCGACCGCCTTATCTATGCAGGTCAGATTAATGAGATTTTGCAGTTGAAAAAGTCGCATGGGCTTGTTGCTGCCGACCATCACGTCTATGATATCAGCGAGATTGGGTCAGACCGTAAGTTGCGTACGGCTTATGTCACGTTTGGAAGCGACCTTATTGGTACGTCGATGAGCACCAACGATTTCGAACATCAGAATGATATGGCTCTGGTTGCAGTTGCCCGACAGGGAAAGCGAGTGGAGGGGCAGCCACGAGAGGTTCGTCTGCAGGCAGGCGACACGCTGCTTCTGGAATGTCCCCCAAAGAGTGTCGACCAACTCGAGAAAGTCAACCGACGCAATCTGCAGTTCTTCGATTCGCATTTCGTGCCGCAACTCAGCAAGCGTACCATCACTGCAGCCCTCATTCTGGTGCTCATGTTTGTCATCTCGTCGTTCCACATTATGCCTCTTATGGCCTCTACGATGCTGGCTTCAGGCGCTATGTTGCTCACAAAATGCTGCCGTATGGACCGTATCGTGAAGTATATCGAGTGGGATCTTCTGCTCGTTCTTGGTTCTACGGTTGTTCTCTCTACCGCCTTTAGCAATACGGGTATTGCCAGTGCTATTGCCGATGGCGCGCTCCAACTGTTTGGCACCAATCCCTATGTGGTCATGTGTGTGACGTGTTTCCTGGCTTCTCTGGTCACTCAGTTTGTCACTGATGTGGGTTGTGCGGCTATTTTCTTCCCAATTGTCTGGCACCAGGCCATGATTCTGGGATGTAATCCCATGCCGTTTGTGATGTCGCTCATGCTTTCAGTCACATTCAGTTATTCCACGCCCATTGGTTCCACCAACAACATGCTCATCTTCGGTCCGGGCAGTTTCCGTGTTGGCGACTTTGCCCGTCTGGGTATTGTGCTCCATCTGGTACTCTTCGTGCTGATGATGGTGGTAGTCAATCTGATTTATCCGATTTAATGTGTTCAAAAAGACTAATATACTAACAACAAAATTGAAATTTTAATTACCAATAAAGCAATGAAAACAATTTTAAAAGAAGAAAAGAATTTTTTGGTGACCTATTTCGAAGGTCGTCTTGACACGGCGGCTGCATCTGATACCGAGAAGGCTGTACAGCCTCTTGCTGATTGCACAAGTCACGACATTATTCTCGACTGCTCTAAACTCGAGTATATTTCTTCGAGCGGCTTGCGTATTTTCCTTAGCATCCTGAAGAACGCAAAGGCTAAAGGCAGTCATGTCTTTATTCGCAACATCAACGAGAACATTCAGAAGATATTCAAGATGACAGGTTTCTACAACCTGTTTGAGTTCAAAGATTAATACATGAACGACGATTTTGACATTCGCGAAGAGCGGCTCTCACAGGGCGAGAAAGACTTCGAGAATGCGCTTCGACCGTTGAAGTTTCAGGACTTTAGTGGCCAACAAAGCGTAGTAGAGAATCTCGAGGTCTTTGTCGAGGCGGCCAAATATCGTGGCGAGCCCCTCGACCATACGCTTCTGCACGGACCGCCAGGCTTGGGTAAGACCACTTTGTCGAACATCATCGCCAATGAGTTGGGGGTGGGGTTCAAGATAACGAGTGGCCCTGTACTTGACAAACCTGGTGATCTGGCGGGCATTCTGACCTCGCTTGAACCGCGCGATGTGTTGTTCATCGACGAGATACACCGTCTGTCGCCTGTCGTCGAGGAGTATCTCTACTCGGCTATGGAAGACTATCGCATCGATATCATGATCGATAAGGGTCCTTCGGCACGCTCCATACAAATCGACCTGAACCCATTCACGCTCGTCGGTGCAACCACGCGTTCTGGTTTGCTCACGGCTCCGCTGCGCGCACGCTTCGGCATCAACCTGCATCTGGAGTACTACGACCCGCTGACGCTGCAGAAGATTATCCGCCGCTCGGCAGGCATCCTTGGCGTGCCCATCGACGACGATGCAGCCAACGAGATTGCACGCCGCTCACGTGGTACGCC